>CAUJFU010000093.1 GCA_963169055.1 Myxococcota bacterium
GAACAGTGCGTGGCGGGAGTGTGTTCGTGTGCCTCAGGAGAAGGCCGATGTGCGGGGCGTTGTGTCGATCTGCGATCCTCGCGAGAACATTGTGGTGCGTGCGGTGTGGCTTGTGCGGACGGTCAGTCCTGTGCGAGCGGAGTGTGCGTTGCGGCGTGTCCCGAAGCTACGCCGTTGTTGTGTTTGGGCGGATGTATCGACGTCACGCGAGATGCCCGTCACTGCGGGGGGTGTGGGAAGGCGTGTGCGTTGGATCAAGAATGTGTCGGGGGTCAGTGCCTTTGTGCAGAGGGATTGATGCGTTGTGGGGATCGTTGTGTGGATGTGATGGCGAATGGTGCGCATTGTGGGGCGTGTGGGTTGGCTTGTGAGGGGGGGCAAGTTTGTTCGGCGGGGGCGTGCGTGGCTTCGTGTCCTGCGGCGACAGCGACGGTTTGTTTGGGAGGTTGCGCGGATACGCAAAACAATCAGCTACATTGTGGGGGATGTGGGAAAGCGTGTCCGAGGGGGCAGTATTGCGAAAAGGGATCGTGTCGTTGCCCCGAAGGGCAGGGCTTTTGCGATGGGGCGTGTGTGGATCTGAAGGCGGATCGGATGCATAGTGGGGGATGTGGGAAAGCTTGTGCAGGGGGGCAGCTTTGCGACGAGGGTATGTGCGTTGCGAATTGTGCAGCATCCAAAAAGGCGTGTTATGGGGGTTGTGTGGACGTATCAAACAATCCGCGCCATTGTGGGGGATGTGGTGTGGTTTGTCGTGCAGGGACAGGCTGTGTCAATGGGCAATGCCAGTGTGCAGCAGGTCGGGTGCGTTGTGGTCGGTCGTGTGTGGAAGTGTCGGCAGATCCGTTGAATTGTGGGCGTTGTGGTCTGGTTTGTGGGGGGGGCGAGCGTTGCGTGGAGGGGCGTTGTGAAGTGGGTTGTAGCCCTTCGTATCCAGATCGCTGTGGGGATCGTTGTGTGGATCGCAAGCGCGATAACGCGCATTGTGGGGCGTGTGGCGTGGCCTGTCCACAAGGGCAGCTTTGTGTCGAAGGAAAGTGCGCGTTAAATTGCCCTGCTGGACAAAGCCCGTGTGATGCGATCTGTGCGGATCTACAAACAGATACGCTGCATTGTGGTGTGTGTGGGAAGGCTTGTGCCTCGCACGAGCGCTGTGTTGCGGGGGTGTGTGCTTGCGAAGAAGGCGTAGGGCGGGCTTGTTATACGGGGCCAGCAGGGACGGAAGGAAGAGGTGTCTGCAAAGGTGGTGTCTCGCATTGCAAACAAGGCCAGTGGTCGGCGTGTGTGGGCGAAGTATTGCCCTCTGCGGAGATTCCCCAAGATAGGCTAGACAACGATTGCAACGGCCAAGTCGACGAGGTCGTGCCATAAGTAGGGGGGAGTCGTGATGAATCAGATATTCCGAAAGATTCGAGTGTTTGGGATGATCGGGATGCGAGCGTTTGGGATGATCGGGATGCGAGCCGATGGTGGCGAAAGCGTGTGGAGCGAGATTTCGTGTCGATCCATCGCCAAAAGACAGCAGGCAAAGGGTCAAAGAATGCAGCAGCGAATCGGTGTATGGGGCTTTTGGCGTGGCGTGGTGTTGTTGTTGTGGGGGATGTGGGGGGTGGCATGCCAATCTCCCCAGCCATCCTTGTTGTGTGAGACGGGAAAAGCCCGTTGTGGCGAGGCGTGTGTGGACGTCACCCAAGATCCGAAGCATTGCGGAGCGTGTGGGGCGATGTGCCGTTCAGAGGAGCGATGTGACAAGGGCTTGTGTGTGTTGCGTTGCGCTGTTGGGACGCAAGATTGCGCAGGGGCTTGTGTGGATATCTTGGCGAGCGACAAGCATTGCGGGGCGTGCGCAAAAGCCTGTGCAACGGGCGAGCGTTGTTTCTTGGGTCGGTGTGTTTCAGCATGTCCGCCGAATCTGCCTGATCTTTGTGAGGGGACGTGCGTGGATAAACGCTCGGATCGCAAGCATTGTGGGGCGTGTGGTGAGATCTGTGCGGTGGGTCGGGTCTGTCAAGAAGGCGGATGCCGCTGTCCTATCGGTCAATTCTTGTGTGGGAGTACTTGTGTCGATCCGATGACCAGCGCGCAACACTGTGGAGATTGCAAGCGTCCTTGTGCAGAGGGCCAGATCTGCGCGAGCGGAACGTGCGTCCCATCGTGTCCATCGGCAACACCGACGACGTGCTTTGGAGGATGTGTCGATACACAAAGCCAGCGCTTGCATTGTGGGGGGTGCGGTCGCGCTTGTTTGGCAGGACAAAGCTGCTCTGCGGGGAAGTGTTTGTGCGCCGAAGATCTCGCGGAGTGCGGAGATCGCTGTGTCGATTTGGGCTCGGATTATGCGCATTGTGGGGCGTGTGGGGCGGCTTGTGCGGGAGGCCAGCTTTGTGCTTTCGGCGGTTGTGTGACGTCATGTCCTGCGGCAACACCGACGGCTTGTTTCGGTGGATGCGTCGATACACAAAGCAATCGATTGCATTGCGGAGCCTGCGGTACGGCCTGCGGAGCGGGGCAATCTTGCATCCAAGGCAAGTGCGTGTGTCCCCCCAATCAAAAGCTCTGTGATGGTGTTTGCGTCGATCCTCGCGCCAACTTCCAACATTGCGGAACGTGTATGCAGATCTGCGCGATGGGTGAGGTGTGTGGCGACGCGAAGTGCCAGATCCAATGCCCCGCTGCGACCGCGACGATCTGCTTTGGGGGCTGTGTCGATCTGCAAAGTGATACGTTGCATTGTGGCGGATGCGGCAAGCGTTGCGGCTTTGGAACGGCTTGTGAAAAAGGCCAGTGCGTTTGTGCTGTGGGGTTTGCGTTGTGCGGAGGTCGTTGTCAAGACCTTCAAAACGCACGTGCGCATTGTGGGGCGTGTGGCAAGGCATGCGGGCCAACGGAATCTTGTGTCAAGGGTGTGTGTGAGCCTGTGTGCTTGCGTGAAGCCCCGACGCGCTGTGGTGCGTTGTGCGTCGACACCAAGCAAGACGCCCGTCATTGCGGAAGTTGTGACAAAGCCTGTGCGCAAGGTGAGCGTTGTCGCGATGGTCAGTGTGTTCCCGAATGCCCTGTCGGGCAGACACTTTGCGCGGGACAATGTTTTGATCTGCAACGTTCTTTGCAGCATTGTGGGACGTGCGGAAATGCTTGTTCGGCAGGAGCGGTGTGTAAGGCGGGTCGGTGCAATTGTGTGGATGGGGCTGTGCGCTCTTGCTACGATGCGCCTGCGGCCACCAAGGGGATCGGGCCTTGTGCCGCTGGCGAACAACGCTGCGCAGCGGGTGTTTGGGGGCCTTGCACAGGGCAGATCTTACCGAGCCTCGAAATCAAGGATGGTGTGGACAATGATTGCGATGGAATGGTCGATGAATCCGTACAAGTCCAACTCTTTGCGGGGAATTCGCTGTTGAGAAATGGTGGATTGTTGGAGGCGCGCTTTCATCAACCTGCGCAGATCGTCTCGGATAGTGCGGGAAATCTGTATCTTGCAGATACCGCCAACCACATGATCCGAAAGATCGATCCACAAGGCAACGTGACGACCTTCGCAGGGACGGGCGTTCCGGCATTCAAAGACGGGACGGCTCTTCAAGCCACCTTCCAACAGCCAGAAGATCTGGCCTTTGACAGCAAAGGAAACTTGTTCATCGCAGACACAGGCAACCACGCCATCCGCATGATCGATTTACAAGGCAACGTCAAGACGATCGCAGGGGCCGGAAAGTCGGGCTTTCAAGACGGAGTGGGTGGACAAGCGCTGTTCTTTTCTCCGCGTGGGATCGCTTTCGATAAAAATGGGACGCTTTTTGTTGCAGATACGGGCAACCACGCGATCCGCAAAGTCGATCCACAAGGCCAAGTCAGCCTGATCGCGGGAAATGGCACCGCCGGGTTCAAGGACGATACGGGCAAGATGGCTCAATTTGACGAACCCACCGATCTAGTCATCGACTCCACAAACAACTTGTACGTCGCGGATTCGCAGAATCATCGCATCCGAAAGGTCGATGGCAAGGGCGTAGTCACCACTTTTGCAGGAGCGGGCCTTGCAGACTTTCTGGATGGAAAAGCTCAACAAGCGCGTTTTAAGGCCCCACGTGGTCTGCTCTTCGACGGGTCTGGGAACTTGTACGTTGCCGACGCCTTCAACCATCGTATCCGCAAGATCGACGCACAAGGCAACGTCTCCACCGTCGCAGGGACGGGAAATGCAGGGTTTAAGGACGACACAGGCTTGAATGCGCAGCTCTATCGGCCTTCTGGACTGGCGTTGGATAACAAAGGCGACTTGATGATCGTCGACACAGAAAACAAGCGTGTTCGCAAACTGTCCCTGATTACGGGGACTGTCACCACATTGACGGGCGATGATCCGCGTGGTTTTGTCGATGGCTCCGTCGGGCAAGCCAAGTTCAACCGCGTTTCCGCTGTCACCACCGATCTCACCAACGGGGATGTGTTTGTGGCCGACAGCGAGAATCATCGCATCCGAAAGGTCGATCTCAAGGGCCTCACCACCACGCTGTCTGGAACGGGCCAAGCGGGTTATTTGGATGGTGATGCTGCTACGGCTCGCTTTCAATCGCCCCGAGGATTGGTGTTTTCGCACTCTTCACGGATGCTTTATGTTGCCGACACGCGAAACCATCGCATCCGCGTGGTCGATCTCCAAGGAAAGGTGACAACCCTCGCAGGGGACGGAACTGCGGGCTTGCGTGATGGTGCAGCGATGCAAGCCAACTTTCGCGAACCTCAAGGTCTTGCCCTCGATGAAGTCGCCAACCTCTTGTACGTCGCAGATACAGGCAACCATGTGATCCGCTTAATTGATCTCGCGGCAGGGCAAGTCAAAACCTACGCAGGGGACGGTACTTTGGGCTTTGTCGACGCAGACGCAACCAAGGCGCGTTTTGCCGCCCCCCAAGGCATCGCATGGCAACAAGGGGTGGGGTTGCTTGTGGCGGATACGCAGAATGTGCGGATTCGACTGGTGGATACCAAGCAACAAGTCCGAACCGTCGCAGGAGCCGGCAAAGTCGCACGCACAGACGGCGAGGCGTTGCGAGCCAACTTTCTCGAACCGATCGGCTTGTTGGTGGGGCGCGACAAACGCTTGTATATCACCGATCAAACAAGCATCCGATGGTTGGAAAAGGGGCGCGTTCAAACCTTTGTGGGAGCGAGCTATGCGAGCTATCTCGACGGCGATATCTCTGTGGCTTCGTTTGGACAGATCTTTGGTCTGGTGCAACGCTACGACGGGGCCTTGGTTGCGGCAGATCAGGGATACCACCATCTGCGTTTGATTCAGTGATACGATATCCGAGTGGTTGTTCTGTTCGTTGGAGGGAGAGCGGGAGGTTGTGGGCGGTGGAGAGGTTTAGGGGGTGGCTTGGCGGAGGGTACCGTTTTCGAGGTCGCGGATGGGGGTGCCGTCGGCGGTGTTGCTGAATTGGATGCCACCGCCACGTTCAGCGGCAGCGGTGAGGCTTGGGGACATCTCAAAGCCCCATGCTTTGATCAGGGCGATGGGATCGATGAATTGCTGTTCGCCTTGGGCTGCGAGTCGACTCAGGCGGCCTGACATCTCGACGTTTTGGACGACACCGCCGCGAACATCGAGGTGGCCCATGTAGAGGACGCGCTTTCCGCGTGCGAGGGCGGGGTTGGTGAGGATCACGCGACCCTCTTCGTCTCGGCGGGCCGCAGGGAGGGCGTGGATCGAACCATCCGAAAGGATCGCAAAGTTGTTGGCCCACTTTTGCCCCGAGCTGCCGCGTGCGTAGATATCTTCGTGCATTCCTTCGTCGTAGTGTGCTGCGATATCACCTGTACCCCCCGCACGACGGTCATAATCGATGCGAGTCATGCGCTGTCCACCCGGGCCCAGTTCGCTGCGAGGTGTGATCACGTTGTATTCGCTTGGATCGTTTTTGTCGTCTTGGAGGGCTTTGGGCGTGATCTCGGTGTAGTCGAAGCTCATATTGCCCGAAGGTTTGGACATGGAGGGATAATCGCTGTAGACGCCTTTGACTTCGCCGCTGCTGCTGCGTTTGGTATCGTTGACATCGAAGGGTTCGAGTCCGCTGGCGTAGGCTTTGGAGAGAAGTTCTTTGACGGCTGCGGGGATCGGGGTTCCACCGAAGCTGGTGTCGCGGATGGTCTTGGCTTCTTCGAGAGATTCGGGTCGGATCAACTCGCCTGCGAGCATCGGAAAGCGGACGCCTGCTTGTTGGGCTTCGTTGAAGGCTTCGATGGTGGTGCGATAGCCCGAGCGGTCAAAGCTGTTGCCTTGAACGTTGATGTTGTTGGCTTGCAAGACGGCATCGCGGATCGCGTTCATCTCGCCGGCATCGACGGACTTTCCAGCCGAGGTCACAGCTTTTTGGATATCTTGGGCGTCGAGCATCCCATCGCGGGTAAGCTGGCGCAGGGTGTCTTTGACTTGGCGAACGGACATCTTTGACTCCTGTAGGTGTCGTACGAGATCTGAGAGAATGTGCTCTAAGGGTAGGTGCGATCCGCTGTAGACGCCCTGTTGTTGGGCAGCCACACCTTGCTGCCCCACCATGTTTCGATCGCACACCTTGTGGATTTCGTGTCACTTGTTGGTTTGGTGGTTAGGGGCGTCCGTCGCGCAACAGCGTTAGCGCGAGATCACCTTTGCTCATCTCGGAGTTGATCCATTTGGTGGAGAAGCCCGCACGGTCGGCTTCACGGGTCACGCGATTGCCGCGCAGGTCGGCGATAAACTCTTGGGCGCGGCGGAATTCGCCCCACACAAACTCGGTCATGCGCTGATCTTCGAGCAGTTGTGTGTGTTTGCTGCCGTCTTGGTTGAGGTTGGAAGCAGAGAAGGCCGTTTCACCGAGCGTTTGGCTGTTGTTTGGATCAAAGGTCAGCGCAGAGCCACGGGCTTTGGCAAAGTCGTTGAGAGCCGAAAAGAAAGCGTCTTGTTCGGATTTTGGTTTGGCCAAGGTCTCGCGCAGAAGGTTGTGGAATGTTGCGGGTGCATCGGTGTTTTGAGCGAGGCCACGCTCGACTGCGTAATCCATGAACAGGCCGCCGCGTGCGTTTTGGACGGCTGCTTGGGCTTTTTCGATGGATTCAACGAATGGCTTTTCGTAGCCGAGTTCGATCTGCACTTCGTTGACGACGGTGGCATGGAACATCTTGTCGGGTGATACGGGCTTGGCTCCTGAACGCTCTTCGGGGGTGAGGTTTTTCCACGCTTCGGGGGTGTAGTACTCGCTGACATCGAAGGTGTCGATCAAGAAGTTCCAGTTGGTGCGGTCGTTTCCAGCGTAGGCTTTGCGCATATTGTCGAAGGATAGCGTACAGGCCGAAGTGCCGGAGGCTTCGATTTGACGGTGAAGGATATCGAGGTGTTCGTTGACGAGGTGGGTGCGCAGACCACGCATGGCGGCGTCTTTGTCGGTGGCGTTTTGGAGGGCGTTTTTACCGTTGTCGTTGGCGTATTTGGAGAGATCTTGGATGAAGGCGTCTTTGTCGGGGCCTGCGAGGATCTGATCGAATTTTTGCAAGAAGGGTCCGACCGTTTGGATCTTTTTGAGTTCGGGATAGCGCTCGCGCATAAAGGACAAGGTTTCTGCTTGGAGATTCATTCCGCGTGATTCGGGGCCACGTGTACCTGCGATATCGCGGCGGCTGTTGTCCATCAGGGCGGAGAATTCGTCGTAGGCGCTTTCGATCTCGCGTGCGACGACATCGCGCTTGGCGGCTTCGAGCTTGTTGGAAGTGACGGCGTTGTCGGGCCAGAGCTGTTTGATGGTGTCGAGGGTGACGCCGCTTTGAGCGAGCGACGGGTCGAGGGCGATCAACTTGTCTTTGCAGCGTTCGACAAAAGCGCTGCGATCAAGCAGGCTGGTTCCGAGTTGGCGAACCTTGTCGGCTTCGGGGCCGGAGAATCCGCCTTTTTGCAAGATATCAAGGGTTTCGCGGATCTTGGGTTCGCCTGTGCTGCGGAAGAGGTCGATGGTCGAGCTACGCGAGGTTTCGTTGAGGTGAAAGCGGCTGCGGGTCGAGCGTACATGCGCTTTGTCTTCGAGCAAAAGCACATCTTTGTGTTCGCCGATATCGGGAAGCGCGCCTTTTTCGTTGAGAGCGTTGTACACGATGCCCATTGCTTCGATGGGTTTGGGGGTTCCGCCCCATTCCCATGTGGACATCCCGCTGCGGATGGTCTGATCAAGGCCGTTGACATCGGCTTCAGAAGGGTTGTCTTTGCGGACGTCGGCTTTGTCGGCGGCTTTCATCCCGCTTTCATCGACGTTGGAGCCGACCTTGGATTGGATCAACACGCGCCGAACGCCGCTCGGTTCGGGGGTTGGTTCATCGCGGCGGATGCGTGCGCGAACGGACATATCGTTGTTGAGCAGAGAAAAATCTTTGGTGTCGTAATAGGTATCTTCGTTGTAGTCGGTCCCAAGGGAGACTTCGTGTTGTCCGCTGCGTTCGTCGAGTTCCATTCGGCCCGATTCGACGGTGAGCGAGATGTGTGGGTTGGCTTCGCGGACGCGGTGTGCATCGCTGTCCCAACGCATCTCATCAAGGCTCATCCCGTTGTAGCCGATGGTAAAGGCTTCGGCATCTTTGGCTTTTTGCATACGATCAAGGGCGCTTCTACCGCTGCGGTCGGTGCGCAAAAGCTCGACAAGTTGGTCTTTGTTGAGGCCATCAAGGCGACGGACGGATTCGAACTCTTGACCATTTCGACCGACTTGTGGGCGCATCCCTGCGAAGGTGGTGGCGCTCATAAACGGCACACCTTCGAGCGGATCAGCTTGTACGGGATCACGAGACAGCAAAAGGCCGAGTACGCTAGTCGAACCTTCGGTGCGTGTAGCTTTTCCGAAGGGTGTGTAACCAGAGGCATAGCGATGTTCGGTGCGATCGAGTCCGAGGGCTTTTCCAAGCTCGCTCGAAGCGCGCAGATCGACGGCGGTTCCAGCTTTGACTTTGGAGGTATCTTTGACGATATCATCGAGGGCTTGCATCAGGTCGCTGAAATAGGCTCGGATATCTTTTCCGGCGGGGAGTCCGACTTCTTGAGCGACTTGTGCGGGGTTAGAACGGTATCGATCAAAGAAAGCGTTGAGTTGGTCGCTGTTTTTGATCTCTTGGGCGTGAGAGCCTTCGCCGACCTTGACGGAGACGCCCTTTTTTTCGAGTTCTTGGCCGACAGCTTTGAGCCATGCGTCGCGGTTTTGTCCGATCAGGTCTTTGCGGAACTCGTAGCCGTATTTGGTGTGGATCGTGGACATCGTGGGCCTTTCTTTTTTGAAACAAGCGCCAACGCGCCCTTCTTTCGGGTGGAATGGGTTGCGTTTGCGGTGGGTGGTGTGGGCGCTTTGTTTGGGGTCGTGTGGCGTTTGGGAAACTGTCTGATGTTATCGGATAAGATTGGAAAAAGTTTCGATGCTCTCAGCGTTGGACGTCGATCTTCCACATACGCTGATCTCCGTCAGAGACCATCCAAAGGGTGTCTTCTCCGTCAAAAGACAGTCCTTCTGGCTTGGCGTGTTTGGGCAGATCGAGCGTTGTATGTCCGAGGTATTCGAGTTCGACTTGTTCGAGAAGTGCGCCCGGGGCCGAGCGATGGCGTGATTGGATCGCTAATTCGGCGATGGTTCGGGACTCATCGCTGAGAAGGAAGAGATGGCCGGTTTTGGGGCAGATGGCGATATCGCTGAGATCGGCGAGGTGTTCTTTGACTTCGTTGGGCAGCTTGAGCAGGTGGGCGGTGGTCAGGTCAGGGAGTGCAAAGATGCCGATCTGGCGGGGTTCTCCTTCGTGGATGGCGACGAGGTGTTGTTTGCCATCGGCGGAAAAGCGGGCAGGAAGGATATCGAGACCTTCCCATCCTTTGTTGTGGGTGTCACCGAGGGTTGGCAGGCGACCGAGGCGTTCGGCCTCACCGAGTTTGGGGTGGCCTTTTTTGTCGAAAGACAGAGGCACAGCGAACACAGCCCGCGAGTCTTCGGAGAGTGTGTACGCGGTTTTGCCGTCTTCGGACAAGCAAAGCCCTTCGATACCTTGGGCGGCTTTATGTTTGGAGCCGATCTGTTTGATGGTTTCGCCTTGGTGGGTTTGATAGAACAGGCCCTTGTCGTCGTCTGCGATCAGCCAACCTTTTTTGGTGCGGATGACGCCGCTGGCTTCTTTGGAGCCGAGGGCGTGTTCTTCGGTGATGCGGAGTTGGGCGTGGGTTGGGAGGGGTCGCGAAAGGCTTTTGTAAAGTTGTCGGATGTCTGTTTCTTCGAGTGCATCGCGGTGTTGGCGTACAAAGTCATCGACGAGAGCGCGTTCTTTGGGGGATACGGTGGTTCCTGCGGCTTGGCGGAGCGCGCTGATCTCTTTTTGAGACAAGTGAGGCTTGGAACCCAAGGCGAGAAGTTGTTGTTGGAGGCGTTGGACAGACATATTGGATGCCCTTGTCGTGCAAAGTGTGGAAAACATTCAGCGGATTGGACGACAAGTCGATGTTTCATGTCAAGGATTTTTTGTTGCGTGATTGTCACATGATTGCAAATGAGATGTTTCACAGGCGGAGCGGTTTCGGTGTTCAGGTGGCTTTTTGTGCGACGAGGCGGTGTTCAAAGCGCAAAGCCCCGTTGAGGAGGACTTGTTTGAGTTGGCAGCCGCTGGACCATTGGATCTGGATGCGGCCTTCAAAGCGGTTGTTGAACTTGTTGCCTTGGAGTTGGCCGGTGCCGCTGATGTAGCTTTCTTCGACGCGGACGCATTCGATATTGGGGACGCCTTTGAGGCGCATGGGTTCGCGGATGCCGAGGGTGAATTGGAGGCGTGTGCCGTCGATAAACCCTTCGAGTTTTACGGATTCACCTGCGGCGGAGGCTTCGACATCAAAGCGATTGTTGGCGGTTTGGTTGAGTTGGGGCATGGTGATCGAGGCCGTACCTGAGGTGGCTTTGAGAGGACAGATCTTGTAATCGGTGCATAGGCAAAGTCGTTTGTTGGAAGCGGTGCATCCGTCGTTTCGGACGTCAACGGTGAGAGCGCCATCTTGGCTTTCAAAGACGCCATTTTCTTTTTGGGGCAGTTCTGCACCGCCGAGCAACAAACGAAACTCCGAAAACTGGAGGTTGTAATTGCCGGGGATGGCTTTGGCGACTTCGGGATCGATGGGAGTGGGGATCGGGTTGAGGCCCACACACCCGATGTATAGGGGAAGATAGAGAACGACAAAAAGCAAAGACACAAAGCGAAAGGTGTGCATGAAGACCTCCTTGATCGGTTGGACAGCCACACACAACAACATAGGCGATCTTTTGTGGTGTGCCAAATCTTTGTGGACGCCTTCTCTTTTGTGGGCTTTCTGAGTCTCGTTTTGTTTGCGAGGTCTTGCTTGAAAGCGGGTTCTCTTCGGTGTATGACTGTGTTCGTTCTGGATACGCTGACGAGGAGCGATTATGCTGAAACATTTGAAGATGAGCAACGTGGGGCCTTCGCCGAAGATGGAGATGGAGTTGGCTCCCCGACTCAATCTGATCGCGGGCGACAACGGGTTGGGAAAAAGTTTTTTGTTGGATCTTGCGTGGTGGGCATTGACGCGGCGCTGGTTGAGGGAGGTCAACACCAAGATGCTTTCAGGATACCCTGTAAAGCCTCGAAATACAAAAGAGAAAGCAACTTTAGAATTCAGTCTCTCAGCCAAAACCAAGTCCGCAGTTCGCTATGAAAGCACGTACAACCCAAGGGACGAGGCGTGGGCAGGAAAAGCAGGGCGGCCTTGGAATCTCGGTTTGGTGATCTATGCCCATTCGGATGGCGGATTTTCTGTTTGGGATCCAGCGCGTAATTATTGGAAAAAGAAAGGGAATGTAGACGTCCAAGAGCGCCTTCCTGCGTACGTTTTTACTGCCTCCGAGGTTTGGGATGGTTTGTGGGTGGACGAAGACGGTCAACGGCGCACACCGATCTGCAATGGTTTGTTGTACGATTGGGCGAGTTGGATACGAGAGAAAGGAAAAGAAGCGGACGCGATGGAGCGAGCTTTGCGTCAATTGTCGCCGCCCACCGACGATTCAAGCCAACTGCGACCGGGACCGCTCATGCGGTTATCCGTCAACGACGCAAGAGATATCCCGTCCATACAAACTTCGTACGCGGACGCGGTTCCGATTTTACACGCCTCGTCAGGGATTCGCCGCGTTGTCGCGTTCGCCTACATGATGACTTGGACTTGGAAAGAGCATCGTCTTGCAGCAGAACAACTCGGAGAAGAAGCGACAACCCAAGTGACGCTTCTCGTCGATGAGGTGGAGAGTCACCTGCATCCCCGTTGGCAGCGCGTGATTCTTCGATCTTTGATGGAACTTGCTGCTGTGTTGCATCATCAAGCACAAGTCCAGCTTCTTGTGGCTACGCACTCTCCGATGGTGATGGCTTCTGTGGAGTCTTGGTTTGACGAGGAACAAGATGCGTTGTTTCATTTGAAGCTACGGGAGCGCCAGGTTTTGTTGGAACAGATGCCTTGGTCAAAACAGGGAGATGTTGTCAATTGGTTGGTGTCCGACCTTTTTGGTTTGGAGCAGGGTCGGTCGTTGGAAGCGGAAAAAGCGATTGAAGCCGCTGAAGCGTGGATGCGAGGGGAGCGCTCTGCTTTGCCGAACGGGCTAGATTCTCAAGACACTATCCACCAAGAGCTGTTGCGGGTTCTTGCTGGCCACGATCATTTTTGGCCGCGTTGGATCGTCAGCACCCAAAAAGGGAGGCTAACGTGATCCATTTTGATCCTGTGCCAAAGCCGCCCGGTTTTGAAGAGGCTGCTGTGATGGGCCAACAATGGCTGCAAGCACACCCCGACGCGGTGAGGCCTCGCGATTATTGGTCTCCGTTTCGCTCGGTGTTGGCGGAGGGATTTCGGAATCTTTGCGCTTACAGCGCCATGTACGAACCTTCGGGCCAAGTCGATCATTTTGTGAGTTGGGACGAAGATCCGAGCCTTGCTTATCGATGGGAGAATTATCGCTACGCATCGGGTTGGTTGAATGCAAGCAAAAAAAACCTTCGCTCCTCAGATCTGTTGGATCCTCTTATCGTGCAGGATGGTTGGTTTGAGATCTCTCTGCCTTCTCTTCAGTTGTTGGTTTCTGCCTCAATTCCACCAACCATCAGGGCCAAGGCAGAGCTTTTGTTGATACGCCTTCACCTGCGCGATGATGAGCGCGTCATTCGTCAACGTCGTGTGTGGCTTGAGATGTATGAAAAAGGAGATCTGAATTTATCAGGTTTGCGTGCGATGGCTCCGCTGATCGCGGATGCGGTGGAAAAGCAGGCCAAAAATCGCCCACCACTTTCCGTTGCGTGAACGAAGCATCGTTCCAAATCGTGTTTTAGCGGAGTTGTGCGGTCATGATCTCGTCGTTGAGCGGGGAGAGGAGTTGGACGTCGAGGATCTGATTGTAGAGATCGCGGGGGACGCGGGTTTGGACGCGGATGTAGTGGTCGGTGAGACCTTGCCAAAGCGTGCCGAAGTCATCTTGATCGAGGGATTGTTCCCAGAGGACGGGGGCGACGGAGCCGATCTGGTTTTGGTGGAAGCGTTGTCGTCCTTGGAGAGAGAGAGATTGCAAGAGTTCGCTGCGTTGGGTTTTGGTGTCGTGGTCGATCTGATCGGGGAGGGTGGCAGCGCGGGTTTGGGGTCGGGGTGAATAGCGAAAGACATGTAGATGGCAAAAGTCGATCTCTTGGACGAATTCGGTGGTCTCGTTGAATTCGGCATCGGTTTCGCCCGGGAATCCGACGATCATATCGGTGCATAGGGCAAGGTCGAGGATGGATGCGCGTGCTTCGGCGACGATCTCGCGAAATGTTTGTTTGCGGGTGCGGCGGAGCATACGTTTGAGGGTTTGATCACAGCCCGATTGAAGGGGCAGATGGAGGTAGCGGCAAAGGCGGGGATCTTGCCAGAGATCGAAGAATCGCGGCGGAAGATCCCAAGGTTCGAGAGAAGACAGGCGAAGGCGAGGGGTGGCTGTTTGATCGAGGATGGCTTGGAGAAGGTCTTTGAGATCGAGGTTTGCGTCGCGTTGATCACGGCCATAAGCGCCGAGATGAACGCCCGTTAAGACGATCTCTTTGTAGCCGAGTTTCAAAAACCCCCGAATCTCCGACAAGATCTCGGCCAACGGGCGACTGCGTTCTTCGCCACGAGCGATCTGTGTCACGCAAAACGCGCATTTGTTGTTGCATCCGTCTTGGACTTTGACGTAGGCGCGGGTGCGTCGGAGATCTCCGGGTTTGAGATCGCGGGCGATCGGTTCTTCATCGAAAGGTTCGGGTTCGACGCCCATCACAAGATAAGCGAGTTTTTCTTTGTCGAGGTTTCCGATGATGTGCCGAACACCGGGGAGCTCTGCGACTTTTTGTTTTTCGATCTCGCTGTAGCAACCTGTGACGATAATCCCCGCGTGAGGGGCTTTTCGGTGAGCTTGGTGGATCATTTGGCGGGACTTGCGCCCAGCTTCGTTGGTCACAGCGCAAGTATTGATCACGCAAAGGTCGGCGTCTTCGGCTTCTTTGGTTAGGTCGTGTCCAATACGTCGAAATGTCCGACCGATCTGTTCGATCTCACTTTCGTTGAGTCGGCAACCCAAGGTGTCTAAGTATACTTTCATTACAAAAAATCCGGTCAATCGGGCCGTTGGTAGCTGTGAAAAGAAAGAACGAGTTCCGTGACGAGCGCATCGATCGCGTCGCGGGGTGGACTATGGGGCAGTCGTTTGTGGTTGGCAAGTTCAATGATCTTGCGTTCTTGTGTTTCGGCCCATTGCATCAAGGTTTCGTAATCCCACGCCCCTGCCCGCACCTCGCGCAAGAGATCAGCTTGGGGATGTCGAACGCTGAGATCGCCCGTGTATAGGAGTTCTTCGGCGGACAACAACAGACGCACAAGATGGCTACCGTGTTTGCAATCGTATCCAAAGCGGGCTTCGAGTTCGGCGCGGGCTTCGTTGCGGTGTTGTTTCCATTGTTCGTACTGTTTCCAATCGTGCAAAGCGTTCTTGTAGCGGCGTTCTGCGTCGATGCGCTTCCAGAGTTCTTCGTTGAGGCCGATCTGTAGGGCGGCTTGTTCTTGTTCGTGATCGCCGTCGGGATTGTAAGGGCGTCCATGAACCATCTCAAAATAAGCGCGCATCGCGTCGCGGATCTCTTCTTTCTGTTCCTCTTCCATGCTTTCGATCAGCGCGTCGAGATGCCAGATCTCGATCTGTTTTCGCATCAGCGCGTTGACCATGTCTTGCACATCTTTTGGAACGAGCGACTCGTTTTCAGGCAGCCCAAAAGCCGAACGTGTGGGCTTTTCGGTGGTAGGGGAGAGCAGCCAACGGCGATGGGTTTGGATGCGTTTGAGTTGGCTCATCGCGTATCCCGTATAAGTGTAGCGCACACGCATGGACAAGAAGAGATGGCGGTGTTCGTACAATCGCTCCCATGCAGGGGTGCTGTAAAGCCAATCGTCGGGGTGCGCAAACAGGATATCGAGGATATTGGGGTTGGCGTCGGCAGCAAGGCGAACAAACTTGGTGAGGTTAAAGACTTCGCAATCGGCGGGGTCGGTGGCGTGGGGCATTCGTTGTTGAAGCAGGGTTTGAGTAAACGGAGTGGAGTCGCGCAATTGTTCCCACGGACGGGTGCCAAAGTAGGTGGGCAGCGGGGCGATCGCGACGCCACGGATATCGATATCGGAAGTGGCCGTGGCGGTTCCA
>CAUJFU010000094.1 GCA_963169055.1 Myxococcota bacterium
TTCGGTGTAATGGGTGAGATGGATCTGCGGATTGAGGGCTTGGAGGCGCTGGTGGGCCTGCTCGGCTTTGGGGCTTCCGCAGGCTTGCGTGTCGTAAAGTATCTGGCGTTGGAGGTTGGTGAGGTCGACTTGATCAGGATCGATGATGCCGATGTGTCCGATGCCTGCGGCTGCAAGATACAACAACGCAGGCGATCCGAGACCTCCCGCTCCGACGACAAGGAGCCGTGCTTGTTTGAGGCGTTGTTGCCCTTGAAGTCCGATCTCGGGGAGGATGATCTGTCGTGCATAACGAAGCTGTTCTGCCGCAGACAGCGCAGGAATCGAGTCCTCAGAGAGGGCGGATAGCGCAGGATCCGAGTTCTCGGAGAGGACGGATAGCGCAGGAGCCGAGTCCCCGCAGAGGGCGGATGGTTGGGAGGAATGGGATGGTGGTGTGGGTGTTTTCACGTTGGCCTCGGTGGGATGGGTCTGTCGACGTTGGCCTCGGTGGGATAGGTCTGTCGACGTTGCACAGGAACGACGCTGTTTCCGATACCCCGTGTTCTCAGCACTTCAAGCGACAGAGTCGTCTGTGTGAAAAACCCTGTTTGTTTCGCCATGACGGGGTCAAGGGGGCGATGCTCTATGGCGGGGTGTGGGGCAAAGCCCCGCAAAAACAATTCCAACAAGCCGCTTCTATTTCTATCTGGCGGATTCTGCGGTGATAGGTCGATCGCGAAACAGGCGAAGCCAGTGTTGAGCGCGATCATCGGGGGAAGGAGACTGTAGGATATCAGAGACCACGGCGATGGAATCGGCTCCTGCGCGCAAGACGTCGGGAGCGCGTTCCAGAGTGATCCCGCCGATGGCAACGAGCGGGCAAGGGATCTTTTGTTTCCAGAGGCCGATGCGTTCGAGTCCTTGGGGAAGCCAGCGCATCTTTTTGAGGGTGGTTTCATACACAGGGCCAAGCGCGAGATAGTCGGGTTGCGCAGCGAGAGCGACGTCCAATTCTTCGGGGCTGTGGGTGCTGATGCCGAGTTGGAGGTTGGCGTTGCGGATGGCTGGAAGGTCGGCTTGGGCGAGATCTTCTTGGCCGAGATGCAGCCATGTTGCGCCAAAGTCGATCGCATCTTGCCAATAATCGTTGATGATCATCTGGGCGTTGTATTGGTGGCCTAGCGTGATGGCGGCTTTGATCTGGCGTTGGCGTTCGGGAGGTTCGCATCCTTTGAGTCGCAATTGGATTGTGCGTACCCCGAGCAAGAGCAAACGCTCGATCCATCGGAGATCATCGACGATCGGGTAAAAGCCATAGATGCCTTGGGTTTTGAGCATGCGGGGACTCCGTCGTGTTTCGCCTAAGGGCCGAGAACTTTGCTCCCTCGGTTGTGCAGCGAAGGGAGGGGATTTAGGAGTGATGCCAAAATGGGGTTCCTGTGACAGGAGTGCTCGGTGTGGCGGTATCTTGAGTGGGCATCGGGCCTGCGAGGAAAGCGAGCCGCCCCGCTTCGATGGAGAGAGCAAAGGCGCGTGCCATGACGACAGGGTCGATAGCGCGTGCCACAGCGGTATTGAGCAAGACCGCATCGTAACCCATCTCAAGGGCTTGTGTGGCGTGAGAAGGTTTGCCGATGCCCGCGTCCACGATCAAGCGGGTGTTGGGATAACGAGCGCGCAGAGTCTTGAGCGCAAAGGGGTTGTTAAGTCCTTGGCCCGAACCGATCGGTGCGCCCCAAGGCATCAGGACTTTGCATCCTGCTTGGAGTAGGCGCTCCGCAACGACGATATCATCCGTCGTGTAGGGAAAGACCTCAAAGCCTCGTTGGTTGAGTTCTTCGGCGGCTTCGACCAGCAAGAAGGGATGGGGTTGAAGTGTGTAATCATCGCCGATCACTTCGAGCTTGATCCAAGAAGTTTCAAATATCTCACGCGCCATCTCGGCGGTCGTAAGGGCTTCTTTGACGGTCTTGCACCCTGCGGTGTTTGGGAGGATATGCACCCCGAGGGTTTTGAGGGTGGACCAAAAGCGCTCGCCTGCCCGCTCGGTGGAAGATTCGCGGCGCAAAGAAACGGTGACGACCTCTGCACCAGAGCTTTCGATGGCTTGGCGAAGGGTTTCAAGCGAAGGATAGCGGGCTGTTCCTAGAAAAAGTCGAGAGCGCAAGGTCTTTCCGCCGATCTCCCAAGTTTGTCTTGTCACGGACGGTTCTCCTTTCGGATGGAGGGTGGTTCGTTTGCGCGGAGCTTTAGCCGCCTTGCATGGGAGAGACGATCTCCAAGCGGTCGCCTTCGCACAAGAAAGTTTCGGCGTAGAGGCGTCGTGGAACAAAGGTTTCGTTTCGGGCGACAGCAACGGGGAGACCTTCGTATCCCCATCTTTTGAGCGCCTCAGCAAGCGAAAGATTCGGCTCGATCTCTTTGTTTTCTCCGTTGACTTCGAGGGTCATGGCTGCGCCTTTTTTGTGTGAAGAGGGTTGGCTTGGTGGGTAGGTTCGATGGATCAGGCGGATTCTTGGGGGCGATGAAGTCGTTGGGCGTCTTCGGGCCATGTTTGATGTTGGACGAAATGTGCAGCGGTTGTTGCGAGGTAAGGCGCGAGCAGATAACCGTGTCGCGTGAGTCCGTTGAGGTGGAGCGTGCGGCCTTGTTGTCGGATCGCGGGGAGGTGTTCGGAGAGGGTGGGGCGGAGATGTGCGCGGGTTTCGATGATCTCGGCTTCTGCGAAAGCGGGGTGGAGAGAGTACGCTGCGGAGAGCATATCGAGTGCGGATTTGACGGTGGTTTTGCGCATCGACTCACTTTCTACAGCGGTTGCTCCGATAAAGAAGTGATGGTCGGGGCGGGGGACGATGTACAACGGATAGCGCGGGTGAACCATGCGGATGGGACGGCGAAGTTGGACATCAGGAGCGCGCAACAGCATTACCTCACCGCGCACACCTCGGATATTTGGGAAGATATCGCGGGCAGCCAGTCCCCGACAATCAAGCACCCATTCAAATTCTCGCCATTCGCTGTGGATGCGGAGTTTGCCGTCTTGGATATCTTCGACGGGCGTTTGAAATTGCAGGATTGCCCCTTCGCTGCGGAGAGTTTGGACGAGGGCGGGCAACAGCATACGCGGATCGACTTCGCCTTCGGGAGAAAAGAACAGCCCTTCGGCAAAGCGGCCTTCGAGTTCGGGTTCGAGTTCGCGCAAGGTTTGACGTGAAAGGACGCGCATCGAATGTTCAAAGCCGAGATGTTTGACCCGTTCTGCGAGGTATTGAAGACCTGTGCGATCTTGGTGGTGAGCGATCACGAGAGTTCCTTCAAAGCTCGAATGGACGGGAGCTTTGAGCGTTGGCAAGATCGATTGCCACACGGCAAGAGCTTGTGCTCCCCACAATGCCGCTTCGGGTTCAGCTTCATTGAGTTCACAGAAAGGGGCGATCATACCGGCGGCTACGCTGCTACAATGGTGATCGAGGCGCTCACTTTCGCGCTCGAAAAGGGTGACTTGGTGGCCTGTGCGCTGCAACAAAAGGGCTTGGATTAGCCCCAATACACCGGCTCCAACGACTGCAACTTGGTTTTGTTTGGTCATCCCAAACCCCTATAATTTGGAGGGTAGATGAGGCGGGGCGCAATGCTCCCGTCTGTGGGGTGGTTAGGTATAGTGAGAAGGCAGGGGAGGTGTCAAGAGGATCTCGGTTTGTCCGAGCATTTGCGTGAGAAATGCGTTGTGATGGGGGCTACAGGCAATTGGCTCCTGTACAAGTTTTTTCGCAGGACTTGTTGGTGGCTTTGCAGACTTGAGTACATCCGCCACCCGAGCAGTTCATCTTGCAAGTAGCGGTGTCTTCGCAGCGCTGCTCACACTTTCCGCCCGAACAATCGAAGTTGCAGTCCGAAGAACCCGCGCAGATCATCTGACATCCCCCACCTTCGCAGGTTGCGTTGCAAGCGCCAGACTTGGAGCAAGAGGGGCATTTGCCTGTGATGCAGGTTGGTGTGCAAGAATGGGCCGAGCAAGCGCTTGATGGATCGGGCTCGGTAGTGATGTCAGGGATGATTTGTTCTTGCGAAGCGTCAGCTTGCGTGTTGATCTCGCTGTTGGTTGTGGGAGTGCATCCAGTAGGCATCCAAACAACCAGCCCCAAAAAGGCAATCAAGAAAACGGAAAGCAAGCTGTATCGGGCGTATGGACGAGAAGACAAAGAGAACGTGTTCAAGGCGACCTCCGTCGTGTCGGTGTATGAGTGGATATCAAGGCCATCTTTTGTTTGGGGTGTGGTGCGGGGTTTATTTTGTAGGGTTGGTTCCCCACGCCGCGCTTCCAAAGGCATGGAGCGATGTGTCTGCGATCATCGTGGTGGATAAGGCGCGAAGCCTTCCACTTCATCTTCGTGAATTCTTTCGCCTCCCATGTGTTGCCCCTCATATTCGCAGTCGGCGCATCGGACTTTTCCGTTGCCTAACCATCGGAGGTTTTTGGAATGGCAGGCGATGCAACCGACTTCTTGGTTCGCTTGTTCTGCCAACTCTTTGGCGAGTGCTTTTCGAGTTTGTACTCTTGAATAAGCGGTCCACGCAACGCCGACCGCAACAAGAGCTACGATCAAAAGAAATTCCATCGCAAACCTCCGTTGTCTTTTGGAGAAAGCTCGTTGGTGCGGTGTGGCAGTACAAAAAAACCATGCGGAAACAAGGATGCGGGGTGAGTGGAGGGTAGGTGCGGGGAGCGTTTTTTGTCAAGGGGCTTTGTTGGAGGGCGAGGCGGCTTGCGCGCTGGTGGGGTGTTCGGCGGGTGGTGACGGTTTTGGATTAGCGGGTGCAGCCTGTTTGGAAGTTCGATTTGGAGCCGACTTCGCCATCGCGACCACCGACGGGTTTGTTGGCAAAGATATCGCGGATCTTGATGCAGCGTTTGCCGGAGGGGTCGTCGACGAGGAAGCCTCGAAAGGTGACGGGGAACTCTTCGGTGCCGGTCCAACGGCCTTCATCGGAGTTTGTGCCGATGGTGTATTTGTAGTTGAGCTTGTAGCCTTTGGGTAGTCCGAGCGTAAAGGTGTAGATGTTGGGGTTCGATGGATCGGGGGTCAGGCGGATCTTGTTGGGAACCCAAACGGGCTTGCCTTGGGCATCGACGCCGACCATTCCGAGCTTTCGGTGGTTTCCTACGATGTAGGCATCAGCGGTGCCGCCTTTGTTTTTGGGTTGTTCTTTGCAGCAGGTCTTGTACTTGTCGAGGGGTTCTTCGGTGCCCGATACATCGACTTCAAACGTGACAAAGACAGCATCGGACGCATCTTCAAAGACGGTGAAGGTGCCGAAGTTGGGGGCGACATCGATCTCTTTTCCGCCTTCTTCTGCGATCACCATGACTTCGAGCGGATCGTATTCGCCGGCTTTGACGCTGAGGTTGAGGTCGGTCCAAGGAACGCTCATTTCGATCAGTTTTTGGCCTGTTGTGGGCCCACCAAGAACAACGCCGTTGGTGGCGACGTCGCTCCATCCGCCGCTTCCGTTGGCGGTTTGCATGGTGGCTTTGACTTGTGTTCCGCTGAAGTCGAGGATCAGTCGGCGTGCGGCTCCACCTGTTCGCATCGGAAGTACCGTTCCTGCGGGGGTTTTGTCATTTTTGGGATCGTCTTTGACTTGGCCGGTGGTGCGGTTGAGGATGTTGCGGTGGCTAAAGTAGATGATCAGTTTGTAGTTTTTGCCGAGTTTGTCAGAGAGGATCTCGCTCGATAGGATGCCGAGATAGAGTTTGTTGAGATCGAAGGCGATAAAGACGGAGTCGATATCGTCGTTGGGATCGGGGATTTCGCCAGCAGAGTCAGGGTCTTTGATAAAGCCGCCGTCATCGGTCCATTCGGCGGTTCCGCGTGTAAACTGCCCGTCGATGGTGGGGCAAGCGGTGCAGGGGCTATCGGGGACGGGCTTGGGTTTGGGTTGCACGCAAGGACGGAAGCTTGGGATGGTGAGGGTTGCACCCGCTTTGTTGGCGAAGCGGTAGGCGGCGGTGAGAAGGGCGCGAAAGACGTTGTCAAAGCCGCTGTCATCGTTGGCGGGGGTGGTCATATCATCGCCAAACCACCAGAACCAGTCGGAACCTTCGGCAGCATAGATCGATTCCCAAGCCATATAAGCGTTGTACGCGGGGCTGCTTTCGGGGGGAGTTGGCGATGCGGGGTTGGGGCGCGGGATGCCGGCACGATCGAGGTCTTGGCGAGCGCGCAACAAGTGATTCCAGCCGCAGGTCTCTTCGTCTTCGCCGATCCAGACGCGGAACGTCCCGTCAATCCATGATCCTGCGTTAAGAGGTTCGAGTTCTTGGAGGTCTTTGACGGGATGTGCGGGGATCCCGCGATCGGGGTTCCCGTCGATGTATTCGGAGGGTGTGACGCCGATGATATCGCCGCGTTTGAAGGAGTCTTGGAGTTTTCCGTAGAAGGCATTGAAGAAGTCTTTGGCATCATAATCGATCGTGAAGTTTTCCCACGCATTTTCGCCATCAAGAATGATCGTGAGCAGGCGATCTTTTGCGCCGAAGGGTGGGGCGTTTGCGGCGATGGCTTCGATCAAGCGGGTGGCGGCGGTTTCGCCTGCGAGTCCTTGGATACCAAAGCCGATCAGGTCGGAGATCTTGTTGTCGCGAAAGACGATCATCAGCTCGTCTTTGCTGGTGCCGACTTGGGTGTCGCTGTCGACGCGATAGGGATAAAACAGAGCTTGGTTTTCGGGCTTGGAGCGGCGGAGGTTGTCTTCCCCCGTGGCGATCCAACGGACGTTGTTTTGGATGTAGTGGATGTTGGTTTCTTCGGCGACAGAGCCTTCGCCCGGCCACATGCCTTGGGGATCGATCCCAAAGAGCGTGCGGTAGTAATAGCGGGCTTTGGCGACTTGTGCGAAGGCGTCTTGGGGGTATTGGAAGGGTTGGGGGGGGAGTTTGATATCGTCCACAAAGGGGGTTTTTTTGGCGAGATCGGTGTCGTGGATCAGCGGAAGGATCGGGTGATAGAACGGCGTGGTGATCACCTCGATCTGGCCTTTTTTGGTGAGGGGGTTGTACTGGAGTTTTTTGTGGATGCCGACAACGTTCTTCATGATCTTGTAGCTTTCGGCGACCATCCGATTGCACAGATCTTCGGTGATGGGGACTTTGATGTACTTTCGGCCATCGGCGCGTTGTTCGACGATATCGGAAAGATCGACGGTATCGCCATCGGGGAGTTTCATGGGGCCTTTGGTAAAGTCAGGGTCCATCCATGCGATCTCAAAGAAGAACTTGAGTTTGAGCAGATCTTCTTTGGTGTATTGTTGTCGGTTTTTGTCGCGCAAGGCTTCGTACTCAGGCCAAAAGCGCATGACTTGGGGGGAGGTGGAGACGGTCGCCCAAGGATCATCGTAAAAGTGGCCTCGGATCTTGGTCGACATGGTGGCGGGTTCAGGGGTGGGAGAAAGCAAGAGATCGACCCATGGATCGGTTTTTCCGCGCCAGTCTTTCAAAAATTCTGTGGCTTTGATGCGATTGGCGGCCTTGTCGTAGTAGGGGCCAAGGCGGTCAATATAGAGCTGAAGTTGGATCAACATCACCGCTGTCAGGTTGATGGTCAGGTGAACGTCAGGATATTTCTCAAGAACCCCCGCCATATCGTAGTAAGATTTGGTCGCGTGCTTGCGGACCCAAGGGCCTTGCATCTCGTCTTTGAGCGGATCGACGTACATGGGCTGGTGTTGGTGCCAGATCAGGTTGACATAAAGGCGGCTTTTGATCTCGGATGTACGGGCGTCGGCTTCGAGTTCTTGGTTGTTGGTGTCTTTGACGTTATCGACGCGGACGGTGTAGAGGCGGTTGGGATCGATCGGCTTGCTTGCGTCGAGGGTGAGTTGGATAAAGAAGCCGTCCACTTTGGCCGCAGTGATCGGCAAGATCGGGGTGGTACGAAAGTTTGCGATGACTGCGCCTGTGGTGGGATCAACTTTGTTGTTGAAACGAAGCGTGACGGCGCTTCCGCCGCTGCTGCCGCCGCTGAAAGCAGAGAGCAGTCGGAAGGGTTCTGGACCGAGAGGTTCGGGGATGATCGATTCAGGTTGTCCCTGTTCGGTGTTGGTTTTTTCGGGTGTGACGGTTTGTTCGCCGCCGTCGGGGTTGGTTCCGTCGGGGTTGGTGGTTCCGTCGGGGTCGGTTCCGTCGGGGTTGGTGGTTCCATCAGGGTTGTTGGTTCCGTCGTTTTTGTTACCGCCATCGTTGGTGTTGCCGTCTTGACCGACAAAACCGTCGGTGATGCACCCAAGCAGGGCTGTGGGGAGCGTGAACCACACAAGAAAAAGCCCCGCTCCGAGCCAAAAAAAGGGGCGTTTTGATCGCATACATCTCTCCTTCGATCTCTATCTGCCCCCATTGTTCGGGGGACTGCTTCTTGAAAACAGGATGGCACACATCCAAAGGCCGATGTGGCGAGCCTTTGGATGTGTCTGTTCGGATACGTAGGATTTATTGGATGACGGTAATATCGGCGGACTTGGAGGTTCGGTAAGGAACGCGGGGTTGCGTGGTGTTTCCGTCGATATCGCAGTACCAGAAGTTGAGTCCACCATCGCTGCTAAAGCGGTAAGCGTAGTTGTAAGTGCCGGCTTTTTCGATGGTAAGGGAGCCTTGGTATTCGTCTTCGTTTTCGCCGGGTTTTGGGGCATAACCGGGGTTGTGGCGAGCGTTGGTCCAGACCCAGTTGTTGTCGGTGGTGGGATCGGAGCCTTTGGGTCCGTAGCCGACTTGTCCGACGATGCCGACGCCGCCTTTGCCGGGGCCTGTGACGTTTTGTTTCCAGACACGCCCGTAGATGGTGGGGCTGGGGTTGCCCGCGACGGCAGCGGGGATGGCGGGAGTGACGGAGGAATCGGGGATGCCTTTGGGCCATTGGATGATGCACCAACCGACGGTTTCGGAGAAACCCGTGTAGGTGAAGCCTTGGGCGAGGGTTGCGCTTTGTCCGCTGTTGGAGGCGACCACATCCACTCGTCCGATGGTTCCGGCAGGTACGGTGGCTTCGGCTTCCGTTTTGGAGACGACGTTGACCGCGGCAGCGTTGTTGTTGCCGAATTTGACGGTCATTCCTGAGGCAAAGCCGCCGCCGATCAGTTTGACTTTGCTTCCACCGACAGGGAGGCTGGTGTCAGGGACGACGGACTTGAGGGAGAATTGGTTGGGGTTGACCGCGTTGTTGTCGTAATTGAAGCCTTTGGGGAAGGTGTTGGATTGATTGTCGGTGTTGGTGACGGTGACATCGACAAGTCCGGCGGTGGGGCTTGCGGGGGTTTTGCAGGTGATGCGTTGTGCGGAAACGAGCTTGATATCGGTGGCAGCAACGCCGCCGAAGGTGACTTTGACGCCTGTAAGAAAGCGGTCGCCGTCGATGGTGATCTCGCTGCCACCCGCGAGAGGGCCTGCGCTTGGTTGGAGCAGATAGATCACGGGTGCGGTGTTGGGGTTGGTGCAGACGGGGTCGTTTTGGCAACGCGGGAGAGTGCAATCGGCGGGAGTACAGGGCTTTCGGTTGCAAGTGCCTGCGGTGGTGTCGCAGATCTGCGAATCGGGGCAGTCTTTGTCTTGGAGGCAGTCTTGGCAAGCGCCTTTGGTGGTGTTGCATTTTTTGCCGTTTTGACAATCGCTGTCTTGTTTGCATCCTGTGGCTTGGCAGACTTGTTGATTTTTACAGCGTTCGTTGGCGCAATCGTTAGCGTTGCAGGGGCGACAAGCGTTGGCCTCGCAGACTTCGCCTGTTTGGCAAGCGCTATCGCCCGAACAGCCGGTGGTTTGGCAGACAGGTTTGGTTTTGCACTTGGTTTCTTTGCAATCGTTGGGGGTGCAATCGCGGCAAGCACCATTGGCGCAGACCTGATCGCCTGAACATGCGGTGCTATCGGTGCAGACGCCTTGGCAAACAGGTTTGTCTTTGCAGCGGGCTTCGGCACAATCGTTGGGGGTGCAGGGGGGTTCTTTGCCTTTGCAGACGATGATCGTGGTGTTGTCGACGGCTCCACGGCTGTCTTTTTGGTAGACGATCTCTTGTTTTTCGTCTTCGGAGAAGGTGCCATCGCCATTGCAATCGGCCCATACGGTGACACCGTCCTTGATGGCGCGGTCGTCGATATCTTTGTATTCACGGCCCGTTGCGGAGTTGAATTGGAAGACGAACTGGACAGCACGTTCAAAGGCGAGTTTTCCGTAGTGGGGGCTGTAATCGAGGACTTTGCTTTGGACGTAGGTGTGGACGCCGTCGCCTTTGGTGTCGTCGCCATCGGCTCCTTTATCGAGGATCTGGATGGGGGCCCAGTCGCTCATGGTGCCTTTGAGGAAGATCGGGGTTGCGGGATCGGCCAGTTTGAATTCGTTGGGCATCTTGTTGGTGTCGAGGACGATCTTGATATCGATGCTTCCGTGGCGTGGGATCTTGAGACCTTGGGCGCGAAGGACGTCGGTGGAACCTTTTTTGACGACGATCTTGCCGTTTGAGCCTTCCCACAGCCAGTTGTCGTCTTCGTTGATCACGCCGTATTCGATCTCGATATCGCGGTCTGCTGCGGGCTTGACAAATACGACAGTACCGAAGATGTGGTCACCTTTTTTGGAACCGACGGGTTCATGGCCGCCTTGGTCGATGGGTCCGTCGTCATAGAGCGGAGGGAAAGGGCCGTCAGTGGGCTGCCATGCGCTGGCGTATGCAACGGTGTTGGTTTTGGCGTCGTACACAAAGGAGCCGTTCCAGCGCAGTTGTCCGTCTTTGTAGGTTTTGTTGGCGGAGTCGTCGATGGTGAATTCAAGGGCCGCATAGCCGGGAGGTGCGGGCCATTTTCCGTTGGCGGTGCCGTCGGGGTTGGTGGTGCCGTCGGGGTTGGTGGTGCCGTCGGGGTTATTTCCCCCGTCTTGGTTGGTTTTTTCGGAGGGAGTCGACGAGGGGCATCCGTAGGTGGAAAACAAAAAGAAGGTAACAAAGAGGGATAAAAAGAGATGTACAATCGATCGTTGCATGGATACGGCTCCTTGGGTCGATCAAGACCTTTGGGGGAAGAGTCCTATTCACATTTGAGAGTTTGGGGCTGTGCGTTGGCAAACACGCGGTAGCCGTCGAGGGTGCAATCTTGATCCCAATCAGTGGGGCGCTCGTGGGTGTCAGGGAGGCCATCGTTGTTTTGGTCGACTTTGCAGCCGCAATCGGGGTGGTTTTTGCGCGGGTCGGGTTGTCCACAAGCATCGGCGGGAGGTTCACGAAAGCAGATCAAGCCGGTGGCTCCTTTGAGTTGGAGGGTGTTGACGCGATCTTTGTTGCTGGTCTCGTCCGCAAAGTTGTCGTGTCGTGCGACAAACCCATCACCGTTTTGGTCGACCACTTCCAAGAGTCGTTGGTTGCCGGGGAATTCTTCGGTTCCGCCCCAGACATCGCTGTAGAGGCCGTAAGTATATTTGTAGCCGACGCGCAAAGTCTCGATACACTGGCTCTTGTGGCAGATGGCTTTGTCGCCGCAGTCCGTCGCTTTTTGGCAGCTTTGGCCCGTGGCCTTGGGTGCATCAAGCAACATGGTATACGTCCAGACTCCATCTCCTGCGATCAGGTCTCCGTTGGTGCCGTCGTCGTACATCTGGATCTTGTTGGGTTCCCAGTTGCTGAGCTGGTTGGTGAGTTGCGGGCTGATGATCGCGGAATCTTTGTGGACGCCGCCTGTGATGTAGACCTTGCATTGTTCGCAAGAAGCGCCGCCGTAGCGTTTGGCGTGTTTGAATTGATTGATCACCGCGCAGTTTCCGTCTTTTGCGTTTTGGTTGATCGTCAAGGTGAAGATCACACGGATCTTTTCGCCAAAGGTGCAGGTGGGCAGAGTGAGTTTTTGAAGGGCGAGAGCGAGTAGTTTATCAAAGGCGACGGTGTCTTTTTCGGGTCCATCGGCACATTCGGTTGGAAGGCCATCGCCCGGGGCGCAATAATCGGTGCCGCTTCCGAGAGCAGCGGCGTTGAGTCCGCTTTTTTCAACCGTTGGAAGGTCGTTTCCGTTGGCGGGCTTGTAACGTGCGCTCAAAAAGATCGGTTGGCTGGCTTGTTTGGCAAAGTCGAGAAGTTTTTGGACGGCTGATTGGAGTTGAAGGACTTGTTTTTCCGAGGATTCGTTGGCGCGTTTGAGTAAGATATCAAGACCTTGGGTGGGATAATTCACGACTTCAAGACCGCGTGTGCTGAGCAAGGCTTCGACGATCAAAGCAGTGGCGGTACTTTTGGCATCAAGGGTTCCGGCATCGGTGGTGACTTCTTGTTTGGCGGTGGGGACGATGGTGCGCAAGACGATCCCGCCGCTGGTGGCATCCACAATCAAGTTGTTGAAGTCGGTGCCTTGGGGAAGCTCGATCTGAAAGGCCCCGTTGCCATCGGCCTTTCCAGAGGCGATGGTTGCGGAGGCGGCTCGGATGGTGATCTCGGCGTTGGCAAGGGCGTTTGCGGTGCCGCTGAGCTTGGTGACAGGTTTGATCTCGGGGGGCTTGGGGGGCTCGATCTGGCTGATGCCTCCGCCGATCAAGGCTTCGAGGCCGCAGCCCGTGACGGACGGAACAATAAAAACAAAACACACAAACCAAGCCCAAAAGATTCTACGTTGCATCGAAGGACCTCCTCTGGTCCAAGAGAGCGGAAGATACCGCTGTCTTGGGTCGAGCGTGTTCGGAACACGCAGAACCCACAAATTTTTGATTCGGTAGGAGTTACGCAGTTGCCAAAAATCCCCGTGCTCGTGAAAGTTCAAGCGGATCCGTCGTTGGTTTGAAAAACATCTGTTTCTTCCGCCTATACGGGGTCAAGGGGGCTGTGACAAGGAAGCAGGGTGTGGGGCCGCGCCCCACAAAACAAATCCACCTGCGTTATTTCGATGCGGAAAACACATCGTGTGAGCGGTGAAGGATCACCACGCGACGCTTGCGGTGGCTTTGCTGCGCCAAACGCGCCAATATCGGTCTTCGAGGATGCGTTGTGCGGGATCGGAGATGTGACGATCACGCAGTAGATCCCGATGGATATATTCGAGGTAATAGTTGATCTTGACCCCCCCAAAGTCAAAGCCGAGCTTGAGGTAG
>CAUJFU010000095.1 GCA_963169055.1 Myxococcota bacterium
GTGGGCGTTTTTATATGGCCGTCACCATCGCACAATACCTGATCCCGGGGGACGTCTCGATCCAAGGGGCAGGTATCCGCCCCGATATCGAACTGGTGCCTGTGCGTATCAACGCCAAAGATCCGCAATACTACCGCTCGATGCTCAACGACATCGAAGAGCGCAAGCTGCGCTGGCCCAAATTCCTCCAACAAAACCTCGATCTACAGCGGGGTGGCGTGCGACAATTGATGTTTTTACAAGCAGAACCCACATCGGCGTTATCCCCAACCTCCAACCCCCCCCATGCTGCGCCCTCTCCCAAGACCTCCACCCAAACAACCACCCCCCGCCAAGGCAAACGCGCCAAAAAGCCCACCCCACGACGCGCCCCAAAAAACAAAAAGCGCCGACCTGCCGCCTCATCCAAGGACGACTGGCACATGCCCAACGAACCCGAAGATCTCCACGAAGACTTCGAGGTCTGGTTCGCCCGCTATCTCTTGCGCTCAGTCAACAGCGGACGCCGCGACGTGGCTTTACAACAAGCTGAATCCGCAATCGAACGCACGAAAAAGCGCGAAGAAAAAAGAATCGTTGCCGCACTCCGACAATTCGGCATCGACTGGCAAGCCTCTTCCAAGAAACGAAAACCCACGCGCCTACAAGCTGAGATCCACGCCTCGCCACAACATACCGAATGGAAGGTGGGACAGCCCGTCCACTTGCGCGTCACGTTGCGCAACCTCGGCGAAACCCCCGCTCACCGCGTCCACGCAGTTGTGTACTCTGATCTAAAAACCTTTCAACACCACGAACTCCTCTTGGGCCGCATCGCCCCAAAACAAACCATCACAAAAACATGGTCCTTCACCTTGCCCACCCATTACCCCACCCAGCCCAACCTGCTTCGTGTCGAGATCGAAGCCGATAACGCCGAAAAGATCGCGCCTCTCTACCTCAAAGCCCCCATCCAAGCCCCCGCTTATCCCTCTTTTCGCATCGTCTACCAAGTCCTCGATCACGCCCCCGATGGCAACCAAGACGGACAACTCCAACCGGGCGAACACGCTCGACTGCGTGTATCTCTCCAAAACATCGCAACATCCGCAACATCCAAAAAAGCACGCCTGTCTTTGTTGATCAAAGGAGCGATCGTTCTTCAACCACAACAACCTCTCTCAAACATCGGCCACAACCAACAACACACCGCCGAATTCTCCATCAAGATCCCCGATGCTGCGCCGATCGGACCGCTCCCAGCAGCCCTTCATCTTCACGATCCACTCTCCGGCTACACCATGCTCCATCCCATCACCCTTCAAGTCGCCCCTGCCTCTTCAACGCTCCCTACCCCCGCAAACGGTTGGGCCGTCTTCTCCCAAAAAACCCCGCTGTGGGGGCAACCCGCCGATTCTCCTCTCCCCACTTTTTACGCCCATCCTTCCACCACCCTTCCCGTATCGGTACGCTTTGCAGGATACCTTCAAGTCCGCCTCCCCAATCCACCCCAACAACCGACCCCCTCGAACAACACGTCCTCCCTTTCTTCCAACAAACGACCACCCTTCGCTTGGGTGCGCGAAAAAGATATCCGCCTCCAAACCTCTCCCTCCCCACAAAAACCGCAGATCGAACCCATCTATGCCATCGATCCGCCACGCATCGATCTCCCCCAACAAAGCTCGATCTGGACCGACCACTCCTCTCACACCCTCTCTGCGCACATCCACTCTCAACACGGAATCCTCGACGTATACGTCCTACTCAAAGACAAAAAAGTCTTCTACAAACACATCCAGCACCCCGCTTCCAAAGGCCCACTCCAACTCCCTCTCCGCATCAATCTCCCCCTTCACATCGGCCTCAACCACGCACGCATCGTTGTGCGCACAGAACGCGGCACCTTTCTTCGCCACACCCACCTCTTCCGCACCTCCTCACCCAAATAGCCTCGCCGCTACGATACTTCTTGTGATCTTGTCGTGCTCTTCGTGTTGTATCACGCAGCCCACTCCCAAGGCCCACAAAAAAAGTCTTGAAGAAACAAATCTCTATCTGCTACATTCTCTCTTGCAAACGCCTCCTAAAAAAGTTTTTCAAAAAGAGTGGAAACTTCTTTGAGGGGTACGCGATAATGAAAGTGTCAAATCGAGCGAAGTGCAAAAACGTACAAATCAAACCAATCACTTGTAAGGAGAGACACCATGTCTATCGGCGGCATCAATAACAATGGCTTGACCCCCCAACTCAAAATGAACGTCGGAAACACCGCTGACGTCAAACAAACCCAACACAAAAGCTTTGGCGCTCACCTCGCCGGTGGCCTCAGCACCGCTGCAAGTGCTGTCGGCGGCGCCGCTGCCATGGCTCTCCCCAACATCCCCGGTGGCGCTGTTCTCTCCGCTGCTATGTCCGGCGCTCAAAACGTCGGCACCGGTAGCGCAGCCCTGACGGGCGCTGGCGCCACAACAGGCACCAACCCCCTCTCCGCTGCCACGGGCTCCGCAAGCAGCGCAACCTCCGCTATCCCCGGTGCTTCCAGCGGCTTGAACTCCCAATTCGACCAAAGCAAGCAAATGTTCGAAATGCAAGCCGGCTTCAACATGAAGTTCCTCGAACTCCAAAACAACATGCAACAAGAATCGCGTACCTTCACTGCGGTCTCCAACATGATGAAAAACCGCACCGATACCGCGAAAAACTCCCTCCGTAACATCAACTAATCTCCTCTCTCTCATCCTCCTCTCTCTCGTCCCCCTCTCTTCTCCTTTATCTTTCTCTCTCATCCCAAACAGCAAAAAAACCCGTGTTTGCACCATTTCAAACAGCAGCGTTGTTGTTTTGAAAAACACCTATCCGCCCCATCAACACGGGGTCAAGAGGGCGAAGCCCTCTCGCGGGGTATGGGGCAGCGCCCCACAAAACACAGCCACACGCGCCACTCCGATGTACAAAAAACAAAGGAGCGTACAGATCGAGGACGCCGAAATCTGGGGATAGGGAAATCTGGGGATAGGGAAATCTGAAAAAAGAGGGGGAGGGTTAACGAAGGAGGCCGCGTTCGAGCAATTGCTCTTTCATGGCGACACCCATGTGGGAGGGGGTGGAAGCGACGCGGATGTTGGCGGCTTCAAGAATTTTGATCTTGGCGTCAGCAGTGTCATTTCCACCAGAGATGATCGCACCCGCGTGACCCATACGACGACCGGGGGGAGCGGCTTTTCCAGCGATGAACGCAGCGACGGGCTTGGTCATCTTTTCTTTGATGAACTGGGCGGCTTTGACTTCGGCGTTTCCGCCGATCTCGCCGATCATGATCACGCCGTCGGTGTTTGGATCGGCTTCAAAGAGCGCAAGAGCATCAATGAATTGTGTACCGATCACAGGATCTCCGCCGATCCCGATGCAAGTCGACTGACCGATCCCAAGCTGCGTGAGTTGGAAAACGGCTTCATAGGTCAAGGTTCCCGAACGGCTGATTACGCCGATGCGACCGGGCTTATGGATCTGGGCAGGCATGATCCCGATCTTGCATTTTTCGCCCGGAGTAATAATTCCCGGACAGTTGGGGCCGATCATGCGAACGCCTTTGGCGTCCAAGACGGGCTTGACTTTGACCATATCGAGGATGGGGATGCCTTCGGTGATCACCACGACCAAAGAGACGCCAGAATCGGCGGCTTCGAGGATCGCATCGGCGGCGAATTTGGGGGGAACAAAGATCATCGAGGCATTTGCGCCTGTTTCTTTCACAGCATCGCGGACGGTGTGGAAGATGGGGACTTTTTCTTCAAAGAGTTGGCCGCCTTTTCCGGGGGTGACGCCTGCAACGACGTTCGTTCCGAAGGCCATACATTGCCGCGTATGAAAGGAGCCAGCGGAGCCGGTGATCCCCTGAACGACGAGGCGAGTGTCTTTTCCTACAAGGATGCTCATATCACAGTCTCCTTATGCGCCAATCGCTTTGACGATCTTTTGTGCGGCGTCGTTGAGGTCGTCGGCGGAAACGATGGCCAGTCCGCTATCGTTTAGCATGCTCTTTCCGAGGTCGACGTTGGTTCCTTCGAGGCGAACCACGAGGGGGACGGTCATTTGGATCTGTTTGGCGGCGGCGATCACAGCGGCGGCGATCACGTCGCACTTCATAATTCCACCAAAGATATTCACGAGGATGCCTTTGACGTGGGGATCGGAGAGGATGATCTTGAAGCCTTCGGTGACAGCTTCTTGGCTTGCGGAACCACCGACATCAAGGAAGTTGGCGGGTTCACCGCCGTGATGCTTGATGATATCCATCGTGGACATCGCAAGTCCGGCACCGTTGACGAGACACCCGATGTTTCCGTCCAATTTGACGTAAGAAAGCTCGAATTTGGCGGCTTGGATCTCGGTGGGTTCTTCTTCGTCCATGTCGCGTAGCTCGGCCCATTCGGGATGACGGAAACCTGCGTTGTCATCGAAGTTGATCTTGCCGTCAAGCGCGAGCAATCCGCCTTCTTTGGTCAAGACCAAGGGGTTGATCTCAAACAGCGATGCGTCTTCTTGGACATAAGCGTTATAACAACCCAAGACCACGTTTCGGAAGTCTTTGGCGGCGGACTTGGGAAGCCCCAAATCAAAAAACAGTTGATTGATCTGATAATCACCCACGCCCGTTGCGGGATGGATCTGGGCCTTTAAGATCTTTTCGGGGGTTTTGGCTGCGACTTCTTCGATATCCATCCCGCCTTCGGTGGATGCCATGATCGTGACACGCGAAGTCTCACGATCCAGCACCATTCCGAAGTAGTACTCGTGTTGGATATTGCAACCGTCTTCGATCAGCAAACGCTTGACAAGTTGCCCTTGTGGGCCTGTTTGATGCGTGATCAACGTCATGCCAAGGATGGCCTTGCTGTGTGCGATCGCCTGATCCAGCGTACCGGCCAGCTTCACCCCGCCGCCTTTTCCGCGCCCACCCGCGTGGATCTGCGCCTTGACAACAACCTTTTTGTCGCCGACGCCTAGCTGTTTTGCCACAGCGGTGGCCTCTTCCACAGAAAAAGCGACTTGCCCGTTGGGTACGGGTACACCGTATTTTTTCAAGAGTGCCTTGGCCTGATATTCATGGATCTTCAAGATATCCTCCTTCTTGGATTGGCCTTCAAAGAATGATCTCGCCCGTCGAGGCGCGTTGGTGTTTTTGGGATGTATGGTAGGCATGAAAGAGATCGCGGCCAAATGCGTCGACTGCGATCAAAGCAGGGAAAAGAGATACTTTAATTCGGCGAATCGCCTCCAAACCCAGATCAGGATACGCAACGATCTCGGATTGAAGAACACAACGCGCAAGCAAGGCTCCCGCTCCACCAGGCGCATGGAGATACAACCCCCGACCTCGCTTGATCGCCTCGATCACATCGTGGTTTCGGGGTCCATACCCCACAACGCAGCGCACACCCGCCGTCAACAAATGAACCGCGATGCGATTAAAGGGAGCGCTGATCTCTGGATCAAAACTACCGATCACCTTCCCAAAAGGCGCAGGACTCGGCGTAGAAAAATAAATGGATTGTTGTTCGAGAGGAATCGCTGTGGGCAACCCTTGTTTGATCTCCGAAACCAAGCGCTGTCCGGCAAGATGCCCCATACTGTACATCGTCCCTTCCAACCAGACCCAATGACCCGCACGCAATCCCGCAAGAACGTGATCCTGAAATGGAAGCTCCAGACGCAGCGGCGTCATATCTTCTGTCTTTGCGTTGACGTGCGCGGTCGCCGAAGGGATCGCAGGCAGTTGATCCTCCGTCGGAGTCTCCAAGGTATCGTTGCGGGTCCCCTCTGTTTCGGCTTGTTGAGAAGGAGAAGCCATGATCTAACCTATATTGTCTTTCGTCGCGGAGGTTGATTTGTTTTTGAGAAGGAACGAGAAACGCAGCCAACGGCCCGAAGAACGCGCTCGAACCCCACACCAATCCGCACAGCAGGCAGATCGTACGCCTCGCACGCGCCCAAAAAAGCGCGCCCAAAAACGCACGTCCAAAGTTTGGACGCACTCTTAGCACAGCAACCTCCCCCTGTAAAGCATCCAAAAACAGCTTTGTGGGTTGACCTCAAGCCGTCCTTGCAAGCACAATAGAAAACAGACGGCAGCGACGTAGGATGGCGGGAAGCATCCCGAGAACCCACCACACCCAATTCAAACGAAGCGGCCTTGCGTGCTGAGAGATCGACAGAAAGCGATGCGTTAAACGAGTGATCGTGCGAGCGTTGGGAGAACAAAGCGACCATGGCGAGCAAAGATGTCCAATCGTGGATCGGGCATATCATCAAAGACACCTACCGAATTGACGGACCCTTGGGCGAAGGCGGACAATCGGTTGTTTATCGCGGCATCGATATCATGATGGGGATGCCCGTCGCGATCAAACACTTCAAGCGCTTCTCAAAAGGTGTCGAAAACAACTCCGAACGCTTTCTGCGTGAAGCCCAAACCCAAGCCAAACTCGTCCACCAAAACATCGTCGGTATCCGCTCCATCCACTCGGAGATCCCCGATGACGCCACCAGCGAAGACGACAAAGAGTATTTCATCGTCATGGAGTTCGTCGATGGCGGAAGTCTCGTGGACATGATCGAATCCGCAAACCGCCAAGAACCCGCCACCGAAGAGATCGGGCGGATCTTTGAACAGATCCTTGATGGACTTGGTTTTGCCCATCGCAAGGGCGTTTTGCACCGCGACGTGAAACCCTCGAATATCCTCCTCACCGAAGATCGCCAAGTCAAACTCGCAGACTTTGGCCTTGCGCGTGTGTTAGAAGCCAAACGCTTGACACAAACGGGCTTGGTCCTTGGAACCCCTGCCTACATCGCACCCGAACAGATCGATGGCAGCGGCGATATCGATCACCGTTGCGATATCTACAGCGTCGGCGTGATGTTGTACGAAGTCTTTTGCGGCCATCCACCTTTTCAAAAGCCGGGTGAAAACCTCGCTCCCTTCGAGTTAATGGGACGCCATCTCTTTATGGAACCGCCCTCGCTGATCGAACTCGGAATCCCCATCCCCCAAGACCTCGAAGACGTGATCATGAAAGGACTCGCCAAACGCGCCGACGAGCGCTTTGCCGATTGCAAGCAGTTTCGTGACGCCCTCGGGCAAGCCATCCGTGGAGAACCCTCCACCATCTCGACCATCCGATCAGCGGCAGATCTCGACACTCTCAACTCTCCAACCTCCCTTGCATCCGACCCCTCCAAAGCTCGACCGTTCGCATCATCCCCTTCGATCGAGTCCTCGAACAACCCAGCCACTGCTCCTCGAAATTACCCCGAATCCTCAAGCAACCACTCTATCGCTTATGCAAACCACCCCGCTCCATCCGCCACTTCTGCTTTTGGAGACGCCGCGCACACCGCTCACCCCGCAACGTCTGCTTTTGGAAACGCCGCGCACACCGCTCCTTCCGCCCCCAACTTGATGTCCTCCCCTCTTTCCTCCGCCCTGCCACAATCGGGAACCTTGCCAACGCTTACTCCCCTCCATGACCTTCCCCCTCATCCTCCCCATCTCTCCTCGCGTTCTTCGGGGATCCTTGCCGTCTCCCCTGCCGATATCTCGAACCTCAAGCCTCGACCTGACTCCTCGGGAACCATGCACCCGCCATCCTTTCCCACCAAGCAACCCGAACACGCCGAAAAAACAGTCGTCCAAACGGCTGTCGATCCATCTCATCTACGCGATGACACCGACGCTTTCGCACGACAAGACGACGTCGACTATTCCATGCAAACCGTCATCCAAGAAGGCATCCCCTTTGCCCGTTGGGAAGAAGAAGCCCGACAAGCCAAAACCCAACCCGCCGACGATCGCAGCCCCTACGATACCTTTCCCGAGGGCCTACGCGCTCCCGCCGATGCTGTTGAACGCAGCCGCGAAATGCTCTCGCGCAGCCGATCCCGCCGCTCTTCACAACGCACCACTTCGATGGTTCCTTTCGCGCTGCTTTTGTTTGCCGCCATCATGCTGATCGGAGTCTGGTGGTTTTTCTATGGCCGCGATCAGATCCACGCCCCCTCCCCTCGCTCAAATCAAAGCTATCCCAAAAAGCTCCCCGATGTCACCATGCAGTCGGTCCCTTCGGGCTTTTTCTACCAAGGCCACGATCACACTTTGCCCAACGGGCGCCCCCCCGATTACAGCCCACAACGCAAGATCCGCCTCTCTGCTTTTTGGCTTGATACCTTCGAAGTGACAGTCGCCCAATACGCCCATTGCATTAAAGCAAAATCCTGTAGCGAACCACCCGACTTTGCTTCTCAACAAGCTATGCCCTACGCCCCCGTTGTTTCGGTCTCTTGGGGAGATGCGCGACGCTTTTGCGCATGGAACCAAAAACGCCTACCCACCGAGGCCGAGTGGGAAAAAGCCGCTCGCGGTGGCATACATCCCGAAAAAATCGCCTCCAAGACGCCTCTCCCCTCCTTTGATCCCAAACAACCCTACCCGTGGGGTCTATCGGCCCCTGATTGTAGCCGCGCCCGTATCTCTGGCTGCGAACCACCTTCTCCCCTGATGGTCGCCAAAAATTTCCGCATCTCAGGACGCAGCCCCTACGGACTTTACGATATGATCGGAAACGTTCGCGAATGGGTCGAAGACTGCTACGTCCAACGTGCTTATGCCCCCGAGTATGGCCGCCTTGTCTACACAGAGGGCTGCCAAAACCCCAACAAACGCGTTGTGCGCGGTGGTTCCTTCAAAAGCGAACGCTCCAAACTCACCGTCTATGCGCGTGGATGGGCTTGGAGCATCTCTGGACAAAAAGATATCGGCTTTCGCTGCGCTTGGTCTCCCACACCATAATCCCAATTCCCCCTTCCATCCGCGCTCTCGCATCCTCCATCACCCCATCGCTTCGCGCTCTTACATCCGTGCTTTTCGTGCTGCTATTGCTCACGCTATGGGCTCCCTCCATCACCCCATCGCTTCGCTCTCACACCCTCCATCGCACCTTGCAACGCATACTCGCCCGAACTTCCCTCATCCCCCCGTCCCTCCGTCCTCTCGGAACCACCCGTCTTGACAGTACCCCTGCAACCGCTATCCTACCCACCATGTCTGCCAACCCAAGGCTTTTCGCACTTCTCTCGTGTGTAGAGGGACTTATGACGAATACAGAGAACGCTACCACCGCCGCCGATGAAAAATTGATCGCTCGCCTCAGTGGACGAATCCTCAACCAACGCTACCGTCTGATGGAACCCATCGCCATCGGCGGCATGGCCATCGTCTTTAAAGCACGACACGAAGAACTCGGTGACCTTTGTGCCGTCAAGATCATCCGCGAAAGCGAAGCCTCCCGCGAAAAACTACTCCAACGCTTCCGCCGCGAAGCCCAAGTCACCCGCTACCTCGCTCAAAGTACACCCTACATCATCTCCATTTACGACTTTGGCGCAGAAGCCGATATCGGCTTCTTTTATGTCATGGAATTGCTCAACGGCAAACCTCTCAGCGCCCTTCTCAAAGTCCCCCAAATGCCGCCCCCTTACCTCTGGAGTTGCCGCATATTCGCCAACCTCTGCGAAGCCCTCGCCGTCGTCCACCAAGCCGGCCTTGTCCATCGCGATATCAAGTCCGAAAACGTCTTCCTCCACAAAACCCCCGACAACCGCGAGATCGTCAAACTCCTCGACTTTGGACTCGTTCGTCCGATCTTCCACCAAGAAGCCGCCCTCACCACCTATGGCCGTGTCATGGGAACTCCCGAATACATGTCCCCCGAACAATGTCGCGGCCCAAGCAAAGAACAATTCGCCCAAGGCATCAATCACCTAGACGGACGCTCCGATATCTATTCTCTCGGTGTTCTATTTTACCAATCCCTCACAGGCACCGTACCCTTTCCGATGGCCAACCACGGCGACAGCGGCATCACCCAAGTCATGGCTGGCCACGTCCAGCGCATCCCCACGCCCCCCGCTGAAAAACGACCTGACCTCCACATCCCACAAACGCTCTCCGATGTTGTGATGCGCGCCCTTGAGAAAAAACCCGAAGCACGCTTCCAAACCATGCTCGGGTTCCGCAACGCTCTCCTCGCAAGTGTGGGGATGAGCCCCTAAACTCCTTCAAACAAAGGAACTCGCGACGATGCAACGCGTCAACGACCCGCCCCGAAAGGGAGCGGGCTTGTGAGAGCAAGCCCCGTTGACCCGCCCCCAGAAGCCGAGGGAAACTTTGGTGGAGGAAACGTTGGGAGAGAATAGATAGGCACAGT
>CAUJFU010000096.1 GCA_963169055.1 Myxococcota bacterium
CACAAGATGAACGCGATCCAGTTCGTAGGCGCAAACATGGACGCGCAAGAGCCAATCGTGGGGGTGGGGTTCTTCCCATGTTCCATCGGGATATTGGATCGCGTGATAGGCTTGGAAAGTGCGTTCTTCGATCACGGTGTACATAGAAGTGTGGCTTCCTTTGTGTTGGTTTCAGGGCCAAGGTGTCGCGCTGGGATGGCGTTGGTTGGGGAGAGGTCGAAGAAAAGGTGTGGGCTGGGGAGTGATGTGGGCTTGGCTGCGGGTGAAGGTCGTATCTTTGGGATAGAAACGTGACACTTCTTGTTTCCACTCTTGGATCAGCTTGGCGAATTCTTGTTTGGGGACTTCGGTAAGTGGCTGATCGAAAAGGTCAAGTACTGCGTCGAGATGGAGATGAAAAGAGCGATCGCGTCGAAGTAGCCATTGATGGCGATCTGTGACCAACGTAAAGGGTCGATAACGTGGAAAATGATAGGTGTTGACGTGTACAAAGGAGCGAGGGCGTTTGTGTAAAAGTGGCGTTCCATCGCTGAAATAAGCATAGGGGAGATCCCAACCGATCAAAGAAAACAGGGTGGGGAAGATATCGACATGATGGGCGAGATGGACGCGTTGAGACTTTTTCATGGTTGGAAAATGCAGCGCGAATGTCGAGCGGGTCCGCATCCCCGTCGTTTGGCGATCAAAATGGCCGAATTGCCCATGTTCCCAAAACTCTTCACCGTGATCTCCGAGCAACACCCAAGCAAGAGAGCGGCTTTTTCGTTCGGGAGCAAGCGCCCCAAAGAGCTTTTTGAGTTCGTGATCCAAAAACCGAACGGAGTTTCGGTAGCGGTTCCAAAGCGGCAGTTTCTTTGCCGTTTTGTAGTCGATGTGAAGGCTGTTGATGTATGGCTTGTGGAGTGCGTGTTCGGGCGGAAAAGGGTATGGAAAGTGTGGTGAAAAATAAAAGAGCAAGAAAAAAAGCGGCGGAGCGTTGGGTTGTTTGCGGTGTTCTTTAAAGAGCTTGATCGCACGTTGGGTCAGGCGTTGCTCCATGGGTACCAATCCGCCCCCCCCCAATTCTTCGATCACATCGAAGGCTTTTCGCAGACCGGGCAGGTTGCGGGAATCAAACGAGCTAGACTGAAGGGCAACGAGTCTGTAACCGAGGCGCTTGAGCAAGAGCAAGGTTTGCGGTGGATGCGGGCTTTGCAAAAAGTGAATGCGATGATACCCAAAAAGGCTATAAAACAAAGTGAAGCATGCTTCGAGGGTCAAGTGACTACCGCTATAAGAAAAATCAGCTTGGAGTGTAGGCATCTTTTTGGAAAGGTCGGTCATAAACGGCATATCTTGTGGATTGAGCATATCCTGTCGGAGGGTGTCTCCGAGGATCATCAAGATGTGGGGTTTGTGCAGTGGTTTTTGAGGCGGTGGCGGCAAGGGTAACAGCGGATAGCGAAGTTTGGCTTCACGAGAACGTAGGCGTTGTTGAGTGTCTTGTCCTTGGGAGTGGGGAAATTGGGTTGCAAAGGTTGCGTAGAGAAACAGATGTTTTTCAAAGGAAGGGCTTGGGAAAAGAAAGAACAAAGGAGCGGAGAGCGGGAAAAGGAGCATTCCCCCGATGGATCGACTGTTGCGCAGTTGTATCGTGGTGGTTTGGGTCGGCTGTGGGCTCGGCAGCGCGGGGGGGAGAGGGCGGTTCCATCGCAGCACCCACCAAGCGTTGCAGACGACAGCGAGCGACAACAGCGCAACGATCACAAGATGCCACCAAGAAAGGTTGATATCTTTCCAAACATTGGGATGTAAGGCTTGTTCGATAACAAAATCATCGTCCAAGTGAAGCTGGACGTGCTGGTAAACCTGTGCGTTGATTAAACAAACAAGCAAAAATCCAGAAGTCAATATGAGGGAAAGCGTGTAGCCGAGACGATGCCATCGAAGCGCGAGCAACAAAGGAAGCCATTGCAGCGCGCCTTGTAAGCCAAGCGCGTACAAAAAGATCAGAGCGAGCGCAGGCAAAGAAAGAACGGGCCACGGAAAAGGCAAGAGAAGCACCAAGAACAAAACAAACGCGTGCCAAGTGAGGGAGAAGCCAAAGAAAGGCACAGGTGAAGGACGTTCCATTCGGTGCATCCGTGGGGTGTAGGCGGGTGTGCTTTTGGTGTGAACGCGAGCAGATTGCAAAAGACGGTTGGACCGAGAAAAAAGGATCGTTGTGGATTTGTCAACGGTCTGTGCTTTTGTTGTGTGGGTTGGGGTCTTGTGGAGGATCGGTGTGAGCGGAAAAAACAGGTTGTTGGATCTTGTTGTCGTCCGTGTCATCAAGATCCAACAACTTGCAAGCCGTCAAGTACACAACAATCGACAAAATAATGTACATCATCGCCGATCCTCCTCATAAAGCAATCCATCCAGTCGAACGCTAAGCAACGGATGTGCCATAGCGCGACAGAGAAAAGCAAGAAAGCTGCATCATCCTAAAAGAAAAGAGGAAACTTGTGAGCGGATACATTCTTCGAAGCCACGCACTCACGGATCTACAAACCCTCCGTGACGAAACTATGAAACCGATGCCATAGGTGCGTGAGTTCTGTGAGGGGGTTTTGTGAACGTTGTCGGAGTGATTTGTGCAGCAGTGACTTGTTGACGAAAATCCCTGTGTTCCCGCTGCTTGAAGCGACAAAGTCGTTGGTCTGAAAAGACTGTGATCTGTTCGCCAAACACGGGGGCAAGGTCTCCGCGCCCTTGGGTGTGGGGTGTGGAGTGAAACCCCACCACACAAATCAACAAGTCGAGTTTACTGGCCGGCGCTGAATTGAAAGGAGATGGAAGCGGGGATGGCGGTGCGGATCTGGTCGAATATGGCGGTGTTTTGGGTTTCGTTGACGATGACGGTTGCTTTGGCACCCGCGCAGACGGATTCAAAGTTGATGTCCTCGAACCATTTGGCGTAGTCGAAGCGGATCTTGTTGGTGTGTTGTCCGTTGGGTTGGACGGTGAAGGGTTGGATGCGGAGAGCCACGCCCATCTGGAAGGGGATTTGGATCAAGAGATCGCATCGGATGGTGGTGTCTTTTTGGACGACGGCTTCAAAAAGTAGGGTGCGTTGAAAGAGCGGATCTTGGGAGTTGACGCCACGGACACCGACGACGGCGGGGGCGAAGCGTAGACGGGCTTCTTTCCAAGTGTCGGCAGGGGCGCGTCCTTGGGGGAGGATGTTTTCGGTGGTGGTGGCACCCGGGAGCAGGTTGACGACGGTCATCCCGGGGAATCGGCCCTCTTTACCAATCTCGGAAGGATCGACGGCTTGGCCGGGAGTGAGGAGCGGAGGGAGAGAATCGAAGGTTTGGAGGTCTTGTGCGGGGTCGGTACGTCCGAGTTGGAGGTCGCCAAGGACGAGGCGAAGGGTCTTGGGATCGATGCGGAAGCTGAAGCGATTGGTGAAGCTCCCACCTGCGGAAGGTGCGATGCCTTCGACGACAAAGGCGACTTGTCCGTTGCTAGAGCACGCGCAAAGAGCGAATGCTGCGAAAAAAACAAACAGAAGGGAAGAGAGAGTTTTGCGATAGAACAGGGAAGAGAGAGTTTTGCGATCGTGAGTGGAGAAAGGCATGATCATGTTTTGGCCGTATGGTGGGAGGCATTTGTTGGTTTGGTGTGGACAAATGCACGATGTTGACGGTCGGAAGGGGGATTTCGATGGTGTTAGGGTTGTGCAGAAGGGCGTCTACGCAACAAGGGGATCAGAAGCAAGAGGAAGAAAAGAGAGGGGGCATGTTGCCAAGGGGTGGCTTGACAGCCGATACCGCCGATGGGTTCGAGGGTTTGTTGGAGGGTGATGCTTTGGGAGGGATATTGGAAGCGTTGGAAGTTGCCGCTTTCGAGTTCATAGACGGCGACGACGCGATAAGAATAGCGGCTGGCTTGGGGGAGATCGCGGTCGGTGAAAGAGAAGGTGGAGCCATCGACTTCGCCGATCAGCTCCCAACCGCCTTCTTCGGTGCGTCGGTAGATCAGGTATTTGACGGGTTGTTTGCCTTGTGGGTTGTAGCTTTTCCAAGAGATGCGGGTGCTGCGTTCGGAGGGGAGTTGTTCGATCCGAACGGGGGTTGCGCAGTGGCTGTTGGATTGGGGCTGCAAGCCATCAGTGGTGGAGGTTTCGCGTTTGGAGGGGGGAGTGTTGGGGTCGCGGTGGTGTTGTGGTGTGGTGGCGCTTTGTTGTGTGAGGTCGTTGGGAGCGACCTTCATTTCTTGGACGATGCCGCCACCTTTGGCGGGTTGTGTGAGGATGAAGCTGAGTCCGAGAGCGCTCAACCACCAGATTCGTTTCATGGAAAAAGTCTCCGTTGTCGGTTATCGAGGTTTGTATTTGTGTGGGCATCAAACTTCAAAGGGTGGAGAAGAAAGATGCCTCGTGTTTGACATTCTTTGCTGCGCGTAAGAGTGCGTGCAGAGTGTGCGTTTTGGGTGTCTTTTATCGCATCTTTTGAAGTCACGCAGGTTTTTGAAAGGAGAGCGGGACTTCGGTAAAGCAATACGTCAGGTTAAAATTGGGTTTATTTCCGCGTCCTTGCGGGAGATATTGTCGGGTTTGTTTGCGGAGACCTTGGAGGTCTTGGATGCAGAGGGGAGCGGTGTGTGGGTCGAGCATGAGGGTGGCTTGAAGGCAGATGGCCTGATCTTTGTGTCGTTGATCAGCGCGTTGGAGGCAGGCTTCGCGGAAGTAGTAGAGGACACGCTGTTGGAGCGGTGTGCGGCTGTGGATATCGGGGTTGAGCCGATTGGTTCCGAGGAGAACGAGGGCATACATGCGTTTGGTATAGGGCCGATCTTCGGGGAAGATCTCTGGGGTATCGGCGCGGGGGAGGAGTTTTTGGAAGACAAAAGGATCGAGCAATTGTTTTCGGAGGTGGGGGAGTCCGCTGTCAGGGAGACGGAGGAAGTGATTTTCGAGGATGGCGTTGTCACCGGCTTGGAATGCGGCTCCAAGACGGCGGGAGAGGTTTTCTTCCATAAAGCGGAGTCTGGAGTGTTTGTGCATATAATAGAGATCGTGGGTGGGTGGGGCGTAGCGGAGGTTGTTTTGTTCGAGCAGCCCGTAGTCGATGAGTTGTTCGAGTATGGCGAGGGTTTGGGGGATGGACTCGCTTCGTAGTGCGGCGATCTGTTCGAGAGTGAGGGCATCTGCGGCGAGTACGGTCAGGAGATCTTGGTGCAAAAGGAAGAGTGTTTCCTCGATCTCGCCTGAGATATCGAAGCGGCTGCGGGGGTCGGTTGTGGCGTTCTCGGATGCGAGTATGTCGGATGTTTCGGCGTTTTGTGTTGCGGATTGACCAGATTCGGAGAGTCGTGCGGTGAGTGCGGATGTTTCGGCGTTTTGTGTTGCAGAGTGATGAGACTCGGAGAGTCGTGTGGTGAGTGCGGATGCGTCCGATGCTTCGGGGGGGAGGGCGGCGAAGTGGGAGGACGAGGACGAGGATACGGCGGCGAGGTGGGCTTGGCTGTCGGAGAGAGGGAAGTCGTTTTGAGCGAAGAGGAAGGGACGGGCTTGGAGTCCGGGGGCATCGGCATCATTCCAAGGGAGGGGGTCATTGGGTCGGAAGCCGAATTGATCGAGTTGGTATTGATCGAATTTGAGTTTGGCGGTGGCTTTGGGGATCTTGCCTTCTGATCCAAAGCCAAAGAAGTCGCGGAGTTCGGCTTGTGTGCGAGCGCCGCTGAGGAGTTTCATGCTGAGCCAGAGGAGGTGATCGAGGTGAGCGGTGACGCCTTGGTAGTTGCGTTGGTGGGGGGGGAGTTCGTCAATGACCTTGCGTAGGAGGGTGGTTTGGAGTTCGAGGAGTTCGCGGGAAAAGGGGCTTTTCCATGCGGCGTATTCGAGGGCTGCGGCAAAGAGGCGCTCTTGGAAGTCGTATTGTTGGATATCTTGGACTTGGGAATCGCCGCCGATCATACGGTATCCCCACGCATCTTCGAGGGCGCGGACGGTGGTCCAAGCGACGATATGGCCTTCGTGGGTGGGGATTTGTTGTTGAGAGGCTTTGTGGAGGAGTTGTTCGAGGAAGGCGAGGAGTGGGGGGGTTTGTTGTTTGGTTTGAAGGACAGCGCGGTGGATATGGGCGATGGCTTCGAGGGAAAAGCCGTGGAATTGTTTGATCTTGTGGCGTTTGAGCCATTGTTGGGTAAAGTCGCAGAGGATCGCGTCGATATCGGGGCCGCGTTGGTAGAGCGGAGGGAGAGAGAGGATGCGACCAAAGAAGTCGGAAGCGCTGGTGTGTTCGGTGTGTTCGAGGTCGAGTTGTTGAGAAGAGGCGAGCAGCCAAATCCGCCCCGAGAGAAGGAGGGGATCGTGTCGAAGGGCTTGCCAGAGTTGTGTGCGTTGTGCAGGGGCAAGGGCTTCGAGTTGGTGGACGAAAAGGGTGGCCCCGTCGCTGTACGTGAGTTGTTGGAGGGGGCGTTGCTCTTGGAGGTGTTGAAGGAGAGTCGCGGCTTGGAGAGGGACGAAGCGCCCTTCGCGTTGGTAGAGTAGAGTGCTGGCGCGATGAAGTTTTTGTGCGAGTTCTTCGCCTTCGTAAGAAGAAGCAGAGAGGTAAAGAAGGGGGCGAAGGGGATGGGAGGCGAGGCAGACTTCAAGGGCAGGAGCAAGGCTCTGTTGAAGACAAGGACCGACCACACCACAACGAGAAAGGATTTCACAAACTTGCGACAAAGACATGACACACTCCTCACAAGACGATGACAGGGCAGTGTATGCACGTTAGAAAAAGAGTACAAGAGGCAAGTGTTCTTGCGGCATGATTTTTTAGGCTTGGTCGCGAGGTGGTAAAAGATTCTTCAAGCGTCGAGTCGAGGGGGTGGGGTGCGTTGGACAGGGAGGCGGATGACGAAGCGAGCGCCTTGTTCGGGACTGGATTGAACTTGGATCGTGCCGTCGTGGGATTCGATGATGCGTTGGCAGATGCTGAGTCCGAGTCCTGTACCTTTGTCTTTGGTGGTAAAGAACGGGATGAACAGATTTTTCATGACAGCGAGGGGGATACCGGGGCCGTCGTCATCAAAGATCAGTTCGATGTAGGGAGCGTCGTGTTCGTGGGTGAGGTGGGTGGTAATCTCGATGTGTCCGTTGTTTCCTTCGATGGCTTCGAGGCTATTGCGGATCAAGTTGATAAAGACTTGTTTGAGTTTTTCGGCGTCGGCGTAGATCAGCGGGACAGCCTCGTCAAGATGAAGGGTGAGTTTGCACTGGGTATCGGCGAATTCGGCGTCAAAGAGTTGGCTGGTGCGTTTGAGGATCTGGTGGATATCGGTCAATTCAAAGCCGCTGCGCATCGGTCGTGCGTAGTCGAGGAATTGGGAGACCACGCTATTTAAGCGGTCGACTTCTTCGAGGATGATGGAAAGCATCTCTCGGTCGCTTTCATCGAGGTTTTTGGGGTCGAGAAGTTGCGCTGCACCTTTGATCGCTCCGAGGGGATTGCGGATCTCGTGAGCGAGTCCGGCAGACATTTCACCGAGTGCGGCGAGGCGTTCGCGCTCTTTGACTTGCTCGAAGATTCGGGAGTTTTCGATGGTGATGGCGGCTTGTGCGGCAACCATCATGATAAAGGAGAGTTCTTCTTGGGAGTAGGAATCTTCAAAGCGGTCGTCTTTGAGGTTGATAAAGCCAAGGATCTCTTGATCTGAGCCGATACAAGGGAGGGTGTAATCAGCGTGAAGTTGTTCGAGAGTGCGCAAGATCTCCAACAGGCGTTCTTCTTCGTGGAGATTTTCGCTTTCGCCGCGCAGGTGGAACAAGGACGAGGTGTAGCGGAATTCGAGGTCTTGTTTGATGACGGGGCCGAGGCTTTCTTGCAGACTTTGCAAAAACGAGGCATGACGGCCTTTTTCGATCAGGTAGATCGGTTGTTTGCCAGCCCAACTGATGCGTTCGTATCCGCTGCCGTCTTGGCGTAGGAGATAAAACGAGGCGTGGGTGGCGCGGCCCGAGCGTTCGAGGGTGGTGACGATGATGCGGGCGGTTTTTTCGAGATCGATGACGTTCACAAGATCGCGGCGCAGCCGCTCGATCAGGATGCGAAGTTCGCGTTTTTGGCGAAAAAAGAATTCGGCTGCGCGGGCTTCGACTTCGTGTTTGAGCGGATCGTACAGGATCAGGATCACGATCGACGCGACAAGAACACTAAAAAAGAAGGAGCCGATCTGTTTGGTGTCGGCCCAAAAAGTCAACAGCCAGTAGATCATCGCAAGGACGAAAGACAAGACACCCAAGACAACGCCTTTTCCGATTAGCTCCGAGATATCGAAAGCGTGGACGGTCAAAAGGATCTGGAGGGTGTAGTACATATAGACGGCTAGTCCGATGTTTGCGAGAAAGACATAAGGCCAGTCGAGTTGGTACGACACCAGATCGAGGATGATCAGGGTGATGACGATGAATCCGCCATAACCGACAGGTCGTAATCGAGTGCGTTCGCCGGGTTTTTCGGAGGCTTGGTAGCGCAAGAAGATAAACAAGAAACACAGCGTAAAGATCAGCAAGACATAGGCGATGTGGGCAGAAAGCAAGATCAGGTTTCGTGAAAGAGGTGTGACGGCGATCCCCGCAAACACCACCGTCAGCGGATAACAGAACCCAAGCATCCGAGAGACAGTTTTTTCAAGATCAGGCAAGAACAGCGCAAAAAAGCGCAGCCCCGTCACAGGCAAGCCCAGTGAAATAAGCATCAAGCTGTGGAGTCCGATGCTTCCGAGTAGATCGCCGAGGCTAACCAGAAAGGTCGCAAGCAAAGTCGCGCACAGGTTGATGTTAAAATAAGCAAAATACGACTGCGCTTTGGTGCGACGTCCGCGCAAAAAGATCGAGAAGGCGATAGAACCTGTGATCAATGCGGAAAGTAGGGAGGTTTGGGCCAAGATCGTCACGTGCGGCCTCGTGTCGGTCGAGGGGATTGCCCTCGGAAGTTAGGCGGTAAGTTGTTCTGTTGCAGGGCGTCGAAAGCCCCATAGCAGGGCGAAGAGGACGGCTGCGATGCAACACCACACGAAGATATCACCGATCCAGAGATAAAGAGAAGGCATATACACGAGAGGGAGCTCTTGGAGGACGACTTGTCGTTGGTAGAGCGGGCTGAGTTTGTTCATGCGGCCAAGAGCGTCCACCGTGGTGCTTACGCCCGTGGTTGCAAGGCGCACGAGCGGGACGCCCAGTTCTGCGCTGCGTGAAGCAGCCAACATCATGTGTTGGTAAGGGGCGGTGGTGCGGCCAAACCACGCATCATAGGTGATATTGACCAGCAGGCGGGAGCCTTTGCGCACGCTTTCACGGACAAAGGTGGGGTAGATGGCTTCGTAGCAGATCAAGAAGCTGTAGGGGATACCTTGGAGGGGTTGGACGACTTGTTTTCGTCCGAAGGCGTAGCGCGAGCGCCAATGGGTGATGCGTTTCATGATCGGCCCGATCCAGCGCTCAAAAGGGATGTATTCGCCGAAAGGGACGAGCAGGATCTTGTCGTAGCGTTGGCCGACGTCGCCGTTGGGGAGGACGTGGATGGCGGCGTTGGTCCAGTTGCTTTCTTTGCCTTGGTGGAGGCGTCCGTAGGTTCCGACGAGGATCGGGCGGTTGAGTTTGTGGCTGAGCGTTCGGAGATCCGAAAGTCCCGCACTGAGCTTGGTTTGGAGGATATCACCGTTGGCATCGATCAAGACGTCGCTGACGAGTTGTTTGTATTCGCCTTCGGACCAGACGATCCAATCGGCCCCCCGCAAGGCGGCTTGGGTGCTCATGTCTTTGTAAAGCTGCTCGACCTTTCTGCGGTCGTAATGATCGCCCGGGAGAAGGCTCGATTGGAGCATGGCCACTTTGAGTCTACGGGCCGTTTTGACTTTTTGATCGTAGGTGAATTGGCGAAAGCGCCCGTAAGCGAGGACGCTAAGCAAGATCATCACAAACAAGGTGATATCATACGCAAAGATCGGGCGTTCTTGTTGCCAACGTTTGAACTTATCGTAGATCAAGCAATTGCACCAAAGCACCAAAAAGGTGAGGCCGTAGATACCGATGAGCGAAGATATCTGATAGATCGTCACGACCTGATAATGGCTGACGCCCTGCATATACGGGAACAACTGCGGCAAGAGGTATTCCATCGAGGCCAAGAAAGCAGGCACGAGATAGATCCAAACACGCGGATAACGCTGCGAAAGACAAGGCACCCCCCACGCAAGAAAGATCCAGATAAAACTCAGGCTCGAACAAAGCAACCAATTCAAGCCAACAGCTACAGGGTATTTGATCTTGCCGAATTCGACTTGGGCTTGGATCACCCAGTAAAAGATCATAAAATTCGAAGCTGTACCGCCAAGATAACCAAGAAACCAGCGGCCTTTTCCACCTTGTTGATGAACTGCCCAAAGGAAGGGCAACCATGCGACCCAATGCCAAGGCCACCAGTTGAACGGGGCAGAGAGCAACGGTTGGCTGATCGCAGTCAACAACACAGCCCCGATACGCCAAGAAAACAGCCTACGATCTCCATAGCCTGACCAAAATCCCGAAGCATGGGCTGATTCGGGAACCGCAGATGGACGTTGGTTTGAGGGGATGGGGTTTTTAGCGGATGCTTGTTTTTGTGGCGGTGGTGTGGGTTTTTCAGCCGTTGCTTGTTTTTGTGGCGGTGGTATGGGCTTTTTGGATGAAGTGGATGGGTGTGCGGAAGGAGCGGGTTGTGTGTGGGGGGACTTGAGGGGAGGAGTTGCTGTTTTTCGAGGCTTCTTGTCCTTTTTGGCCATGCTTGGGGTCCTTTTGCTCGGTGGGAGAGGGGATCGGGCGAGAGTTGTAGCACATCCACGAAAGACCGCAACGCCCCACAAAAACAAGTTCAGTCTCATCCCTTCGAGGTCAATCTTGATCGATCGGTGATGTTGTGGCATGGTCGTGTGGCTGTGCGATCGTCAAGCATCCGAGCGTGGGCGTTGTTTGTGTTGTGTTTTTTGCTCAGGTGTGGGGCTATGTTGGATCGCGAAAAGTGAGCATCAAAGCGAAGGGTTGTGCCTTTTGCGAGGAGCGTTGTGGATGTTTTTGCAAGGATGTGGAAGAACCCAAGAACCGAATCGCGGGCATGGACGCGGCGTGACGGGGCGTTGGGGATGGTTGGTTTGTGGGATGATGGGATTGTGGTGGTTGGGTGGGGCGTGCGGCCCGGTGGGAGTGGAGTTTCCGTCTCCGTGTCCAATTGCGCAGGTGCGCGGTGCTGCTGCGTACGAACAGCCTTCGCCGTACGATGATCCGCGTCTGTCGTACACCGTCGAGCAATGTCAGCGTTTGTTGGTGGAGCCCGCACAGGGGGCCAATCAAGACGCTGCACGTCAGCGTTGCACAGAGATCGCGGCCCGCCAAGCCTTGTGTAAAAGCCAACCCGAAGATCCTTCTTGCAAGCGTTCTCCATACACATCGCTGTTTTCGGGCGGTGAAAGTCGGGGCTGTTGGGTGTTGAGTTGGCCGGATGATGGGGCTGATGGAAAGATCGGAAAGCACGTTGTGGCGATCCGCCTCAAAGAAGACGGAAACGTTTTGTATTGGAGCGAAAGCCTCAAGCAATACACCGAAAGTCTGCGCTTGGCGGTCTCGCCACCCAAATTAGAAAAAAGCAGCCTGAGCTTGGCGATGGTGATGATTCGTCCCGATGTTCTAGGCAATGCGAAAGATGCTGCGTTGGAAGAAAGCCACAGATCGGCTTGTTCGATCTTGTCCGTCACTGCGCGATTTCAGGTGAAAGAGGCAGACGGGAAGAAAAAGACCGAATACAACTGCTTCCAAAAAGACCTTGGTCAAACAGAACCGTGTTGGTTCTTTTTCAAGCTACAGCCCAAGATCACCGAAGAAAACAAAGCCATCACGTTTTCGACCGTCGCCAACAGTTGTGAGATCTGCTCGCGTGAAGTGTGTGGAAACACCAAGGATGACGACTGCGACGGCCAAGTCGACGAGGGTTGCGGAGCAGACGACTGTCATCACAAAGATGCGCGCCGCCCGTGTTATGATGGACCCGCTGGTACGGCTGGAAAAGGCATCTGCCGCGAGGGGCATCAAGTCTGTGCAGACGATGGCAAGGGGGCTTTCAAGTGGGGAGCTTGTCAAGAGGCTGTAAAACCCCAAACACAGGAGATCTGCAACGGCATCGACGACAACTGCGACGGTCAAACCGACGAAGGCTTGACCAATTGTTGCATCGTTGGGCAGCGCAGGGCGTGTTATAGCGGACCTGCCGAACAAGCCGGCAAAGGGATCTGTTTACAAGGGGCCGAGGTTTGCGAGTTTAGCGACGCAGCAGAGAGCAAAGGGGGCGGTGCTTGGGGAGCGTGTGTTGGTTCTGTGTTGGCGGCTCCACGCGAGCAATGCAACGGCCAAGACGACGATTGCAACGGCCAGATCGATGATGGTTTGTCGGCGCTTGGCTCCTGCGATACAGGCGTTCCCACCGATGGTTGCAAAGATGGCGAGCGCCTTTGTGAAAATGGGCGCGAACGCTGCAAACCCAAAGCCACCCCGACCGAAGAGATCTGCAACGGAAAAGATGACAACTGCGACGGCCAGATCGACGAAGTGTTCCCGAAAAAAGGGTTGAATTGCACCGTAGCAGGGAAAGAAGGGGCTTGTGCGGAGGGTATTTTTACCGCTTGCCAGAATGGTGTAGCCGTCTGCACGCAGCTTCAAGAACCCGAAGCCCAAGAACGTTGTGATGACGGTGTAGACAACGATTGCAACGGGAAGATCGACGCCGATGACCCTGCTTGTCAGTGCAAGCCCGGCGCAAAAGAAACCTGCTATACAGGAACCGCAAACACCGCAGGAAAGGGGCTTTGCAAAGAGGGCGAGCGTGTGTGTCTTTTGGGCGGTCGATGGGGGCCTTGTGAAGGTCAGATCGTGCCAAAGCCCGAAGAGTGCAACAACCAAGACGACGACTGCAACGGCCAAGTCGATGAGGACTTTGTTGGAAAAGATGCTTCTTGCAACGTAATCGGCCAGCGCGGTCCGTGTCGCTTTGGGAAAAAAACTTGCGTCAACGGCGCGATCGTTTGTCAACAATCCGTCACAGCGGCTCCTGCCGAAAACTGCGCCAATGGTGGAAACGGCATCGACGACGATTGCAACGGTCTGGTCGATGATGGATGTACTTGCCCGATGGATGGGCGACAAATCGACTGCTATGGTGGGCCTACTGCAACACGCTTTGTTTCTCCTTGTCATCCCGGCAAACTGACGTGTGGCGCAGGAGGCATCTGGGGCGGGTGCATTGGTGAGCAGACGCCCAACTTTATCGAGCTATGCAACGGGATCGATGACAACTGCGATGGCTTTGTGGACGAAGGAAACCCCGAAGGTGGCGCGGCTTGCGTTGTTTCAGCCCAAAAAGGCATCTGCCAAGCAGGGACGCAAAAGTGTCAAAACGGTGTGCTGACGTGCGTGTCCAATCAGACCGCACAAACCGAAGTGTGTAACGGAAAAGATGACGATTGCGACGGGCAAACCGACGAAACCGATCCTCGTTTGGGTCGGGCTTGTACGGTGACAGGTCAAAAAGGCCCCTGTGCTGTAGGCGAGATCGCCTGTCGAAACGGTCAACTCGAGTGCCAAAAGAAGGTGCAGTCCGCAGCCGAAACCTGCGACGGAACAGACGAAGATTGCGATGGAAAGATCGATAACGTCCCGAATGCACCGGCGTGTCCGAAACAAGACGGTGTCTGCAAAGGAGCCACACAGCTTTGTGCGGGCAAGACAGGATTTGTGGCTTGTACGGCAGGGGATTATTATCGCAAGAACAACAATTACGAAGTCGCAGAGACGCGCTGTGACGGCCTCGACAATGATTGCGATGGGAAAGTCGATATCGGTCGGGATGGCAAAGCGTTGTCGCGGCCTTGTTATGATGGCCCCGCAAATACGCGAAGTGTGGGCGCTTGCAAAGATGGCGTGCAGACTTGTGAAAACGGCCAATGGGGAGCCTGCAAGGAACAGGTCAAGCCGAACCCCGAGCGTTGTGGAAACCTTTTGGATGACGACTGCAACGGCATCCCTGACGCGAAGGAAGCCAACTGTAGCTGTTGGGGTGGCGGGACAGCCGGTGAATTCTTAGTGCGCAACACCATCGTTTTGGACAAAGCGCCACGCAAGAATTCTTCCCTGCCCGAGATCTACTGGGCCGCTGTGGAAGCGTTCAAGGATGGCGCAAAAACCGTCACGGTGAGCGATGCCGCAGGCTTTGATCCCGGCGATGCAGCGGTCTTGATTCATATGCAAGGCAGCAAAGACCGCGTTGGGATCTACGAGTTGGTGCGGGTGCTAGAGAAAACAGGCAAAGATATCAAGCTCCAAGCAGCGGTGGAAAAGATCTACGGGGCCACCACCAACGACGATCTGAGCGGTCAAAAAGTCCGACTTGTGCGGGCTCCCACCTTTGAGCGCGTGATCATCGACGGCCAAGGTGAACTGACGGTGTCTGCGTGGGATGGAAACCAAGGTGGTTTGTTGGTGATGCAAGTCAAAGAGTATGTGCGTGTCGCCAACGGCGGGCGTCTTCACGTCGACGGTAAAGGTTATCGCGGTGCGCCTTCGGTCAGCGGAACCACACAGCCCGGAACAGCGGGCGAATCGTTCGATGCTTTGCCAAGCCAAGAAGGCGGAGGCAGCGCTGGCAGCGCTGGCGCCAAGGCGGCAAGCGGCGGTGGTGGCGGTTATGTGGAAGCGGGCGTTGCTGGAAAAGACAGCGACGGGCAAGCGGCTGGAACAGGTGGAAAAACCTACGGCGGAACGCTCGAAGATCGCCTTGTGTTGGGCAGCGGTGGTGGAGCAGGTGGCATCGACAATAGCTCTGCGGGGAACAAAAACGATGCGGTCGGTGCGGGCGGTGCAGGGGGCGGGATCATCTTGCTTTGGGCGCGTACGTTGAATCTCAACGGTGGATTTTCTGCGCGTGGTCTTGCGGGTGGGGACGCCGCAAGCGCAGGTGGATCTGTCGGCGGAGGTGGCGGTGGTTCGGGCGGATCTGTGTACGTCGTTGCTGAGCGGGTTGTTCTTTACGATCAAACGGCGATCTCTGCGGCTGGCGGAGAAGGCGGTCGTTCCTCTGTGTTGGAACAAGGCACACGGAAATTGGCTGGAAAGTCCATCGGTGGAAGCGGTAGCTTGGGCAAGATCGAGATTCGCATCGGCAAAGACACCAACAACAAGCGGCTGTTGTTTGGAAAAGAATTGGGTGGCTTCTCTCCTGTGCCCACGCTCTCGGAGCTTCCCGCGACTTGCAACTAATCCGCCGATCAATCCTCGGGGGATGAGAGAGCGCAGACGCCATTCCAGAGGGTGTTGACAAGCAAAGGTAGCGCGGCTTGAAGGGTGGAAAGGGACAGGGAAGGGGGGAGTGGGGAGCGGAGAGCTTGTCGAGTAGCGATCATCTCGGGAAGAAGGGGAAGATGGACAAAACAGGCGTTTCGTGGGGCGTTGCGCTGTGCAAAGAAATCAAGGCAGGTGAAGAGAAGCTGGTTGCATAGGTAAGTTCCCGCAGTATAGGAGAGGACGGAAGGTATACCATGCTTTGCGAGATGGTTTTGCGCGGTGCGAAGGGGGAGATCGCTGATGTAAGCATCGGGAGCCTCGGGGGACAGGCGTTGGTCGCGGATCTGTTGGCCTGATGCGTCGGGGATAGAAAAGTCGAGCCAGTTGAGGCCGACCCGTTCGAGGCGTAAGCTGGATTCGCCCGCAGCAAGGCCCCATCCGATCACCAACTGGGGTTGATGGGTTTCGAGCAAGCGGGGGAGGTTTTGTGCGACGTGTTGGTGGTCTACAGGCAGGATGGCGATATGTATTTGGCTTGGAAAGATCCTGAGATCACAGGATGTTAAGAGCTCTTTGGCGGGATTGATTGTGTCGCCACCAAAAGGCTCAAA
>CAUJFU010000097.1 GCA_963169055.1 Myxococcota bacterium
AGATTGCGCGAAACCACCCTAGAGAACCATGGATGATTTTTGACCGCTTGCGCCCTCCTTGTGTGTTGCGCTTGTGGTTTGTCGATGCTGCTGTTTCAGAAAGCGGGATGGCACACCTCTCGCAAACGGCTCGTGATCCCAAACCCACGTTGGACTCGCGGGCGATCATCGTAGGTGCCATCTGTTTGGATACAAAACCCCCACTGGATCGGGAGGCTGCATGAGTTCAATTGTTCTGGTCGACGATGAAAAAGACCTGCTTGAATCCTTGACCCGCGTGTTGCAAAAAGAATTTTCGAACGTCAAGATCCAAAGCACCACGCGCCCTGTCGAGGCCAAAGGATGGCTGCTTCGCGAACGCCCAAGCCTGCTCATCACCGATGTCCGTATGCCCGAGATATCCGGACTCGAATTGCTTTCCATCGCAAGCGAGCGTTGGGGGACGATCCCCACCATCATCGTGACAGCTTTTGCTTCGCCCGAATTAGATGAGGCCCTCAAACTCGGCGCTTTCCATTACTTACCCAAGCCTTTTCGCAATCTTGAATTGATCCGCCTTGTTCGGCGGATCTTAGAAGAACAAAAAGCCAAAGAGGAGCCTCCTCAAGGTTTTGCCGGAACCATCGCCGTTTCGATGCTCGCTGATATCGTCCAACTTCATTCTCTTGCGGGTAGCTCGGGCGCTTTGGTGGTGGAAACACCACACGTCAAAGGCAAAATCTTTTTTGTCAAGGGCCGAATCCTCCATGCCGAAGATGGCTTCTTTCTTGGCCGAGAGGCATTTAATCACATCCTTTCTTGGAAAAGTGGACGCTTTTCTTTCTTGCGCGAACTTCCCTCCCAAGAAACCATCCAAGTCCCCACCTCTGAATTGCTGATCGATGCCTTGCGCCTCAGCGATGAGTCCCAAAAAGACGACGAGGCACTCTTTTCTGACGAAGCCGATCACGAACAACACGTCGATCTTTTGTTCCAAGAACTCTCGGCCTCTTCAGACGGGATGCCGCAAGTTTCCGCCTCGGACCTTTCTTCTCTTGCCCAGCCTGATCTTGAATCCCTCGCATCTTCCGAACCCCAAGCCGACGGACTGCGCAAGCCGCCGATGGTTCCAAAAACCACCGCAAAGCTTGCGCAAGTGTCTTCCTCAGGGGGCCTTTCCATCGTCGAATCCGCTTCTGTGGCCCGTGTTTCCGACGAACGCAGCTCCAACGATCCACTCCCATCCAATAGCTACCTCTCGTCTTCTGCTATTCCCGTCAACAATCTTCTCGATAGCTTGCGTCATCTTTCTGAACTCAACGGCTTTTGGGCAGCGGCGGTTTGTGATGGAAAGAAAGATCTCTTGCTTGCTTCTTATGGCGAACCGATGGACTGGCAAGCGGCTTTACCTTTTCAACAATCTGCTTTATCTCAGAAAATTTCTCTATTGCGAACGCTACAACACGATGCAAAAATCCAAGATTTTGTGATCTCTTCGGAGAAACATTTTTACGTCCTCCGCTTCTACGAAAAAAATCCAGTGATCTTTTTTACGCTGATCCTCTTGCGCAAAGATGCCAACCTTGCTCTTGCGCGGATGTTGCTCGCCGAAGCTGCGCAACAACTGGTCTTTTCTTCTTCCACCAAACCAACCACCCCCTCTGTCACCTCCCCATTTTCCCATGACGTGTTGTCTGGTGAAAAATCGACCACTGGATGATTTTTTACCAGACGTCTGGTTCTTTCTTGTGCAGGGCCGCACCCTCCGCTCGCCGATCTACCCCACCACAACCCTACTTCCTAGAGCCAGCAAGTAAAATATGAGATCTTCAAAAAGTGGTATGCACTTTGTACTAGGCTCCTCTCGACGCACAAGCGTTGTTCGTACACGACACAGCACGCAGTTCGGACGAGATCAAACCGAAAAGTCTTTATTTAATGAACTGGCGAGCAATCCATCACAGGCCGATATATCGGCCATCCAAGAAGGAGAAGATCATGGCAGGTATTCAACAATCTCTCAACGCAGCGATGACGATCGGTGGGGCGATTGGGGTGGCGTTGGTGGACTTCCAATCAGGGATGTGCTTGGGAACCGCAGGCGGTGGTGGGGCGCTGAATCTCGAATTGGCCGCTGCTGGAAACACCGAAGTCGTTCGCGCCAAAAAGAATGTCCGTGATAAGCTCGGCCTCAAGGACAAGATCGAAGATATCCTGATCTCCCTCGACTCCCAATACCACCTGATCCGCATGATGCACACGAACGTCAACGTCTTTTTCTATCTCGTGTTGGATCGTTCCAAAGCCAACTTGGCCCTCGCTCGCTTGGAACTCCAAAAGCTCGACAAAGAACTCAACTTCTAGACCTCATCCGCAGCCCATCCAAAAGCAAACTCGTCAACTCCCCCGGCAACCGCAACAAATCCCCCAGATCCTCTCCATTCAAAAACGCAAACAATAGCCGCTCGATCGCCCCCAACGTCGCATACGCGCTGATCTTGTGCGGAAAAGGGCGCATCAAGCCTTGGGCATGGGCCGCTCGTGTCAGGCGCAGCGCACGTTCGTTTAACAACGCTGTCAGGCGATGGATGCTCTCTCGCGCCCCCACCGCTGGCGCTCGGCTCTCTTGCAAATACAGCAACACCCGACCCGCTTGCTCCAACAACATCGGCCCCAACGCCCCTGCAAGCGTCGCATAACTCTCTCGCAACGCTTCGGGCGAGCGGGCTGCCTCTAAATGCGCTTCGCACGCATCAAACACCGCTTCCATCTGGCGCACCAGATCCACAAACAGCGATTCGACGAGATCCCCTTTGTCCCGAAAATAGCGGTAAAAGCTGCCTTTTGCGACCCCCGCTCCTTGTACGATATCGTCGATCGTCACGCTTTCGATACCTTTGCTCAAAAACAACGACAATCCCGCCTCTTGTAAAGCTTCGATCCGTTTTCGCCGTGTCTGCGCTCGCTTCCCTTCTTGCGGGGCGCTTTGCGCTGTTTCTCTCTGCTCCATCCGTCTTGCTCTCCTACCTTCCGTCATCCCTGTCTAACACAAGGCCCCCCTCTTTCCAAGTCTGCTCGTCAAAACCCGCCACCGCCTTTGTAGGGGTTGCATCATTTGTTTCTCTGCTGCATCTCAATACAGCGTTTCGTGCGTGTGTCTTCCCCCCCAACAGGCCGCTGGCTTTCATTGAAGATCCGAGATGGCGCATCTCGGTTTGTTTTGTGGACGGAGGTTCCGATGAGATCACTTCATTACGTTGAGTTTTCGCAGATCCGTGAACAGCAAAATTATCGCTTGATTGATGTGCGTGAGTCCGATGAATTCGAGGAAGTCCACGTCAAGGGTGCTGAAAACCTACCCCTGACGGATCTCGAACGTGGTGTGCGTTTTGAACCCGATGGACGCCCCATCGCTTATATCTGCCGTTCAGGGCGTCGGAGCGCCTTGGCTTGTATGCAGCTCGAAGCCGAAGGTTATCCAGAAGGTGTCAATATCGAAGGCGGAACGTTGGCTGCGATGCAGATGGGCGGCGAGCACGTCGTGTACAATCGTTCGATATAATTTAAAAACCGACTGATGAGTCGGTTGTAAGTGTCTTTGGGGAGACGCCACGGGGTGAGGGGCGAGGTTGTCGCCTTGATTCTGATCAGACTTTGGCGTATGGGAAGCGCGGCGTCATGTTTTGGGGCTTGATCGCAGATGAGTTTTGATGGAGATCGCTGCGACGTACTTCATACCAAAGCAACCGCCCCGTCATCCCTATGGAGAGTTTTCCGATGAAAGCCGAGAAGCCAAGTCTGTTGGAGATCAAACGCATCGCATTATTAAATCGCGGGGAAGCCGCGATGCGGTTTTTGCGCGCCTTACGGGAGTACAATATCGAGCGTCGTACGCAGATCGAAGTGGTCGCGTTGTACACCGAACCCGATCAAGAAGCTCCGTTTGTGCGTTTGGCCGATCATACGGTGGCTTTGGGTCATCCCTTGGTTTCGGATGGTTTGGGTGGGATGAAGAGTGTGTATTGCGCTCACGATCGGATCATGGGGATCTTGCGAGATACGGGCTGCGATGCGGTGTGGCCGGGATGGGGATTTGTTTCGGAAGATGCGGCATTTGTGGAAAAACTAGAACAAGCGGGGATCTTGTTTTTGGGGCCTTCTTCGGGCGCGATGGTGCGTCTTGGGGACAAGATCGAGGCGAAGCGACTGGCCGAGGCTTGCGAGGTTCCGTTGGCTGCGTGGTGTTTGGTCGAAGAAGGCCAGTCCGATGCGAAGTCGCTGGAGATGGCGGAAGGTGTAGGGTTTCCGTTGATGGTGAAAGCATCGGCGGGTGGTGGCGGGCGGGGCATTCGGCGGGTGGATCGGGTGGCGGATCTGTTGGGGGCCTTGCGTGCGGTCCAACAAGAAGCAGCGCGATCTTTTGGAGCAGGGGGCGTGTTTTTTGAAGCGTGTGTCGAAGGAGCGCGGCACGTCGAGGTGCAGCTTGTGGCCGATGCTGCGGGTGATGTCGTTGCCTTGGGGGTGCGCGATTGTAGCATCCAACGCCGCCACCAAAAGATCATCGAAGAATCTCCCTGCCCGATCTTGCCGCCCGAGATCGAGTCTTTGCTGTGCGAGTCATCTTGTCGTCTCGCCAAAATGGCGGGTTATCGGGGCGTTGGGACTGCAGAGTTTTTGTACAACCCCCTCACACAGATCGCCTCTTTTTTGGAAGTCAACTCGCGCCTCCAAGTCGAACACACGATCACCGAACTGGTCGCAGGTTGCGATCTGGTCAAGGCGCAGATCGATATCGCACGCGGGTTGGCGTGGGAACGCCCGATCGCAGGGGGACGTGGGCATGCCATCGAAGTACGTCTCAACGCCGAAGATCCCGAACGCGGCTTTTTGCCTAGCCCGGGGCGTGTACGCCTGTTTCAACCTCCCGCAGGACCGGGGGTTCGTGTTGATAGCGGTATCCGAGAAGGCATGACCATTCCTGCGGCTTTTGATTCGATGATCGCGAAAGTCATGGCATGGGGCCAAACCCGCGAACAAGCACGAGCCCGATTGCTTCGGGCTTTGGCGGAGATGCAGATCGTCGTCGAAGATGGAGCCACCAACAAAGCCTTTTTGCTGGCGCTCTTGCAACACCCCCAAGTGATCGAAGCAAGCGCTGATACGGGTTGGTTGGATCGCGTCATGGCACAAGGCGGAACCATCGCTACCCCCTCTCATGCCCTCGAAGCCCTGATCGTCGGGGCTGTGATCGAGTTCAAAGTCCAAGAACACGCCCAAGAGCAGATGTTTTTCGCCCAAGTTCAAAACGGCATCCCGCAAAAACTTCCCGAACCTTCGGGGCGTAGCATCGGTCTTCGCTTGCGCGGAAAGTCCTACACCTTGGATGTCTATGCTCTCGGACAGGGGCGATACTTGGTCGGGATGAGCCAAGATGCCCTATGGTCGGTCAAGATCGAAGAGACAGGACCGCACACTTCGATCTTGTACGTTGGCGATGCCAGTCACGATGTGTTGTACGCCAACGGTCGTTCCGGGATGATGGTCGAAGTCGACGGCCACATGCACGCGATGGAGCGCTTGCAAAGTGGCACAGTCAAAGCCCCCTCGCCCGCGCTGGTGGTGCATATCGCGGTCGAAGAAGGCCAGAACGTCCAAGTCGGCGATCTCTTGTGCATCTTGGAAGCCATGAAAATGGAGATGCCCGTTTATGCCCAAGAATCGGGCGTTGTTCGCTCTATCCTGTGCCGACCCAACCAACAAGTCCACGCAGGGCAATCGCTTCTGGTGGTCGAACCTTCCGAGCAAGAAGCCGTCGTCTCCGTACCAAGCCACAGCGGGGCAGGATGGATGATCCCGCCAAGACAACCGTGGCAAGCGCTTTTTGATGCCGATGGCTTCCCCGATCCTTCTTACCTTGATGCCTTGGGAGAAGCCGAAGCTGCCGAGGTTATGGACTCTTTGACGCATCTTGCGGAGTCGGTGATGTTGGGCTTTGATGTCCCACCGATGTACGCTCAGTCGCTTGAACGGTTGCTGCGCGATGATGTGGACTTTGGCAGCTTGCATTTTCCTACGCGCTGGCTTCCGTTGCTGCGCTTGTTGGGGGCTTTTGCTGAGAGCGAGTCGCTGTTTGATCGCAACCTTCTTCCGCTCGCCCACGAAGCCGCTGCTTTGAGCGCAGAACTCGACTTCTACGACTATTGCCGCCGCCACCACGAAGGCCCACAAGGCGCACAAGAGATCTTTCGGCCCTTGCTACAGCGTGCCCTGCGTTGGTATGGCGTGCATCAGCTCGAACCCTCCGAAGCCTTGCGCGAAGCCCTCTGGCGCCTCGCCATCGCACATACCCACAGCGCCCTGCGGCATCGCCTGTGTTCCTCGCTTTTGCGCCTTGCCATCGACCTTTACTCCGCCGGCGCACAATGGGACGGCGCACATGACGATCTGCGCGCCACCCTCGAACAAGTCGCCCGTGTCGCCTCCGAACGCTTTGCCTTTGTCGCCGACAACGCCCGCCAAGCCTTGTATGTGCTGTTTGAACGCTCCCAGTATGTACAGCGACGCCAAGAGATCGAAGCCCACCTTGATACGCTGTTTTCTCGGCTGCGCGCTTGCTCCAAAGGAAGCCATGACGAAGAAGATCTTTCGCGTGCGTTGTTTGCCTCGCGTGCTTCGCTGTTTCCATCCTTATTGCAACGATCCATCGGACAAGACGAACTCCTCCCGCGCTTGATCCCTCTTTTGCTTGGGCGGCTGTACCTCGAACAACGCATCGAAGTCAAACAGATCCAACACCACGGCCCTGTGGTGGTCGCCCGTGTCGAGATCGCTCCGCACCACGAGCGTTCACAGCTTGGCGTGATCGTTTGTACGCCCGAAACCCTTGCCACGGCGCTTTCTTCATGGAAAGAACATCATCCGTCCCTAGCTACCGTCCCTTTGAGTATGGTCGAGATCTTGATCGTCGGGCGCATTACCCACGGACAATGGGGCAACGAGGCCGAAGCTCTTTTGGGCGATGCAAAACTCGAACAAACGGGCGTTTTGCAATGGAATCTCAACTGGTGTGACGGACTCGAACGCGTCCGACACCGCACCTACCGCCTTCACGAAGATCGCATCACCGAAGATCCCTTGCTGCGCGATATCCATCCCGAAGCGGCTTCTCGTCTCGAACTCTGGCGCCTCCAAGAATTCACTCTCGAACGCCTCGAAGCCCCCGAAAAGATCTATGCCTTCCGCGCAACCGCTAAAGCCAACCCCCAAGACGTACGCATCTTTGTCCTCGGCGAAGTCCGCAACCTCCCCTCAGAACTTCCCGAAGATCCTCACGACGAACACCTCTGGGAGTTTGAGCAGATCTACTTTGAATCTCTTCGCGTGATCCGTGAGATCCAGTCCCGTCAAGATGTCCGAAGACGTCTTCATTGGAATCGTATCTTGTTGTACGTCCGACCTGTGGTGCGCTTCTCTGCCCGAGACCTCGCCCGATTGTCCCATCGCTTCGAGGCTTCCACGCGTGGTCTTGGGATCGAAAAAGTCGTGATCCGCGCACGTTGGGCCGATGTCGAAGGCGAAGTGCGTACCCGCGTATTTGTGATCCACAAGCCGGGACGCCACCGCCTCGAAGTCAAGGAGTATCCGCCTTCTTGGCTGCCGATTCGTGCGATGAAGCCCTACGAGATCAAGGTCGTCAGCGCTCGTCGACTTGGCGCGATCTATCCCTACGAAACCATCCGTATGCTCCAAGGCGAAACCGCGACCGCTTCCGCTCCTCATCCCGATATGAAGCATGGCCGTTTTGTCGAATATGACCTCGATGCTTCGCAATCGCGATTGCTGCCTGTCCACCGACCTTATGGCGAAAATCGCTCAGGCGTTGTGGTGGGCGTGATCAGTCACGAAACAGACCGCTATCCCGAAGGGATGCGCCGCATCTGGATCGCTTCCGATCCGACGATGGCAATGGGGGCCCTCGCTGAACCCGAATGTCGCCGTGTCATCGCTGCTTTGGATCTCGCCGATGAACTCGGCGTCCCTGTCGAATGGTTGCCGATCTCCGCAGGGGCGCGAATCGCCATGGACAGCGGAACCGAAAACCTCGATTGGACCGCAAAAGTCTTGCGGCGCATTGTCCACTTTACCCAAGCAGGCGGTCACATCCACATCATCGTCGCTGGCGTCAACGTGGGCGCGCAGTCCTACTGGAACGCCGAAGCCACCATGCTCATGCACGCACGCGGTGTCTTGATTATGCTGCCCGATTCTTCGATGGTCTTGACGGGCAAAAAAGCGCTTGAATACTCTGGCGGCGTCGCTGCCGAAGATGAACGCGGCATCGGTGGATTCGAGCGGATCATGGGACCCAACGGACAAGCCCAATACTTCGCTGCGGATCTGGGCGAGGCTTACGCTTTGTTGTTCCGTTTTTATCGCTATGGCTATCGGATGCGCAACGATCCGCAGATCCGACTTCTCCCCACCCAAGATCCCGCCGAACGCTCGATCATGCAGATGCCCTACCAAGGTAGCGCTTCTGACGGCTTCGTCACGGTTGGCGAGATCTTCCAAGAACAAACCAACCCGGGACGAAAAAAACCTTTTGCGATCCGCGCCGTGATGAGCGCTGCGATCGACCAAGACAACGGCTTTCTTGAGCGTTATCGCAATATGCGCCATGCCGATACTTCCGTCGTTTGGGACGCATCCATCGGTGGCTTTCCTGTTTGTCTTATCGGCTTTGAGTCTCGCCCGTTGCCCCGACGCGGGCGCATCCCCCTCGATGGACCCGATACTTGGACGGGTGGCACGCTTTTTCCCCAAAGCTCCAAAAAAGTCGCGTCCGCCATCAACGCCGCAAGCGCAAACCGCCCTGTCGTCGTCCTCGCCAACCTCAGCGGCTTTGACGGAAGCCCCGAATCTTTGCGCAAGCTTCAACTCGAGATGGGGGCCGAGATCGGACGAGCCGTCGTCAACTTTGAAGGTCCTCTGGTCTTTGTTGTGATCGGACGTTATCATGGCGGCGCGTATGTCGTGTTTTCCAAAGCGCTGAATCCCCGTATGACGGCCCTCGCCTTGGAAGGCACTTATGCTTCGGTGATCGGCGGCGCCCCCGCAGCAGCGGTTGTTTTCCCCCACGAAGTCCGAAAACGCGCCCAATCCGATGCCCGTGTCGCGGCTGCACGCAAACAACTTGAACTCGCCCCCGAAGAACGAAAGCCCCGACTGCGCGAAGAGCTAGACCGTATCATCGAAGAGGTCTTGCTTGAAAAACAAGGGGATGTCGCCCGTGAGTTCGACCAAATCCACTCCGTTGATCGCGCTGTGCGCGTCGGCTCGCTCGACCAAGTGATCGCGCCTGCGCTCCTTCGACCCGCTGTGATCTCCATCCTCCAACGCGAATCCCTCCAACCCTAACTTCTTTGCGAGTCGCGTCCACGCTGTTCGGAACTTGGACACCTGTCCTGTCCAGTTCTCCGCACAACAACAACGCTTTGATGCGTTGCTTCTCTCAAGGAAAAATAAAAGCTGTTGAAAATAAAGAAAAAAATGCGATAGCACAAGATCGGTATGCGTTGTGTTCATGGGGTGGCCTGCCAACAACACAAGACGACCCACGTCTTTCTTTTCAAGGAGTCACCCATGAGCGCCCGTTTGAACCCAACAAGCAGTTCCACTTCCCCCAGCCCATCGTTCTCTCGTCTTCCTTCCCAAGCGAGTCCATCTGCCACTCCCCAAAGCACCACCCAAGCCGAAACAGCACCCCCACAGTCCAAGGAATCTCAACAAGCTTCCTCTAAAGAAGTCCCCACATCATCCAAAGAATCCCAACAAGCTTCAGCGAAAGAGGTACGAGCCTCGTCGGCTTCTTCTGGAGATCAATTTTCTAAAATGCCGAAAGGCTCAGAACAAAAAACGGCTGCATCAGAAACTCCTGCCCGCAACAACGCTACAGCCCTCCGCGAAGCTTACGAAGCCAACAAGATCCTGCTCGTTCCCGGGCAAGTCATCACCGCCAAGGGACTCGAATTGATGATGAACCAAGCCGCTCACAAACGCGGTGAGTCCGTAAAATTTGAAGTCTCGGCAGATGCGAGTGTCGAAAAAGGCACGAAATTTATACGGTATGTTAGAGTGTTTGCCGCATTGGGCCTTTCTTTTTCTAAAGAAGATTCCGGACATGTGCAGATCCAATTCAGTGCCGAAGCTGCCGCCAGCGCAGGTGTTGGTTTCAAGAACTTTCTCAAGATCGGCGCAGGGGTCGGAGCCAATGGCAAGATCACGCTGCGCTTTGATTCGGCAAAAGACGCTGCCGCATGGATTGCAAATGCCGTCGGCCACCTGCCCGTACCTCTCTTCAAGGCCGCTCCCGTCTCTTTGCCCCATCAACCTCCCACGCTCATCACGGAATACGGAGGATCAGGCTTTTTCGAGGGAAAAGCCAAGCTGGGCAAGCGAGTTACTGTCGATGGAAAAGCCGAGCCGAGCGAGCGCGCTGCTTTCGAAGGAAAGGTCGGCATCGAGAGAACCTATCAAACCTTCACCTTGCCAAGCGGCCAACAGGTCCCGGGTGTAAGAACAACCACAAAAAGCCACATCAAAGGCGAATTCAACATCGGTGAGCACAAACTCGAGTTTCAAAGAGAAAAGACGGAGTACACACAACAGGGCGACCCTGTCTTTACCAACAACGGAACTTATCGACAAATCAAATGGTCCGCGAAAGTACCTGTCGCTTTGTTCAAAGGCCATAAAGACAAAGCGATGGCTGTGCTTGCGGGGTTGGTGAAACAGGCGGGGTTTCCTGCTCTTTCCGCGCAGGGCATGAATCAACTTTACGAGCGTTTTTCAAAATTGGCAGGGCGACTCGGGCAGGCCGCTCACGTTGGTGTGTCTTTGGAGTGGAATGACGTGAAAGAAAATGGAGAATTTCGCCCATTGAATAGGCGCGTTTTCTTGAACGTTGGAATCGAAAAAGAAGGCAAATTGGAGATCGATGTCAAGGCCGGAAAGGTCGAGGCATCCGTGAAAGCAGGGGCTTCGAAAGCGCAACTTCTCATGGAAACGGTGTATGGCCGCTCGGAAGCCTACCTCTCTCAGGTCTACACGGGGGCCATCTCCAAACAAGAGTGGGCGCAATTCGAAGAACGCAACAAGCCTGCGCTTCTCGCTGTACTCAAAAACCACCAAAAGCTCTATCCGCGTGGTGCTGTGCAAACGGCTTACAAGGAAGCGCTTCAGCGCACAAAAGATCCCAACAAAGCAAACCAAGCCGCGCTCGAAGCATTGAAAAAAGTTTGGACAGAAACTTACAACGCCAAGCCAGAGATCGCAAAAGATGCTTGCACGATTTTTAACCAAATCTCTTCAGGAAGAAACCTCAAGGGCGAGATCAAATGGAAAAGCTTCCCTCTGTCCAAGACTGAGCAAGAGGCTATCGAAAATCTCATCCTGAAATACAAAGACAAGCCCGAGATGATGGCTGAGTTGAAAAACCAGTTGACGCAATGGCTCGGTGAGAGCAGCCTCAAAAACGTGCAGTTGGCCTTGCAACAAAAAACAGGATCTTGGTTTTATCCGAGCTTGAGCGATGGGCCTGCTTTCCGAATTCTCTCTCCGTCCGCCACTTTTCAAGGAAACAATGACGGGCAAGCAAAAATCGCTGCGGACGGCATCCTTGCGCTGGCTCCCAAAATCAAAAGCGGCTCACTCAGCGAAGAAGAAAAACAGCAAATCGAAAAAGCCGTCCACTATGCAGCACAGAACGGATATCTACCCGCTCTCAAAGCCCTCTTGGTGCAACATTTTGGTGAGGGCCATAAAAACTTGACGGTTTTGCAAAACGCTTTGCTCAGATACGGATCGGATAGCAACGCTTACATCAGACTTGCTGGCACAAACATTCCCTAAAGCAAAAATTCTCTAAAAAGAAAGGACACGAATTATGCGTATCGGATTTGATCTTCTTGAACAAGACGGCTCTGAGTTGAGCCTTGGTACGGAATGGATGGAAGTCGATTTTGACGAGCCTTTTTTGGTCGAATTATCACCCGAACAATGGCTTAAAGCAGAGAGCGGAGCGTTGCGTGGCGCTTTTTCTGCTGAACAACACTCCATCGATTATGTCTCGCTTTGCTTGGTCTTTTCTGCCGAAGAAGCAAAAAAGTTTTTTCTTGCAAAATGTACGACAGAAAAACCCGTTTCTTTTTCTCTTAAACAATCGGTTGAAGTGCGTCTCGATTTATCGCAAAACAACCTGACGCCAGCACAAAAAGCCTCGATATCCCAAACAGAATCGCCAGACGGCCTGTTCGAGGTCTTCAACGAAGAAGGCTACCCCATCTTGCTGGATCTTCGCCATTATCGCCTCGCTGACGTTATGCAACAGACCGTCGCCTCCGAATCCAACCCAACCTCTAGATAGGGCTTGCGCTACTGGTTTGATTTTGTGGGGCACTGCCCCACGCCCCGCAAGGGACTTGCGCCCCTTGACCCCGTATTGGCGGGGTGATCTGACGTTTTTCAAACCAACGACTGCGCCGCTTGGAGTGCCGCGAACACGGCTTTCGCAGGGGCGGGCGTTTTGGGAGGAAGGTGTGGGAGGAGCAGGAGCGGAAAGGGCTGAAGGTGTAGAGGACGAAACGTTCGTGGTTGAAACGGGCGAAGTGGACTGTGCGGATGGATCGGAGGATGTGGCTGATCATGGAGAAGGTTTCGTGAGCGCTGACGGGGCGTTCGAGAGGGTTCTTTTTGAGAAGTTGGAGAACGAGCAGGCCAGCATCACGAGGAAGAGAAGGGACGATCTCGCAGGGATGGACGGGAGGATGGGTGTCGAGTT
>CAUJFU010000098.1 GCA_963169055.1 Myxococcota bacterium
ATTTGGTGCTTTGGGCAGCCAAGGTAAAGGGACAAGATGTCAGTCAACTCCGACTTCAAAGAACTGTTTGTTCTTTTCAACGCTTGCCGCGTTAAATACCTTTTGATCGGCGGTTACGCGGTGATCTACTACGCCGAACCTCGGTACACAAAAGATCTGGACGTTTGGGTGGGGGCGGATCCAGAAAACGCCACGAATGTTTTTTCTGCGCTGTCTCAATTCGGTGCGCCTTTGCGCGACATGACATCGGACGATTTCGCTCACGAGGGCTATTTTTATCAAATGGGCGTTCCTCCTGTTCGTGTCGATATCTTGATGTCGGTGACAGGTTTGTCTTTTGCTCAGGCGTGGGAAAATCGAGCTTGTATGGATTTTGATGGCGTTCCAACTTGGGTTATCGGCAAAAGTGACCTGATCATCGCGAAAAAAGCATCTGGGCGCCCCCAAGACCTTTTGGATGTTGAGGCTCTTTCGCAACCCACGCCTATCGAAGCTCCTTCTTTTGTGATCAAGAAAACGCGAAAAAGAAAAAAGTGAAAGATCGTAGGACTTACGCAGTTGCCAAAAAAAGCCGTGTTCGCGAACGCCCAAGCGACAGGGTCGTTGTCTTGGAAAACCCGCGATCTGTTCGCCAATACGGGGTCAAGGGGCGAGAGTCTATGGTGGGGCGTGGGGTGACACCCCACCAAATCAGCCCCGCTGCGTAAGTTTTATGATCAGATGCGAAAAATTTTTAATTGACGCGCCATATTCCAATGTTGGAGGCGGTGGGGGGCGTTATTGTCCGGGTTGAGAGGCGGGTTGAGAGATGGGTTGGGAGGTCGCACCAGAGACGCCGCTGTCTGACTTGACACCACGGCACGCATGTACCGACAAAAAGACGGCGACCACGAAAGCGAGAAAGATCCAGCCATTGATTTTTTGCATCCGTCAAAATCTCCTTGGGAGTGAAATAGAGAACTGGTGATGTGGACAAAAACACCGTGTTCGCGCCACTTCAAGCGGAGCCGTTGTGGGGTTGAAACATATCTGTTCACTCCGCCAACACGGGGTCAAGGGGGCTCGCTCCCTTGTGGGGTTTGGGGCAAAGCCCCAGCCAATTGAGCAAGCAAGACGCCCCAGCCAACGGAGCCACCAAGACGCTCTTTACGGGGAGGGCGTTACAGGTGTTTTGGCTGGGGTGGTGTGGACGGATGGTTGGGCATGAATGGCCTCGCGTCCATGCAACAAGCGGACTTGTAAGCCCTTTGCGGCGGAGTGCGCGACAAGGCGATAGCCGAGATCTCGTAGGGGGGGCAGGGTGCTTTCAGCGTCTGGAGGGTGTGCGAAAATGCTCGTGGGTTCGGTATCTGGGGCGTTGGGGGCGTTGGCAGGGATCCGCTCGGGAGGGATCGGAGCGGTGCTTCCCCACGAGACCGCAAGGGCGAGGCTGTGGCCTGTGTGGAGTTGCCCCAACGAAAAAGCCCAACGGTGGGGATGATCAGACACTTTTCGATCAAAAGACATCGATAACGTAGGCTGCATCGAGACGTGCAACCATTGGGGTTCGATCGCAAAGCCCATCCCACGGGCTTTCATGTAGGCTTCTTTGAGCGTCCAAAAGGCCGAGAAAAGCTGCTCTTGTTGGGTTCGTTGGGAGAGAGCAAGGAGGGCCGTATATTCTTCGGGAACAAAAAACCGCTTGGCGATTCCAAGGATATCTCGTCGAGGATCGATGCCTTCGACATCAACGCCGAGATCGCCTTGGCTGGTGATGGCACATACCACAAGATCCCGTGAGTGCGAGACATTGAAGATCCATGTGGGTTGGAGGCGGGGGCCACTGATCCAAGGCCGACCGTGTGTGTCTGTGGTAAAGCGCCATTCTTTGGGCTGGATATCTGTATAAGCCGACAAGGCCGACCGTACCAAACCGCGTGTCGCCAAGTACATCCGCTGATCTTCGGGGCGCAGGAAACGCTGTTGTTGGATGCGCTCTTCTGGAGTCATCCAAGCCCAACACCGCGCACGTTCGGCTTCGTTGAGGTCGGAAGCATACAGCCACCAGAGATCGACTTCTCCGATGCTTGGGATATCTCGTTTCATTTCAATCTCCGTGGTTGTCCGCATGGAAGACCTCGTCAGCGCGTCTTCTCTCGGTGGATGCGTTCGCTGGTGATCTTTGACGAGAGAGCGGAAAATAGGTTGGTGAACTCTTCGATGTTTGTAAACGTCTGAGCGACGCGATCACGCCTTTTCCCTACGGAGAAACCTTTGCACAAGCCCCTCGAACCCAAAGCCCCACCGAAACGAGAGCAAACACCTCGGCAGATCTTGATCGATCTGCTCGGTGCGCAATCTTATGATGTGCGCCAACTTTCCAAAGAAGCCCATCTTTCCGAGCGCGATGTAATCTATCATCTCGAAGAACTGCAACGTAGCCTCAAAAAAAGCCCGATGCGCTTGTTGATCGAACCCGCCCGTTGCCTAAGCTGCGGATATGTTTTTGAAACACGAGAACGCTTTCAAAAACCCGGGCGTTGCCCCTCTTGCAAAGGGCAGCGTCTCTCCCAGCCGCAGTTTTCTCTCCACACCCACGAAACCGGTGAAAACTCCTCCTCCTAACCACAAAACCGCCTCGAACCGCTTATTATACCCATAAAGCCGATCATCGCAGCCCAAGGAGCGTAACGTTGATCGGCGATCGATCGACTCCGCCACGGTTTCTTGAACGATGGTTGACCACGTTGGTGGAGGAGTTTGAGATGTTGCATCTTGTTTTTTGGGCAGGCCCGAAAGGTCTCTTATGCGGTGGTTGGTGTGTGGTGCGGTCTTTGGGGCGGAAAGGTTGGGTGTGGGTGGCGATGCTTTTGTGCGTTGGGGCGGGTGCGTGTGCGCCGACAGGGCCGACAGATGCGGTGCAGTGGGCAAGCAAAAACCGCGATCAGCGTTTGACGTGGATGGGAACCGAAGTCTTCCCTACGATGGCGAAGCTGTTTCAAGAGTTCGATCCTGACCGATATAAGGGGAAGTTTCGATGCGAGACTTGCCACGGTGAAAATTACAGCCGTGTCGATTACAAGATGCCGCATACGCTTTTCCCGATGGATCCGAAGAATCCGATCTCGGAAAAGGACAGCAACCCCGAACTTGCCAAGTATGCGAAGTTTATGAAAGAGAAAGTCTTGCCCGAGATGAAGCGTTTGATGGGGAAGGACAACATTACGTGCAATTATTGCCATGTGACCAAGTGACAGAAGCGACTTGCTGGCAAAGACAAGGGCGTGTTCGCGCCGATTCAAGCGACAGAGCTGTTGGGGTGAAACCCCTCTGATCTGTTCGCCGATACGGGGTCAAGGGGGCTCGGACCCCTTGCGGGGCGTGGGGTGGAACCCCACAAAATAAACCCAATACGCTGCTTTTAAAGTGATCTGTCTGATGGGGGAGGTGAAGGCTTGCGAGGGAGGGCGGCGATCCCGTGGGCGTGGTGGTAGATCTGGCCGAAGTAGAGGCGATTGTTGTGTTCGATGATGCTGGTGACGTTGGAGAGGGTGCGGCCTGTGGGATCTTGAAGGGTTTCGGTGATCTTTCCGTTGGCATCGAGGTGTAGGGCGTAACCGTGGCGCTGTGCAGCGGGGCGCATCCATGAAGGGAGCGCAAAGACGAGGCGTTTGAGTCGTGGGTGAGGATGAAGCCATTGATCGAGGAGAGAGACCCGTGTGGAAGCGAGGGCGACCCACAAGCCACCGTTGGGGCTGCGGCTGATGTTGTCGGGAAAGCCGGGGAGATTCTCTGCGAAGATGTCTACTTTTCCAGCTTTGGGGCCGCGTCGCCAATAGCGCAAGATGCGGTAGCGTGCGGTTTCAGCGATCCAGATCGAGGCTCGATCAGGAGCCAAGGCTACGCCATTTGCAAAGAACAGCCCGTCCAAGAGCACCTTGATCTGACCCGTGCGCAGATCATAGCGGAAGAGACGGCCACTTCCGACACCTGAGGCGATATCCAAGCGATGTTCCTCAAAGATGCCGACCAGACGGCTTGCATCGGTGAAGAAAAGGGCTTGGGCTTGGGGATCGAGATCGATCTCGTTGAGGAAGCGAAAGGGCTTGCCTTGGTAGCCCGTGAGGAGGGTTTTGATCTGCCCATTTGGAGAGATCGCCAGCAACCCTTTGATCGCATCGGCAAGGTAGAGCGTGCCCTCTTGTGAAAAGACCATCCCAAGGGGGCGTCCGCCTGTTTTGGCGAACAAGGTTGGCTTTGCGACCACAGCGTCTTTTGTAGAGGCCGATGCAAGGGCGGAATCGAATCGCCAGATCGTTCCATCGATGCAGCCCGTGTAGAGGCGTCCTTGGGGATCGAAGGCGATATCTTCAGCTTCTTTCACGATATCTTTTCCGAACCACCGAACTTTTTGAAGGCGAGTGTTCGGAGCCAAAACACCCTGTGCAAGGGGCGCTTGGGGTGGTTCCCATGCCAACATCTGTGGCGCGCTCTGGTAAAGGGCGGCGGTGTAGATCACAAACGCCAGTCCAGCAAACAAGGGCACACCAAATAGAAACTTGCGAGACGATCGAGACATGATCAGACCCCGATGGGATGCCAAGCGGTTTTCCACTCGACGAAGGGGAGGATGGAGTAGAGGCTTTGTTGGCGTTCAGAACACCAAGCATCGAGGGTTTGGGGCTGTTCAAAGAAGTGAACGCGCTTGACACTTTCGCATGCGGCGATCTGGATGGCGCGGTCTTGGGCTTCGTTGCCACCGCAGCTTGCGATGGCGTTGATGTCCATGTGGCCCGCTGCATGGGGAAGAAGTTCGTCGCGTAGCCCTGTGAGGATATTGACGACACCGCCCGGGAAGTCGGAGGTAGCTAAGATCTCGGAAAGCTCGATGGCAAGGGTGGGGGCGTTATTTTCGACGAGCACCACACAAGTATTGCCGGACAAGATCACAGGGGCGATCAAGGAGACAAGACCAAGCAGCGGTGCGTTGGTGGGGGCAAAGATCGCGACAACGCCTGTTGGTTCGGGGAGAGTGAAGTTAAAGAACGAAGAAGCGACGGGGTTGACGGAGCTGAGGACTTGGATGTATTTGTCGGTCCAACCTGCGTACCAAAACATCCGATCTGCGGCGGCATCGACTTCTTGGGCGGCCTCGGCTGCGGAGAGGTTTGCGTGTTCTTGAAGTCGAGCGATCAGGCTTTCTCGGCGGGCATCGATCATCTCGGCGGCACGAAACAGGATCTGCCCACGATTGAAGGCGCTTCGGGTTGCCCAAGGGGTCTGTGCGCTGCGTGCAGCCGAGACGGCATCACGCAGATCTTTTCGGGAGGCGCGCACATAGTGTGTCACGAGATCTCCTTCTGCGTTGTGGAGGCCCAAGACACGGCCTTGTTCGGAGCGAATAAACTTTCCGCCAACCCACATCTTGTAGGTTTTGTGGACCATTAAGCGCCCGCTGTCTGTGCGTCCTCCGCCGACAAGTCGGTGATCGTTGGGCGCAGAAGAGGTGAAACGAGCGGTGGGAGGCGGATTTGCGCTCTTGGCTTGAGTTTTGGGGGAAACGGAGCTTTCGGAACCGTTGGTCTGTTCGACGTTTGGGGCGGTGGCCGTTTCGGGGGATTTTTTCTGTGTGGTGTCCGTGGATTTTTTCTTTTGGGTTTGAGTCATCAGCGCACCTCCAAGTAGGGCTTGAGGCCGTGTAATCCGCCCTCTCGACCAAAGCCGCTTTCTTTGTAGCCACCAAAAGGGCTGGCGGGATCGAATTGATTGTAGGTATTGCCCCACACGACGCCTGCGCGGATCGCGCCTGCTACAGAAAACAGTTTGCTGCCTTTGTCGCTCCAGATCCCTGCGCTGAGGCCGTAGGGGCTGTTGTTGGCTTTTTTCAACGCTTCGTCGGGCGTGCGGAAGGTGAGGACCGAAAGGACGGGTCCGAAGATCTCTTCTTGGGCGATGCGATGGGACTGTGAGACTTCGGTAAAGACGGTGGGGCGGAAGAAAAAGCCGCGAGAAGGGAGGTGACAAGCGCTTTGGTGGATGTGAGCGCCTTCGTCGATGCCGCTTTGGACAAGTTCGTGGATCTTGTCGAGTTGTGCGCGGGAATTGATGGCACCCACATCGGTGTTTTTGTCGAGCGGGTCGCCGACGCGGAGGCTTTCCATGCGGATGCGCAGTTTTTGGATGACTTCTTTGGCGACACTTTCTTGGACCAAGAGGCGAGAGCCTGCGCAGCAGACGTGGCCTTGGTTAAAGAAGATGCCTTGGATGATGCCTTCAACGGCTTGATCGATGGGGGCGTCTTCAAAGATGATGTTGGCGCCCTTGCCACCGAGTTCGAGGGTGAGGCGTTTTCGGGTTCCAGCGATGGCGCGTTGGATGATCTTTCCGACTTCGGTGGAGCCTGTGAAGGCGACCTTGTCGACATCGGGATGTTTGACGATGGCGGCTCCTGTTCGTCCTGCGCCGTTGACGATATTGACGACGCCTGCGGGGAGATCAGCTTCTTGGCAGAGTTCGGCCAGTTTCATGGCGGTGAGGGGCGTAGTTTCGGCAGGCTTGAGGACGACGGTGTTTCCCGCAGCAAGGGCAGGAGCGAGCTTCCATGCGGCCATCAGCAGCGGGAAGTTCCACGGGATGACTTGTCCAGCAACGCCGATTGAAGAGACGGTTGCGCCGGGGAATGCGTAGTGCAGCTTGTCTGCCCACCCTGCGTAATAGAGAAAGTGTGCGGCAACAAGGGGGATATCAACATCACGCGATTCTTTGATCGGCTTTCCTCCATCCATGGATTCCAAGATCGCCAGCTCACGGGCATTTTCTTGGATCAGGCGGCCCAAACGGTAGATGTACTTTGCGCGTTCTGCGGGTTTCATCTTGCCCCATACACCGACGTAGGCGGCGCGGGCAGCTTGGACGGCTCGATCGACTTCGGCCTCATCAGCGGATGCAAACTCGGCGATGACTTCTTCGGTGGCGGGGTTGATCGAGGAGAAGTGGTCTTTTCCTTCGACAAAGCGACCGTTGATGAAGTGGCCGTAGCGTTGGGCATAACGCACATGGTCGGTGCTTTCGGGAGAGGGGGCGTATCCCCAGAGGTCTCCAAACAACAGACTCGCCATGTCGCGGGAGTGGGCTTGTTCGTTGGTTTTGGTGGTCATCGTTGGTTCTCCGCAGCCGTGTTCAATCTTCGCTAAAGTACAGGCTGGATTGATAATTTCCTGTTTCGAGGCGTTGCAATTGCATTAAGACATCGTTGAGCAGCGAAGAGGCGCCCAACCGAAAAAGGTCGGGAGTCAACCAATCGTCTCCCAAGGTTTCTTTGACCATGACAAGGTATTGCCAAGCTTGCTTGGCTTTGCGGATACCGCCTGCGGGTTTGATACCGATGCGCTTGCCTGTTTGAAAGAAAAAATCGCGTACGGCTTCAAACATGACCAAGGTGACAGGGAGAGTGGCGGCTTCGGAGACTTTGCCTGTGGAGGTTTTGATAAAGTCTGCACCCGCATCCATCGCGATCTGCGAGGCTTTACGGACTTGATCGTAGGTGCCTAACTCGCCTGTTTCCAAGATCACCTTGAGATGGGCGGGACCGCAGGCTTGTTTGCTTGCGGCGACTTCGTCGTAGATGCGGGCATATTCGCCCGCAAGGAAGGCTCCACGACTGATCACCATGTCGATCTCGTCGGCTCCTTCGGCCACGGTTTGGCGGATCTCTTCGAGGCGGATCGGCAAGAAAGACTGGCCGCTTGGGAAAGCGGTTGCCACCGCAGCGACTTTAACGTCGCTTCCGACCAGAGCGCGCTTGGCGACACCCACCAAGGTGGGGTACACGCACACCGCAGCCACGGACGGGCAAGGACGCCCGATCATCGGCTGCATGGCTTTATTGCACATCATCTGCACTTTGCCTTCGGTGTCCATGCCTTCGAGCGTTGTGAGATCCATCATGCGGATCGCCAACTCTAGCGCGGCTTTCTTCGCCCCTTTTTTGATGCTGCGTGTTGTAAACGCCGCTGCTCGGGATTCCACTTGTACCTGATCCACCGTGGGGATCTTGGGTAAGCGATAGGTCTGCATCTGCACTCCTTACTTGACACGCACAGGGGCGTTGTTTCGCGTCACAGCAGTCCTTGGGACGTGGCCTGCTGAGAAACGCGCCGCCCTGTTGCTTTCTACGCCGATGGTGGGTCTCCGTTATGCACCAGATCGTCTCCCAGCGCAAATGTCTTGTGAGGCTGTTGCTTGACAGGGGAGTCATCTGTTGGTCTGTGTTTGTGTGGTATCAGCTTTTTTTATAGGACTTATGCGATCGGATGGTTTTTGTGGGGTGCCACCCCACGCCCCGCCATAGACTGCGGCCCCTTGACCCCGAGAGGGGCGAGAAGATCACTGCTTTCCAGACCAACGATGCTCTCGCTTGGAGGGGCGCGAACACGGGGGTTTTTGTCAACCGCGTGGCACCTATTGACAAAAGGCTTTGTAGGGCGCACGAAGAAACGCCCCACCACGAAGGAAAGACCGCTTGGGCGAGCGGCCACAACAGCGCAGGAGTGAACTTTGACGCAACCCACCGCGAGAAAAAAAGCGACGCCCAAGACCCTGATCGTGATCGGTGATCGGGTCTTGATCAAACTGGACGAAGAAGAAAAGCGAACCGAAGTGGGATTGTATCTCCCTGATACGGTGAGAGACAAAGAAGACGTATTTTCGGGTACGATCGTAAAGACAGGGCCGGGAACACCCATGATGGATCCGTTGGCGGTCACGGAGGAGCCGTGGGATCCTGATGCGGTTTCTGTGCGTTATTTGCCGATGCAAGCGCGGGTGGGGGATTATGTACTCTTTCTTCGCAAGGCTGCGGTGGAGATCCAGTACGAAGGGGAAAAATACCTGCTTGCGCCGCAAAGCGCGCTTTTGATCTTGGTGCGTGGCGAGCGTCCTGTGGATGAGTTGCAATGAGCCTTCCAACGCTCGCGATCGCCATCGCGGTGGTGTATCGGGCCGCAGATCAAGCGATCTTGATCACCTATCGCCCAAGCAACGCCCACGCAGGCGGCGTTTGGGAGTTTCCCGGCGGAAAGATCGAAGCGAACGAAACCCCAACAGACGCTGCGAGGCGTGAACTATCCGAAGAGACGGGGCTTTGGGTTGATTCCTTTGTGTTGTGGAAAACACACTCGCACACATACCCTGATCGGATCGTTGTTTTGCACATCTGTCTTGGGCAAACATCCAAGACCGCTCCCCTGAGTGATCCATTGGTTTTGCATCGTTGGCTTCCACACAGCGCCCTGCTTTCTCTCCCGATGCCTGCGGGAAATCGCGCATGGCTTGCGTTGTTGCCTCCCCAATGGGCGGGATTCGTTGAGAGCGGGATGTAGTTGACGGTGGGATCGTACGATATCCGAGAGAAGTGTGATCGAAGGGTAGGTGCGATCCGCTGTAGACGCCCTGTGATTGGGCAGCCACAGGGGGCTAACACTCGGACACTTCGTCTGTAAAGCCCATCCAGCGGGGGGGGGCTGGCATGGGCAGATTTCGTATCACGCCACGGGCATCGGGTGAAGAAAAGAGACTGAACTGTCATACCGATACGAAAAAGGCCGATGTTCAGGCGCGGGCGGTTCCCGAACCGCCCCTACCACGGCTTGATTCTTCACGCTTTCCCTTTTCCACTGCCTCATACGACAT
>CAUJFU010000099.1 GCA_963169055.1 Myxococcota bacterium
CACGCCCCACAAGGGAGCTTTGCCCCCTTGACCCCATGTTGGCGGAACAAACATTGTTTTTTCAAACAAACGTATGTGCCGCTTGAACATTTACGGGTACGGGATTTTTTCCCGAGATGTAAGCATCACACCTTTTCTCGATTGACAACGATTGAGGCGGATGTTAAGTTCGCACCGTTTTCATTTCAACATTGGTTACGGACGCGGCTCAAAAATCTGAATAAAAAGGAGAATAAAACTGTATGTGGTTATTCGCTCAAACAGTTGATATCCAACACGGGTTTAACGCGGCAATTCTCGGAGTATGGGGATGGGGGGCCTTGTTGGTGATCGCGGGTATTTTGTTGGGTTTGTTGGTGGGGGCCTTGGTAAGTGGGTCTATCGGAAGCGATATCAAAACAGATAAGAAATTCGAAAACCCTAAGAACTGTCAAGAAGCAACAGAGATCAGGGGCGCTTTGCAGAAAGACAAGGAACAAGCAGAGAAGGTCAAAAAGGCTCTTGAAGGGCAAAGAACTGCCGCGATCGCAACGTTTGTCGCTGCGACAACAGTCGCAACAGCAGCGGCAATTACAGCGGTTGTTACGGCAGGTATTCCTATCGTTGGTATTGTTTTGGCCGTGGTGGCAGGTCTAGCAGCAGCTACAGCAACCGCAGCAGGCGTTGTTTTGGCGAAGATCAACGAAGTGCTCGGAAAAGTAAATGAGTACATAAAATTTCTCGGTGAATTGCTCGAACTGGCCGAGAAACTTGTTCGTTCTCTTTGTCCTTAGGGGGTCAGATGAGGAAGCCTTTCGGTATTTTCAGCCTTTTCTTTTTATTTCTCCTTCTACAAGGGTGCCATTATTCCTTGATTGGAAAAGAAATTGCGTTTTCGCCAACACTTGATCCATCCCACCAGCGAAAACGAGTCGAGGAGTATCGAGCATGGATGCTGCGTTATCTTGTACAAAAAGGATGGCACGGCGCACCGCCCACTTCAAAAAAATCCGAAATCACGATCTACCCATTCCCAGTGACGCACTTAAACAACGAACGAACTATTTTTTTGATGGTGCGTTGTCGAAAAAACAAAAGAAAAGAAGCCTTGGCTTTTCTTGACGAGATGGTGGCGCATTCGCGCTCTCTTTTCCCTGACGTTGCTCTTCTTCACACTGTGCAGATATGGACGCCCCCATCCGCTCGCGCTCGTTCTCGATGACTTGTTCGCATTCCCGCTTTTCGCGTTCTTCTTTGTGATCGCAGATCGTTCGATCTTGATGACTTGTTCGCATTTCCGCCCTTGTACACCACTCGCTGTCTCTCTGCCCATTCGTGTTTTCCGCTCTATTTCGTCTTCCCTTCCGTGTTTTCCGCTCTATTCCGTCTTCCTTTCCATGCCTTCCGTGTTTTTCGTGGACAATCTTTGATGCCTTGTTGTTTTGAGCTGTGAGATCGCGTAGTCTTGCGACGTGTTGCTTGCGTCTTGGTTTGCGTGTCCCTCAAACCGCTCGGAGGCTGTACAATGCCCAAAAAACTGCTTTTTTTGTTCTTCGTTGTTTGTTCTGGCCTATTGTTTTCTGCGAACCTCCCTGCTCCGTCGGCCCCTTGCCAACAGAAAAACATCGGAGATCCATGTACTTATGGCTACGGTTGCAGCAACAACGGAACCTGCCAAGCAGACCCCAATTGCAAAGAAGATCCGAACAGCAAGATGCGGCGCTGCGTGATCTGCAAAACGCGGTAGTGGCTTGCATCCGACCGATTGGAAAAATAGAAAGGTTTTTTGATGAGTTCATCTGCATGGGGTGATGTTGAAACCCAATACTTTGTCTCCTTAACACCCGACCGTATCCTTGATGCTGTCGAAGCTTCGGGACTGCGTTGCACAGGCCGTTGCCTACAGCTCAACAGCATGGAAAACCGCGTCTATGAGATCGAGATCATCCTTGACGAGGATGTTGTGGTGACGAGTCCTTCGGATCGTTTTCGCGTGGTGAAGTTCTATCGCCCCGGGCGTTGGAGCAAAGAACAGATCCTTGACGAGCATCAATTTTTGCTTGACCTCCAAGCCGAGGATCTTCCCGTGGCTGCGCCCGAACGCTTTCCTGACGGCCAAACCCTCCATTGCCTCGGCGATCTCTCGATCTACTACTGCGTCTTTCCCAAGTTTGGGGGCAGAAACCCCGACGAATTGAGCGTCGATCAGCTCGAACAGTTGGGGCGTCTGTATGCCCGAGTCCACAACGTCGGGGCGCTTCGACCTGCTTCCCATCGCTTGACCTTAAACCCCACGACCTACGGCCTCGACAATCTCCGCTATATCCTCGAAGAAAAGCTCTTGCCTCCCGAACACCAACGCCCTTATCGCGACCTTGTCGAAGCTCTTTGCAAGCACACCGATCCTTGGTTCGCGAAAACGCCGATACAGCGCGTTCATGGCGATGCGCACCTTGGAAACTTGCTCTGGCACCCTGACCGTGGCCCCCGCCTTGTGGACTTTGACGATATGGTCATGGGCCCGCCTGTCCAAGATATCTGGCTCGCCACACCCGGGCGCGATGCGTGGTCTCTCCAAGAACGCGAGATATTGCTCGAAGGTTATGAGCAGATGCGCGACTTTGACCGCCAAAGCCTCCGACTGATCGAACCTTTGCGCGCATTGCGCTTTGTCCACTTTCACGCATGGATCGGCAAACGCTGGAAAGATCAAGCCTTCCCTCGTGCCTTCCCACAATATGGAACCCCCAACTATTGGGCCGAAGCTGTCAACGATCTCCGCGAACAACTCCGCCTGATCCAAGAAACCTCCTCCAGCCATCCCATGCACCACATGTCCGATATCTGAACACCTCTGCGCGCACCTGTCCAATATCTGCACACGGATCTGTTCAGATCCCAAACAGATCGCGTGTGCTTTTCTGGACGGGCCTCTTTGCGTTATGGACAGGGCTTCCTTGCTGCGCTGTATCACAAGCCCCACAACATACGCATGGCACGATCTTTGTTGAAGCGGCCCGAGCGCCGAAACAGCCGACGCCTCCCCACAAAGGATGTCAGAGACTTGCAAGCGCCTTCCTCTTGCGTTATGAAGAGGCATCCCTTGGTGGTCTCTCGGCACAGCATGGCTTCATAAGTACGACCCCACAAACGATATCGCATTCAACTCCCTAGACAATCGAGGGTTTGGATTCTTTTGCAAGGAGAGGTGTGTTGTGATCTTCCCAGAATTAAAAGCAGGGATGCGCATCGGTCGCGACCCCGACGAGCAGAAGAAACAGTATGTCCTTGAAAAACCTTTGGGAGACGGTGGACAAGCCCAAGTCTGGCGTGCCAAAAAGTACGGAGATCGGGGGTTTTATACCGAAGTCGCCCTCAAGCTGCTCGATCCTTCCCCAGCCCCCGGCTACACCCCCGAAAAAATGGAGAGTCTATTCTTCTCCGAGGCCATGGTCACCAGTCGCCTCCAAAACTCCGAATTCTTCGTCAAAGTCCACGATGCTTTCCGCGATCCCACCCACAATCTCTTTGGCATCGAGATGGAGATCTTGTACGGCCTTGATTTTCAAAAACTTGCCGAACTTTACGCCACCTCTGGCCTTCCTCTCGTTCCCTTGCATCATCCGCCCTCTCTGCGCAAAAAGCCCTCTCACAAAGCGGCCTTGCCTTGGCAGGTCGTCTTCTCTCTTTTTTCTCAAGTCTTTCAAGGTCTTGCCTATGCACACACCGCCAAAGATTCCGATGGCAAGCCCCTCAATCTGATCCACCGCGATATCAAGCCACCCAACCTCATGCTCGGTCACAATGGCCGCATCAAGATCATCGATCTCGGCATCGCCCGATGGGATCAGCGCGATGAAGCGATCGCGACCCACGACTCCTCCAGTAAAGGCACTCTCGGCTATCTCGCTCCCGAGATCATCCTCGCCAACGACGGCAAATCCACCCCTTCTTCCCAAGCTTCTCCTCAAAGCGACTTATTCTCCGCTGGCGTCGTCCTTTACGAACTTCTCACTTCTTTCCCTGCCCTAACCAAAGGGTATATCTGGGAATATCTGATGGATATCGGCCAACTCGACACCCATCCTCCCGTCCATCCCTGCGAGATCGTCCCTTCTCTTCCTCGTGATGCTGGTCTGCTCGTTCTCCAACTTCTCAAAAAGAACCCTCTCGAACGCCCCGTCAGCGCTCACGAAACCTTCTCCATGATCAACCATATCCTCCGTCATCACAAAGCCTACATGAGCAGCGATGACCTCCAGCACTGGTTTGCTCAA
>CAUJFU010000100.1 GCA_963169055.1 Myxococcota bacterium
AAACATTGTGCAACAAATTCTGGGTGATACACCGGTGTCTTTGCATCTGTGCAGTATGTTTGTACGGTTTTTCGCTACATTTGGCGGGCTCGATGCGAAGGGTGACGCCTCCCTCGGTGAAACTGACACCTTCTTGGCGAATACGGACACAGGCCGCAGCATCGGCTCCAAAGAGCTTCTCAAAGTTGTTGCCTTGTTTTTGTTCTGCGGTGGCGCAACGATGGATGTAGGCGCAGTTGGCTTGTATACCGCGTTCGCACGCAGCTTGGGGCGTGAGCGGGCCGCAGGCGACCAAAGAGACACACACAAAGAAAAAACCGCTAACAGAAAATAGCCATGTTCTCATCTCAAACACCTTTCTTTTCTACACAGATCTTGTTTTTTGAAACATTTGCTCCGCACGTTTGCACTCGCTGCGGGCCTCGATCGGACGGTCAAGGGTTATAGCGAATCGATCCGAAAAGATCCAGATAGGAACCCCCCCACCTGTTGCGATGGCTTAGGATATACCATGCTTCCAAGTCGCGCTCACGGTTCTCGGAGAGGGCCACGAACAAAGAGCGCATACTCGTCGGGATGGCTTAGAACATATCAGGCGTCCAAGGCTCCCCGCCTGCAAACAAGAGCGCCAACCCTGCCAAGGCATCGGATGGACCGTGTAAGAGGCCCATTTGTTCGAGTGAATAGGGAGAAAGATAACCCGTGTATAACGAAGACAACCCTTGGACTTGGAGCGTAACGGTTTTGGCATCGGGGGTGGCTTCTGTGACGCTGGCTAGGCCGTTTTCCACGATCAGCCTCCAACATCCGCGATTCCAAGGCAAGCAAGGATCTTCCACGCGCAGGCTGACTTGCATCGAGAGGGCAGGAGAATAACCGCGCTTGCGCAAGGCTTCCACCACATCGACGATCCGCGTCATCCACGTCAAAGAGACATCGATCTCCCATTGATGTTGATCGAGCATCGCCAACATCGGCTCTGCGCGTGGGCCGTGCCATCGCACAAATTCCATGTGCGATCGGTGATCTGCCACAAAGCACCAGATCTGGCGCATCGCTTCGGGCGTCGTGGCTTGCCAATCGCGGATCTCTAGGCGTCCTCGGAATTGATCTGGGATCCGCACGTGATCGCATACGACGTATCCTTCGGCTTTTCCATCACGTTCGATGACATACACATCGCGGGTTTGTTTTCCTCCCGGCTTCAGAAAGCAGCGATCCCACATCCAATCGCTTCGCTCCAAATGCCCGTTGGTCCGTTCTGCCCGAGCGCGATACAACGGTTCCAATACCTCGCGCAGCATCTCCATCGAACCAGACAGTCCTCGTACACGCAGAGCTGTTCGTTTTGCCGGATGTAGCTCGGAGATCGGTTGCCTGTACCAAACCATCGTTCCTGCGCTCCCGTAGCCTACAGACTGATACACTCGCTGCGTAGCGGGGTACAACGAAGCCAGCGGGATGCCTGCTTCTCGTAGCTCTGCGAGGTTGGAAGTCAGCATGGTGTGTGCAACCCCGTACATCCGCGCATCTGGACGAATCCCCACCGCTCGAATCGCCCCCATCGGTACGCTTCGGCCTCCAAACCACTGCCCCATGTGGTGGCACGAAAGCCCTCCGACAACCTCTCCGTCCAACCGAGCGATCCGCAATCGCTCCACGCCTTCGCGTTCTGTCCAATCGTCTTCTTCCAATCGCGGAAACCACAACGATCTGCGCAAGGCATCTGCCAACGCCTTCAACTCTTCTTGATCTTGCACCGCGCTGATCTCGATCGAATGCTCCTGTTTCGTCACAAATGCCTCCGACTCTCTTTTTTAGGGGATGGTTTGATGGGTTGTTTGATTTGTTTTTGTGGGGTGCTACCCCACGCCCCGCAAGGGACTTGCGCCCCTTGACCCCGTATCGGCGGGGTGAACCTACATTTCCAAACAAACAGCGGCTCCGCTTGGCGTGGTGCGAACACGGCTTTTTTCTTGGCCTGCCTAGCCTCTGCCTTTTTGGAGGTGTTCGGCGTCTGGCTCTTTGACACGTCCCCCTAACGCATCATCCCCCCGCTCAGTTCGGGCCATCTCAGAATCGCAGGAAGCGCCTGTGTTGGGCTGTCGCGTTTCGTCTTTTCAGCCTATTCGTCTCGTGGGGGGTTACGTTTCGGGGGTTTGGGGTTGGATGATCCACGTTCGCTTGTTTCTTTTCCCTCGGTGTTTTTACGCCAAGGCTTCTGTTCGCCCGATCCGCCGGTGTTTTTACGCCAAGGCTTCTGTTCACCCGATCCGCCGGTGTTTTTACGCCAAGGCTTCTGTTCGCCTGAACCTTCGGTGTTTTTACGCCAAGGCTTCTGTTCGCCCGAGCCTTCGGTGTTTTTACGCCAAGGCTTCTGTTCACCCGAACCTTCGGTGTTTTTACGCCAAGGCTTCTGCTCGCCCGAACCTTCGGTGTTTTTACGCCAAGGCTTCTTTTCGCCCGAACCTTCGGTGTTTTTGCGCCAAGGCTTCTGCTCGCCCGAACCTTCGGTGTTTTTACGCCAAGGCTTCTGCTCGCCCGAACCTTCGGTGTTTTTGCGGCGTGGTAGCCGTTCACCGCCTGCTGCTGGGGGTTGGTTTGTGGAATGGGTTTCGTCGGCTTGTTTCGAGGGAGGACGCCACACCTCGATGGAGCCTGCGCGTTCTCCGCGTTCCGAAGATGCGGGGCGTCGCCCTTCCTCAGCACGTGGACGTGGGGCGTTCTCTCGATCGGAGAAACGAGGACGCGGCGAATCGCCGTCTTGACGGGGATAACGGGGTCTTGGGGAGTCGCCGTCTTGGCGGAACGTCCGAGGTCTTGGGGAGTCGCCATCTTGGCGGGGATAACGAGGTCTCGGTGAGTCGCCATCTTGGCGGAACGTCCGAGGTCTTGGGGATTCACCATCTTGACGGGGATAACGGGGTCTTGGGGCATCGCTGTCTTGTGGAGTGTGGCGAGGTCTTGGGGAATCGCCATCTTGGCGGAACGTCCGAGGTCTTGGGGAGTCGCCATCTTGGCGGAATGTCCGAGGTCTTGGTGAATCGCCATCTGGTCGGAAAGTCCGAGGTCTTGGGGAGTCGCCATCTGGTCGGAATGTCCGAGGTCTTGGTGATTCGCCATCTTGTCGGAATGTCCGAGGTCTTGGGGTATCGCCATCTGGTCGATGTGACGGACGTTTTGGAGGGGGGCCGTCTGTGTGTGGTGTGGCGGATTCGTTATCGCGGGTTGTGGGTCGGCTTCGTTGCGAAGATGCGAAACGTTCGGATTGGCGGGGCTGTTCGGTGGCTTCGGATTGGAGGGTGGCCAAGATATCTCGGAGGGTGTCGGTGAGCTTGGGGGATTTGCTTGGGGGGAGTTGGTGCAATTTGTCTTTGTAGCGATCGAGCCGTTCGAGGAAGCCGTCGATGGTGGTGCGATTGAGTTTGGTGTGTGTTTCACCGACGCCCATTTTTTCGATGTATTGGCCGCAAACCCATTGTTCAAAGTGATCTTTTTGTGGGACGACGAGGGTGGGTTTTCGTAGAGCGATGGCATCGGCCAGTTGAGAAGCATCGCCTTGTAGGATCACGGCTTTGGCGCGTGGGAGGTCTTGTTGCCAAGCTTCGGTGTTGGCGACGGAATAAGATACATAGGCATCGGAGTTGGGAAGCATGGCGCGTGCAGCAGCGGCTTCTTCTTCGGGGGAGCGAGAGGGGGGAGCAGAGCGCCGTCTGCGCATGGTGGCACCTTCGCCGTCAAGGGATTCTTCCTGCTTGATCTCACGAGGTCTTTCGACGCGGACAGGGTAGTGGACACGGACGCGGATTTGCTGTTCAAGGAAAGGGCGAACGTCTTCTTCGACGCCTTGCCAGCCGACCAAAAGCAGCCATCCTTCATCAGAAGTGTCGGTGTTTGGGGCATCGGTGAAGGTGGATATCGGTTGACAAAGCAACACTTCGGGGCGGATGGGTAGGGCATCGAAAAAGACGGGTAGGAGAAACCAGCGGGGTTCAAAGCTGCGTTGGCGGAGTTCTTCGCGCAAGGAGCGGAGTTGTTCGAGAGCAAAGGGAGGGAGCGTGATGCTGAGGCGGGTGGTTTCAAAGGCATGCTTGGGATCGATGCAGACGGTCGGGATGTTCAGGCGTTGTGCGACTTTTCCTACAAAGTCTTCGCCGTCGATGATCGCGCAAAGCGGGCGAAAATAGTCCATTCTTCCGAGGAGTGCGCGGTTTTTTTCAATGGTCATGGCGGCCATCTCTTCGGGGGGGCAGTGTCGAGGGATGGCGATCTGAAAGGTTTCAAGGACATAGGGTGTCCATGCGTCGGTAAAACGGTTGCGAGTGACAAGGAAGACTTCGTGTCCTTGTTCTTTGCAAAAGCGGAGCAGCGCTTCAGCGCGCATCAAACGGTCATTTCCGACCAAGCTAGTTGCGAATACGATCTTCATCAAAAACCTCAAAGGCCCATTTATTTCGGGCAGATGTCGGCCCACCAAAGCAAGGCGGATCTTGTACGCCAAACCTGTGAGCGATCGGGAAGGATGGGAACTATGTTGGGAGTACGCGGTGTTAAAGTCTCGCGGTGACGTGCGTTTGGGTATGTTGGGTGGGTTTCGCCTGTGACGTGCCTTAGCGGAGTGGGGTTGTGGGTGTTTCCAAGAACAGACGAACAACATAAGGGATCTTTTGTTGCGAGGGGATCAGTTCAGAGAACAAAACGACCGCCCACCCGCGCTGAAGATAAAAGAAGCGTTTGGCCAGTCGGGTATGTTGTGGAAAGGGGATGGCTGCAAAGAGCTTTTGACGGACAGCGTTTTGGCGGATGGCTTCGGAAAGAAGCACGCGGTTGTCGGGATGGAGTATGGAGGAACAAGCTGGAAAAAGGTCGATTTGCACAACAAGGCTTTCGCGTTTTGGCGGGGATTGCGCGTTGGCGCGAGTGACCACTTCCTTCCAAAGAACGGAGTATAGGGGATTTCCATCAACATCTCCCCACGTTGAGCGATCGTCCGTCTGGCGGGAAGGTTTACCCCAAAGCGCTTCGACGCGTTCTTTCGGATCGCCAAGGCGCACGCCACCAACCGAAAAGTACTTGGCGGGGTATGTTGGGAGCTGATCCAAGACATAGGCTGCGATCAGATCGCGAGAGGGGGGCGCTCCATGCAACTGTTCTTGGGTGCGCAATATCGGACGGCATCCAAGGAGTCCAAAGGCAAAGCACCAGACCATAAAAGTCCAAAGTCCCCGAAACATCGCCATTTGAAGATATGTAAGGTGGAGAAGAGCGTCAGGATGCGCGTGGGGGGGGAGACAAAAGGCAGGGGAGCAATAACGTGTCATCGAAGTCCAAATCGCCCGATACTAGGGCTTTGCTACAGGAACCATTGCCAAAAAGATCGACAAGGCCAGTTTCTTGCCGACCTCGACCTTGGCTTCTTGGCAGCCGATATAGCGCAGGTTGGGGAGTTCTTGCAAGCCATCTTTGTAGCCGCCGACCACAAAGAGGTAGTTTCCCGGGAGGATGCTTTCGATCGTGCTCGTCACGCTTTCTTGTTGACCGAAAGCGATGATAGCGGATTTTGTTTTCTTTTGATCGAAGGTTTTGGCATCAAAGACGACCTTGCGATCAAGTAGATCTTGGCAAGAAACAGAGGAACTTCCGGGATAGTTGGGAGCGATGATCCACAAAGTCACGCTGTTGACGCCATCTTGAAGTTGCCCGACACGGATCGCGACTTCGGGAGCTTCGGCCATCGGTGCGCAAGCACCCAAGCCAATCCACATCAAAAGACCCAACAACCAAACAACACAACGATATCTCGTAAGCATCTTTTTTACCTAACCGATGTCTTCAAGAGCCGTTTTCCCCGTGGCCGCAAACAAAAAAGGCGTTTGGAGAAAGGCCGCATAGTTTAACGAACGATGGTGACGATCACGGTTCCTGTGGTGGCGGGAGGGAGAGGTTTGGGGGCAGTTCCGACGACAACACCAGCGACAACGCCACCCACAACCACGACGCCGACCACGGTCCAAAACCACCATGTTTGATAGAAAGGGGTGGCTTTGGTGTTGGGGTAGTTGGTGTTTCCTGTGGTGGGTAAGGTGCGTTTTACACGTTTGGGATCACTTGCACTGCCAAGCGTTGAGATGGTTCGGCCTTGTGTGTCATAGGCTTCGATGTAGTACTCGACGAAGTACGCTGCGGTGGGATCGGGCGGGGTAAGCGTGGGGACGTCAAAGCCATAAGCCTTCATCACCACAGGGCTGGTTTGGCAGA
>CAUJFU010000101.1 GCA_963169055.1 Myxococcota bacterium
TCGCGGGTTCGAATCCCGTTTCCCGCTCGAAACATCCGCCTGCGTAGCTCAGTAGGTAGAGCACTTCCTTGGTAAGGAAGAGGTCACCGGTTCAAATCCGGTCGTAGGCTTCTCTCTGATGTGTGTTGTGCAAACAACACCACCCTTCTGGATTTTCCAGATCATCCGAGAAATTCCTGTACACAAATCATCGCGTTCTCCTTGAAGTCTTCAAAAAGAACGCATTCTTTCTTTTCTAGACAATCGAAGCCTTTGGCTCTTTTGTCTTACACTTCATCCACAAGCAATAGTTCGCGAGTATGGAGAGCAGGCTGCTATGTCGAAAGAAAAATTTTCGAGGACCAAGCCCCACATTAACGTGGGTACCATTGGACACGTTGACCATGGAAAAACCACGCTGACCGCAGCCATTACAACCGTTTTGGCCAGTATGGGCAAATCCAAAGCCATGGCCTATGATCAGATCGACAAGGCCCCCGAAGAAAAAGAGCGCGGGATTACCATCAACACCGCACACGTCGAGTATGAGTCCGATGCACGCCACTACGCACACGTCGACTGTCCGGGTCACGCCGACTACATCAAAAACATGATCACCGGTGCCGCACAGATGGATGGTGCCATCCTTGTGGTTGCGGCTTCGGACGGTGCGATGCCTCAAACACGCGAACACGTTCTCTTGGCCAAACAAGTCAACGTTCCCCACCTTGTTGTTTTCTTGAACAAAGTCGACCTTGTGGATGACGCTGAGATCCTCGAAATCGTCGAAATGGAAATCCGCGAACTCCTCAATAAATATGAGTATCCCGGCGATGATACCCCCATCATCAAAGGTTCGGCTCGCGCTGCTCTTGAAACACCCAATCCCCAAACAATCAAGTGCATCATGGAACTTGTCGAAGCACTTGACACGTTTATCCCCGAGCCGATCCGCGCCATCGACAAGCCCTTTTTGATGCCGATCGAAGACGTGTTCACCATCTCGGGTCGTGGTACCGTTGTTACGGGCCGTGTTGAGCGTGGAATTGTTCGCGTTGGCGAAGAAATCGAGATCGTCGGTTTTGGCGATACACGCAAAACCACAGTGACTGGCGTGGAAATGTTCCGTAAGTTGCTTGATGAAGGTCGTGCAGGCGACAACGTCGGTGCGCTCCTTCGTGGTATCAAGCGTGAAGACGTTGAGCGTGGCCAAGTTCTCGCAAAACCCGGTTCGATCAAGCCACACACTAAATTCAAAGCCGAAGTGTACGTCCTCGGTAAAGAAGAAGGTGGCCGTCATACACCCTTCTTCAAAGGCTATCGTCCACAGTTCTACTTCCGCACCACCGACGTGACGGGATCGATCACTCTTCCCGACGGTGTGGAGATGATCATGCCTGGTGACAACACTTCCCTCGCTGTGGAGTTGATCACCCCCGTTGCTTTGGAAAAAGAACTTCGTTTCGCAATCCGTGAAGGTGGTCGTACTGTCGGCGCGGGTGTTGTCACCGAGATCATCGGCTGATAAGTTTCTCTCAGAGAAGATCTTTGTCTTCTCGATAGGCCAATAGCTCAGTTGGTAGAGCAGCGGACTCCAAATCCGCAGGTCGGGGGTTCAAGTCCCTCTTGGCCTGTTTTTTTGAATTCAAAGTCGCTCTCTTTTCTCCCTTATCTTTTTTGGAGAAAAAGCGACTTTTTGCATGGATAGGTGCCCAAAAAGATGGACAAACATCGACGCTGGGTTGTGTTGGCTTTTCTCGGACTGGGCCTCTTGGGTGTCTGGGTATTAGGCGAAACTTTTAAAAGTCTTTTTTATTATCTTCGCCCTTACGGTGTTCGTGATTACATCATCCTTACCGAGAGTTTTACGCTTGCCAACTTGATCGGGTTGGGTGTGGCCGCAGGAATCAGTCTTCGTCTCTGGTTTCATCAAGACGTCAACCAAGCAGCCCATGAAGTGATCGACGAGATGTATCGTGTGACTTGGCCTACAGGCAAAGACACTCAAACATCCACGATCGTCGTGATCATCACCACGATTATTTTTTCTCTCTTCTTGTGGTTTTTTGATCAAGTATGGTCATGGGCAACGACTTTTCTCTACCGAATTTGATCGCTTGGTTGCTTTGTGTTCGCTTCCTTGGCTCACATCGGACGAAAAAGACCAACCTCTGTTTCGCCGATCTTGGTAAGCGGTTTTTGTTTTGGGGTTCTCCCTTTTTCGGTCAGGTGGTTGTGTTTTTCCTTGACTCGTACCTCCTCACCTTCCGCAATTCCCGCTCACCTCTTGTGTTCACCAAAACCCCCCCCACAAGACGAGTTCTATCCTCCCGGTCGTGTTTTGCCACATAAACGGCAAAGAAGACAAGGGCGCATCAGAAGATCGTTCCTTTTCTTCTAGGAGACTGTACATTGGGCAAAGAAGAAAAACTCAAGTGGTATGTGGTCAACACATATTCCGGCTTCGAACACAAAGCCAAAAAAAGTCTTCAGCAACGCATCATCCAAGAGTCCCTTGAAGATCACTTTGGTGATCTCGAAGAGGGGATCTTGATCCCTGTTGAAAAAGTAGTAGAAAACGCCAAAGGCGGCGCGAAGAAAACTTCTGAGCGCAAATTCTACCCGGGATATATGCTGATCCACATGATCCTCACGGACGAAACTTGGCATCTTGTCAAGACGACTCCAAAAATCTCTGGTTTTATCGGCAATTCAAAGCATCCTGTTCCCGTTCCCGCTTCTGAAGTCCGCAAAATTACACAACAAATGGAAGAAGGCGCACAGCGCCCGAAACCGCGCGTCGAATTTGAGATGGGCGAGGAAGTCCGCGTCACAGAAGGGCCTTTTATGAACTTTAACGGAACCATCGAAGAAGTTCGTCCAGACAAAGGCAAAGTACGGGTTATGGTCAGCATTTTTGGTCGTTCTACTCCTGTAGAACTGGACTTTTCGCAGGTCGAAAAGCTATAGCGCTCGCGTCATGCTGTAGTGGCTTGTTCTTGCGTTTGTGAACAAACATTGAGGTTAAGGCGATGGCCAAGAAATTAATGGCGGAAGTGAAACTCCAGTGTCCCGCCGGGCGTGCAAACCCTTCGCCGCCAGTCGGTCCGGCGTTGGGTCAACACGGCGTCAACATCATGGAGTTCGTAAAACAGTTCAACGCACGTACCGCAGATCAGGTGGGCATGATCATTCCCGTGGTGATCTCGGTTTTTCAAGATCGCTCGTTTACCTTTATTACCAAAACCCCCCCTGCATCGGTCTTGATTAAGAAAGAACTCGGTTTGGCAACCACCAAAAAACCGGGTTCGGGTTCAAAAAAGCCCGGAAAAGAAAAAGTGGGCGCGTTGTCTTGGGAGCAGATCGAAAGTATCGCGAAATTGAAACTGCCCGATCTCAACGCCAACGATGTCGAAGCTGCAAAGAAAATTATCGCTGGAACTGCCCGATCGATGGGTGTTGACGTTCGCTAATTTTCTTGTCCCGAACCGCTCCTTCGAGAGCGCTTCATACCATGACGTTTGAACTACGACCTCTTTTGTGCGCCCTTCTGAAGCAAGGCCCACAACAAACGTAGGAGTCTCTTATGCCACGCATTCCAAAAAAGCGCGAAGGTTCTTTGCGTGAAAAAGGTAAGCGAATTACCCAATCATGTGGGAAAAAAAGTCAAGCAGCTCGTCAGCTTATCGAAACAGGTCGCTTGTATTCGTTTGACGAAGCTCTTGATTTGTTGAAAAAACCCGAACTCAATTACGCACGTTTCAATCAAAGCGTTGATATCGCTGTTCAGTTGGGTGTTGATCCACGAAAATCGGAACAAATGGTTCGTGGAGCCGTTGTTCTTCCCCACGGTACAGGAAAAACGGTCCGCATCATTGTGTTTGCAAAAGGCGAAAAAGCCAAAGAAGCACAAGAAGCAGGTGCCGATGTTGTGGGTGGCGAAGATCTCGTTGAAAAAATCCGCACGGAAAACTGGTTGGAGTTTGATAAGGCCATCGCTACACCAGATATGATGCGCCATGTGGGTTTGATCGGTAAACTCCTCGGTCCGCGTGGCTTGATGCCTAGCCCCAAAGTTGGAACGGTGACGTTCGACGTGGGCAACGCGGTTCGTGAACAAAAATCCGGAAAAGTCGAATACCGCGTTGACAAAGCTGGTATCGTTCATACCAGCGTCGGCAAGATATCCTTTTCCCCCGAACAACTTCGTGGAAACTTGCTCGCGATCTTTGATAACATCATGCGCGCAAAACCCGCCACTTCAAAAGGTGTATACCTCCAGAAAATCAGCTTTTCTCTCACGCAAAGCCCAAGCGTGACCGTCGATGTCGCTTCTATCCAGAACGCACTCAAAGCAAGCTGATCCTGAAGGAAAAGAATCAATCGTTCTTGTCGAAGACAGCAGGGCCTTTTTGGATAATTTTACCTGCCGAGGCAAGCCAACCGATACGTTTCCTTCTTCTTTTTCTTAAAGATGAACAAAACACTGTTGACTTGGTTTCTTTGGCTTGATGGGAATTTTCTTCAAAGGCCGTACCCGCCCCGAAGAAAGGAGCAAAACCTTGGATCGTGCCTATAAAGGAGAACAGATCGCGGAGATGCGAGCTGATTTTGAATCTGTGCAAGGTGCCGTCCTTGCCGATTTTAAAGGCTTGTCTGTTCGCGATATTACGGAGATCCGTCGTGCCTTTCGTAAACAGGGCGTCTCGGTTCGTGTCGTAAAAAACACCCTTGCCCGTATCGCAACGCAAGGGACCAAGCTTGCGGTGATTGGTGCCGATTTTGTCGGTACCACCGCTATCGCGTACAGCAAAGAAGATCCTGTGGCACCCGCCCGTGTTGCCCAAGAATGCGCCAAAACCAAAGACAAGTTCATTGTCAAAGGCGGATACGTCGACGGCACACGATTGGATCGCAAAGGCGTTGAACAACTTGCCAAACTTCCCTCCCGCGAAGAACTTCGCGCCAAGTTGCTCGGCACGTTGGTCGCCCCTGCGACCCAATTGGTTCGCCTCTTTCATGCTGTTCCCCAACAAGTTGTGTTTCTTCTTGACGCACAACGACGCAAGCTCAACGGCGAAGAATAAGACGCTTTGTCTCGTGAAAAGCGGCCAAATCCTCGTGAAAAGGACCGCAAGAAAACAGAAAAGTCTCAGAATTCAAGACTTTTCCCCATCCAGATCGTCGCGCTCGTTTGAATGTTCTTGAAACATTCGAACAGGCGAGCATCGAAACAAATACCAACCAACCAAGTGGAGTGTTTCTCATGAGTGATTTTGAAAAAGTGAAAACCGAGATCATCGACAAACTCAGCAACCTCACCGTTTTGCAAATCGCAGAGCTTGTGAAAGACCTCGAAGGCAAATGGGGCGTTTCCGCCGCTGCTGCTGCGGGTCCTGTGGTGGTTGCTGCTGCGGCTGGCCCCACTGCTCCCGTCGAAGAAAAAACCGAGTTCGACGTCATCCTGACCGGCTTTGGCGACAAAAAGATCCAAGTGATCAAAGAAATCCGCACCGTGACGGGTCTTGGCCTCAAAGAAGCCAAAGATCTCGTTGAAGGCGTGCCCAAGCCCGTCAAAGAAGGAATCTCCAAAGAAGAAGCCGCAAATCTTAAAAAGCAACTTGAAGAAGCCGGCGGCACCATCGAGATCAAGTAATCTCGTGCTTTTGATCTTTGTGTCGGCGATCATCGTACCGACCGCTCGATCACAAAGGTCAGACCTGAGAAGAATTCCCTTGCCTTCGAGGGTTCTTTTCACGTTTGGCCTTTGCGCTCTCTCTGCTCAAGTCGAGCAACATGACGCAAAAGAAAAGAAAAGAGAACGCAAGTTTCTCTTGACTTTTCTTTTTTTTTGTGAATCATGGTGGACCTTGCGGGCAAAACGCCCTCCTGTACTTTCCTCTTGAAAGCATTGTCGTTCACCCAAAACCCAAGGCGAAAGCACATGGGCTTTACGGGCCAATCAGTGAATTGCAGGCATGTTTTGTCGCTTCCCGAGTGTTTCCTTGTCTCCAGAAACTCTGGCGAGATGACCATTTGATGTGTTCGCAGATCACTTTGAAACACCAGTCTCCTCCTCAAAACATCCCCTGTCTTTTGTCCGCCTCCGCACACCAAAAGGAGTTGTCGCAAGACTTCGTGCAGGGCATTTTACCCCACCATGCCTTTGTTTTCGGTGAGTTTCTCTCTTGCTTTGTGCGAAGCTTTTCCGAACACTCCTTGCCAATACACCACCACCTCTTGCCATCGGTGCCTATCCACCGCCGCGCAAGAACGCAACGATCTCCATCCGTATTTGATAGATCCCCAACCCAATTGATCTCATTTGCATCCTTTTCCCTTTGTCTTGGGACTTGAATCGAGTGCGCCACCGCTTTGAGCGTTTCTCTGGGTGTGCCAAGTCCGCTCAACATCCACTGCAGGAGGGTTGATGACGGCCCAAATTCAAAACAATTTCCGAGTGAGAAGGAGCTTTGGCAAGATCAGGCAGATCATCGAGATCCCCAACCTGATCGAGATGCAGAAAAAATCTTTCGAGAAGTTTCTGCAAGCCGATAAGCTCCCTCACGAGCGCGAAAACACGGGTCTTCAAGCTGTCTTTAAGAGCGTCTTTCCCATCAAAGACTTCAATGAGACCTGTCAATTAAACTTTGTCGCGTATCATTTGGAGCCGCCAAAGTATGACGTGGAAGAATGCCGTCAGCGTGGTGTCACTTACGCTGCGACGATCCGCGTCGAAGTTCGCCTTGTGATCTGGAAAGTCGACGAAGAAACCGGCAGCAAAGATATCGAAGATATCACCGAACAAGAAGTCTTTTTCGGCGAGATCCCCTTAATGACCGAACAAGGCACGTTCATTATCAGTGGAACAGAGCGCGTGGTGGTCAGCCAACTTCATCGCTCTCCGGGTGTTTTCTACGAACACGACAAAGGGAAAACCCACTCCTCCGGAAAGTATCTTTATTCTGCTCGCGTAATTCCCTATCGCGGAAGCTGGATCGATTTTGAATTCGATGCCAAAGATATCCTGTACGTTCGGATCGACCGACGTCGAAAGTTGCCTGCCACCGTGCTTTTGCGAGCGCTGGGTTACACCACCGCAGAGCTGCTCAACGAGTTCTACGACACCGAACTCATCCACGTCGCCCGTCCCCCCGTATCTGAGGCCAACTTTGTTTGTTGGTTGTCTAACACCGCAGGGCACGATGTCTTGCTTGGAAATGAACTTTTGCTTTCCAAGGGCGAGCCACAAGTCCACACCAAACTCAACGATTGGGCAATTCAAAAACTGCTTGAACAAGGTACTTCTCCTCTTCCTGTGACACCCGATTACCTTGTGGGCTGCCGTTTGGCTGATGATGCGTTCAACCAAAATGGTGAGCTTGTCTTCAATAAAGGCGCATACATCACGTTTGGCGACCTCGAGCGCCTTCGTGACGACGGCGTGGATACCCTTCAAGGAAAGTTCTTCGTTCCTTGCGAACATCGTCGTGCCCTCAATATCGACTTGCTCCTTGGCCAAAAAGCAGAGCGTGATATCTATTCGGCGGACGGAAAATTGGTCTTGAAAGCAGGGACAAAGTTTGGAAACAAACACAATGGACCCCGCATCAAGCGCATCCGCGAAAGCGGCGTCGATCGTCTGCCAATCAGCCGCAATTCGTTGATCGGTCGCATCGCTGCCGAAGATATCTTCGATCCCGAAGAAGGCGAGATCCTCGTCCAAGTCAATGAAGAGATCACGCCTGACATCCTTGATGAGATCGAACAACGAAAGATCACCTCTTTCCGTGTCCTTTTCATCGAAGGCAACAACGCAGGATCTTTGCGCGACACTCTCAACCAAGACAAGATCAATACCCCCGAAGAAGCGATGATGGAGATCTATCGTCGCTTGCGCCCGGGCGAGCCTCCTACGATGGAGACGTCCACCAGCCTCTTCAACAATCTCTTCTTTAACCCCGATCGTTACGACCTTTCCTCCGTTGGACGCCTCAAGCTCAACCACAAGTTCGATCTCCACGACACGCCTCTCAACAAGACCGTCTTGACCCCCCAAGATATCCTTGAGGTTGTTCGCTACCTGATCAACTTGCGCAACAACAAAGACGGATTCGAGGTGGACGATATCGATCATCTTGGAAACCGTCGTGTCCGAGCTGTGGGTGAATTGCTTGAAAATCAATACCGCATCGGCTTGGTTCGGATGGAACGTGCGATCAAAGAACGCATGGTGATCCAAGAGGTCGAGCAGCTTATGCCGCACGATCTGATCAATCCCAAGCCCGTTAACGCGGTGGTCAAAGAATTCTTTGGCTCGTCCCAATTGAGCCAATTTATGGATCAAACCAATCCCCTCTCCGAAGTCACACATAAGCGCCGTCTTTCGGCCCTTGGACCCGGAGGTTTGACCCGTGACCGCGCAGGCTTTGAAGTGCGCGACGTTCACACCACACACTACGGTCGAATCTGTCCGATCGAAACGCCAGAAGGCCCGAACATCGGCTTGATTGCAAGCCTCGCAACGTATGCGCGTGTGAATCAGTTCGGCTTCGTCGAAACCCCCTACCGCAAAGTCGAAAATGGCCGTGTTCTCGATGGTGTGCAGTATTTTTCTGCGCTTGACGAAGAGCGCTATACCATCGCTCAAGCCAACGCCATCGTCAACGAACAAGGCTTTTTGGCAGGTCCTTTTGTGACGGTGCGCAAAGGCGGAGAAACTTTTTCTGGTGCCTCGCCAAGCGAAGTCCAGCTCATGGACGTTTCTCCAAACCAGCTCGTCTCGATCGCTGCATCTTTGATTCCGTTCCTTGAACACGACGACGCAAACCGCGCATTGATGGGCTCCAACATGCAACGCCAAGCCGTCCCACTGTTACGGACCTTTGCGCCTCTTGTTGGAACAGGCATCGAGCGCATCGTTGCCCGTGACTCCGGTGTCACCGTCGTTGCAAAACGTGATGGTCTCGTCGATTATGTCGATGCTTCGAGGATTGTTGTACGTGTCGACACAGACGACGCTCGTAACGAACTCGGTACACAGGTCGATATCTACAAATTGATCAAGTACCAACGTTCCAATCAAAACACCTCGATCAACCAAAAACCGATCGTCAAACGCGGAGATCGCGTATACAAGGGCGATGTCATCGCCGATGGTCCCGCAACTTCTGGTGGTGAGCTGGCTCTCGGGCAGAACTGCATCGTCGCGTTTATGTCGTGGGGTGGCTACAACTTTGAAGACTCCATCTTGATCAACGAACGTGTGGTCAAAGAGGATATCTATACCTCCATCCACATCGAAGAGATCGAGTGTTACGCACGAGAAACCAAACTCGGCAAAGAAGAGATCACCCGAGATATCCCGAACGTTGGCGATGAAGCCCTCAAAGACCTCGATGAAAGCGGCATCATCCGCATCGGTGCAGAAGTCAAGCCGGGTGATATCTTGGTGGGCAAGATCACCCCCAAAGGCGAAACACAGCTAAGTCCCGAAGAAAAGCTCTTGCGTGCGATCTTCGGTGAAAAAGCGGGAGATGTTCGCGATTCTTCGGAACGTGCAAAGCCCGGACAGCGGGGCATCGTGATCGATGCACGCGTATTTAGCCGACGCAAAGGCGACGATCGCGATGCACGCACACGCCAGATCGAAGACGAGATGGAAACCCGCATGCAAAAAGACATGAACGCGGAACTTCAGATCTTGCGAAAAGCGGCCAACGAAAAATTGCGCCAGCTCTTGGATGGCCAAACGACCGCAGGGAAACTGATCCACCAAGGTGAAACCCTTGTCCCTGCGGGTAAAAAGCTGACCGTCGAGATCCTCGATGGATTGCCTCGCACTTTGTGGGCCGATATCCCTCTCGTGGATGAAGACGTCCAAGAACGCGTTCGTCGTATCGAAGAAGCCGTCGAAGATCAACGCTCCGAGATCAGCAAAAACTATCAAGAGCGCATCGAGCGCATGAAAAAGGGCGACGATCTCCAACCCGGCGTTTTGAAGATGGTCAAAGTCTACCTTGCCGTGAAACGTAAGCTCCAAGTCGGCGATAAGATGGCCGGACGCCACGGAAACAAGGGCGTTGTGAGCCGTATCTTGCCCGAAGAGGATATGCCTTACCTCGCGGACGGAACACCCGTTGACATCGTCTTGAACCCCCTTGGGGTTCCTTCTCGGATGAACGTTGGACAGATCCTCGAAACCCACCTTGGTTGGGCTGCGTTGGGACTCGGTCAACGTATCAACGAGATGCTGGAAAGCCGTTATGCAGACGAGCGTATCCGCGAAGAAGTCAAAAGCTTCTTTGAACCCCATGCGCTCACCGAATACGAAGGCGGACGCGTCAACGTCTGGGAACTTCTGGATGGCCTACACGGCGAAGAATTGCGCTTCTTCTGCCAAGGCTTGCGTCGTGGGATGTACCTCGCAACGCCCGTCTTCGACGGTGCCTCCGAAGAAGAAATTCGCCAAAAGCTCCAAACTACCGGGCTTCCCAAATCCGGTCAAACTATCCTCTTCGATGGCCGCACAGGTGATATCTTCGCAAGCGACGTGACCGTCGGGGTGATGTATATGCTCAAACTCCATCACCTCGTCGACGATAAGATCCACGCCCGCTCTATCGGACCCTACTCGCTCGTCACCCAACAACCACTCGGCGGAAAGGCCCAATTTGGTGGTCAACGCCTCGGTGAGATGGAGGTTTGGGCGATGGAAGCCTATGGCGCTGCCTACAGCCTCCAAGAATTCCTTACCGTCAAAAGTGACGACGTTGTGGGCCGCACGCGTATGTACGAGGCCATCGTCAAAGGCGACAATATGCTTGAGTCCGGTCTTCCCGAATCTTTCAACGTCTTGATCAAAGAGCTTCAAAGCCTTGCGCTCGACGTCGAACTTGTCGAAGACAAAGAAGAAGACAGCAGCAAATAACCGACCTCGCCTTGTTCAACTGTTCCAAGGCTCCAACCGTTTTGTGGCGCGGCACTTTGGGTGCCGCGTCGCAATGGTGCCATCTGTGAGGGAAATGCCTTGAAAGATATCTTTAGCTTCTTTGATAAGCCCAAAGATCCCCTAAGTTTTCGTGCCATTCGGATCTCTCTGGCATCGCCAAGCAAGATCCGTGAACTCTCTCACGGCGAGGTCAAGCGGCCCGAAACCATCAACTACCGCACCTTCAAGCCTGAACGAGAAGGTCTGTTTTGCGCCCGCATCTTTGGCCCCACCAAGGACTACGAGTGTTTGTGCGGAAAATACAAGCGCATGAAACATCGCGGCGTCGTCTGCGAAAAATGCGGCGTCGAAGTCATCCAGTCCAAGGTTCGCCGCGAGCGTCTCGGTCACATCGGCCTTGCAACGCCCGTTGCGCATATCTGGTTCCTCAAGAGCCTTCCGAGCCGCATCGGGAACCTCTTGGATATGACGCTCAAAGATCTCGAAAAAGTCCTCTACTGCGAGTCTTATGTGGTGATCGATCCCCGCAAAACCAATCTCAAAAAAGGGGAGATGCTCACCGAAGAACAGTTTGAGAAAAAGCTCGAAGAATTCGAAGGTCTCAGCGAAGATCTCGAACCCCCTTTTCGCGCTGGCATGGGCGCAGAAGCGATCAAAGAGATCCTCAACGATCAAGATCTTGAGTCCCTTGCCATCGAACTGCGCGACCTGATGAAAGACGTGACCTCCGAAGCCAAACGGAAAAAGTACGCCAAACGCTTAAAAGTTGTCGAAGCTTTTCGTGAGTCAGGAAATCGCCCCGAGTGGATGATGCTTGAGGTGATCCCTGTTTTGCCACCCGACCTGCGTCCGTTGGTTCCCCTTGAGGGCGGTCGCTTCGCCACTTCCGACCTCAACGATCTCTATCGCCGCGTGATCAATCGCAACAACCGCCTCCAACGACTCCAAGGTCTGATCGCTCCCGAGATCATCGTGCGCAACGAAAAGCGTATGTTGCAAGAAGCCGTCGATGCGCTGTTTGACAACGGACGGCGCGGAAAAACCATCACAGGCCCCAACAAGCGCCCACTCAAGTCACTTTCCGATATGCTCAAAGGAAAGCAAGGACGCTTCCGTCAAAACTTGCTCGGAAAGCGCGTCGACTATTCGGGACGTTCTGTGATCGTCGTCGGTCCTGAGATGAAACTCCATCAGTGCGGCCTCCCCAAACTGATGGCGTTGGAACTCTTTAAGCCTTTTATTTACAACAAACTCGAAGAGCGCGGCCTTGCCACCACCATCAAAAGCGCCAAAAAGATGGTGGAAAAAGAAAAGCCCGAAGTATGGGATATCTTGGAAGAGGTGATCAAAGAACACCCCATCCTTCTCAACCGTGCTCCCACGCTTCACCGCCTAGGGATTCAAGCCTTTGAACCCCTCCTGATCGAAGGAAAGGCGATCCGTCTCCATCCGCTCGTTTGTACCGCTTTTAACGCGGACTTTGACGGAGACCAGATGGCCGTCCACGTCCCCCTCTCGATCGAAGCCCAGATGGAAGCCCGCGTTTTGATGATGAGCACCAACAACATCCTCTCACCCGCGCACGGCAAGCCCATCATCAACCCCACCCAAGATATCGTGTTGGGTCTCTACTACATCACCCGCGAACGACCCGCTGTCCCGGGAACAGGTCGGATCTTTAGTAGCCCTGCAGAAGTTCGTGTTGCCTATGATTCGGGCGAAGTCGATATCCAAGCCAAGATCAAGGTGCGGATGCGCGGTGTGGATTTCGAGGAAAACTCACGTACCGTTTCCCAAGAAGTCTCGATCGTCGAGACCACGACGGGCCGTGTGTTGATGCGTGACCTGTTGCCGCGCGCCCTGCCTTTTAAACTCGTCAACCGCGTGATGGATAAAAAAGCGCTGCAAAACCTGATCGACCAGTGCTATCGACTCGCTGGAAACAAGTCCACCGTTCTTCTCGCTGACCGCCTCCGTAGCTTGGGCTTTTCCGCTTCGACACAAGCCGGGATCTCGATCTGCGTCGATGACATGGTGATCCCCGAAAAGAAAAAAGAACTCCTCGACAAAGCCTTCGCTGAGATCGAAGAGATTGAACAACAACACAGCGAATCCCAGATCACAGGCGGCGAGCGCTACAACAAGATCGTCGACGTCTGGTCCAACATCACCGAACAAGTCACCAAACAGATGATGGAGGATCTCAAGCAAGAGGTGATCGAAACCCCCGAAGGGAAAAAGATCCCCACCGAATCCTTCAACTCCATCTACATGATGGCCGACTCCGGAGCGCGTGGTTCGACCCAACAGATTCGACAACTCGCAGGTATGCGCGGTTTGATGGCAAAACCTGATGGTAGCATCATCGAAACGCCCATCACTGCGAACTTCCGCGAAGGTCTCACCGTGTTGCAATACTTTATCTCAACACACGGTGCCCGCAAAGGTCTCGCAGATACCGCACTCAAAACCGCCAACGCTGGCTATTTGACTCGCCGTCTTGTGGACGTCGCGCAAGACGCGATCATCACTGAGATCGATTGTGGTACGACCGAAGGCATCGAGATGACTTCTCTCGTCGAAAACGGCGAAGTCATCGAAGGTTTGGGAGATCGTATCCTTGGCCGTGTTGTCGCCGAAGATATCGAAGACCCACACTCGGGCGAATCCATCGTCGAGGCGGGTATGCAGATCGACGAAGAACTCGCAGAAAAGGTGATCGATGCAGGTCTTGAGCGCGTCAAGATCCGCTCTGTGTTGACGTGCGAAGCGCGGCATGGCGTCTGTGCGCTTTGTTATGGGCGCGATCTCTCCCGTGGTACCCGCGTAAACATCGGCGAAGCCGTCGGTGTCATCGCTGCGCAAAGTATCGGTGAACCCGGTACCCAGTTGACCATGCGTACCTTCCACATCGGGGGCGCTGCAACACAAAAAGCCGAACAATCGACCCTCGAAACCCGTGGCGGTGGTACTCTTCGTTACGAAGAGATGCAGGCCGTTCAACGCGAGATCGAAGAACCCCGCACGCGCACCAAAAAGACCGTATGGATCGTGATGAACCGCAACGCAAGCCTCGTGATCCTCGACAAAAACGGTCGAGATCGCGAACGCTATCGCGCAACCCTCGGAGCCTATATCAATTTTGCCGATGGTTCCGAAGTTCCCGCAGGCGCGGTGATCTCCAACTGGGATCCCTACAACAACCCGATCTTGGCGGACTTTCCCGACGAAGCCAACGATGGAATCGCAACTGCTGTCTACGAAGAGATCCGCGAAGGTGTGACGGTCGAAGAACAAGTCAACGAAACCACCGGCTTTAGTAACAAAGTCATCGTCGAAAGCCGCGACCCGAACCGCCGTGCATCCTTGATCTTGCGCTTTCAAACCGATGGTAAAAACAAAAACGTTCGCGTTTCTTTGCCCGTCGGTGCGACTCTTCAAGTCGAAGACAAGCAAATTGTTCGGCGCGGTGATGTCCTTGCCCGTGTTCCCCGTGAAACCACCAAACTTAAAGATATCACGGGTGGTCTTCCCCGTGTTGTCGAGCTTTTTGAAGCCCGTAAGCCCAAAGAACACGCCATCATCTCCGAGATCGACGGGGTGGTCCGTTTTGGCAAAGACACCAAAGGCAAACGTAAACTCGAAGTCCATCCCGAAGCTGCCGGTGAACCCCGCGCCTATCTGATCCCCAAAGGCCGCCATATCACCGTTCACGAAGGTGATCGCGTGCGTATGGGTGAACCTTTGATGGATGGCTCGATCAACCCCCATGATATCTTGCGCGTCAAAGGTGCCCAACACCTTGCAAAGTATCTTGTGGACGAGATCCAAGAGGTTTACCGCCTCCAAGGGGTCAAGATCAACGACAAACACATCGAAGTGATCGTTCGCCAAATGCTCCGTCGCGTCCGTATCCTGACGGTTGGGGATACCAGCCTCGTTGTCGATGATCACGTCGAAAAAATCTTGGTCGACGAAGCCAACGAACAAACTCGCCAAGACGGCGGTGTACCCGCAAGTTGGGAACCTCTCTTGCTCGGTATCACCAAAGCCTCGCTCTCGACCGAAAGCTTTATCAGCGCATCCTCCTTCCAAGAAACCACCAAGGTGCTCACCGAAGCCGCTGTATCGGGCAAAATTGACCACCTGCGTGGACTCAAAGAAAACGTCATCATGGGCCGCCTGATCCCCGCAGGCACCGGACTCGCCGTCTACAAACGTGCCGCCATCGTCACCGACGAAGACGCTGACGATACCTTCGGCGATCAAGACGATGAGATCGAAGAGATCACCGTCCCCATGGTTTCCTAACCCCCCCCATACCTCCCCCTTTTCTTCTTTGCTGCTCTCCCCCTACACACCCGCACCATTCCCCATCATCCGCTGGGTCCATGTCTTCGTCAGCCGCTGGATGGGCGTTGTGGGGCTTTGCCCCACGCCCCACAAGGGAGTCCGACTCCCTTGACCCCGTATCGCGAAGACAGCACAGGTTTTTCAAACCTACGATGCTATCGCTTGAATTACCGCGAACACGGGGGCTTTTTTGAGCACAGGTTTTTCAAACCAACGATGCTGTCGCTTGAATTACCGAGAACATGGGGATTTTTGTCGACGCTCTCAGGATCAGGATAGGGCGGATGGAAGAAGAAAAGAGGGGAGTTTCGGAGGATTAAAAGCAGCGGCTAAAGTTTTCGCCCGTAGAAGGTTTACAGACCGTACCTGCTTCACAAGCGATGTCTCCACCGCAGATATCGCCTTTTTTGGCTTTGGTGGGGACGGGTTCGCAGTAGCCGAGGGGTTCGTCGATCGGTGTCAGCGGCAAACATCGCTGCTTTTCAGCGGGGCAATCCCCGCCTGAGTTACGGAGATCACAGGTGGGTGTGCATCGCTTGACGAAGGTGAATCCGACAACAGGGCGGCAGTACAGATTCAATTCACAATCGAGTTCTTGCTCGCAAAGGCCGCCTACAGGCTTGTTTCCGCTTGGAGTGCGGCAGTAGCCGTTCCCTTCGAAAAGCACACAGATCTCGCTTTTGGGGCAACCTTGTTGTTTGACCACGTCGCAACGTGCGACGCAGAAACGTCCCTTGCCATCGAGATTCGGCGCGCAGGTTTCTTGGAATTTGTTGCAGTCGTCTTGTTTTGCGCAAGGCGTGGGTGCGGGAATGGTGTTGGAAACGCAACTGGTGTTGCTGCATCTAAAATCTTTAGGGCAGTCGTTGTCTTTGCTGCACGTCTTTGGCACGCAGGTTTTTTCGAGGCACTTGTAATCGGTGGGGCAATCTGCATCTTGTGTGCAGTTGAATCGGGCCTGCTTGTAGTCCACGGAGAATGTGCAAGAGGCCGACAACAACAAGAGGCTACAAAGAAAAAAACAAAAAACAAATCTTGTCCGCATGCGCATGACCTTCTTCTGTTCGACTCCTCAACCCACGAAAAGGGGGCGAGAGCGCTTGTCGGATATCTCAAACGCCTGTTAAGAAGCCCCCTTGTTGTATGGGATTCCCTTGAATCGGTCAAGAAGATTGCGATAGAGTTTCTGGGGAAAGCGTCGTTGGAGCATTGTGTTGCCTTGGACGACGTGGGCGCATGACAACGCCAGCCTCAATTCATCCAAACAGGAGAGCGGATCATGTTTCGACATTTCGTCTTGGGCATCTTGGGGGCAGCCTTGTGGATCGGGGGGATTGCGCAACCCGCGCATGCTTTTTGGGACTTTGGTGCCAACAAGAAACCTGAAAAAAAGCCGATCGAGGTGGCGATGTTTCGTCTGGCAGGGGGCTATCCTGATCGGGCCAAAAGCTCTGGATTGTTTGCGCGGCCCAAAAGCTTTCAACGCTTGATGCGGCGTTTGAACACAGCCAAAAACAGCCCCGCCGTCAAAGCAGCGATCTTCCGTCTTGGCGGACTGAGCGTCAGTTTGACCAAAGCCGAAGCCATCCACAAAGCGATCTTGACGCTGCGCCAATCTGGAAAACAAACCGTAGCGATGCTTGAGGCCGGAAGCAGCGCAGATTATCTCGTTGCGATGGCCTGTGATAAGATCTATATGCCCAAAAGCGGCATGTTGATCTTGCCGGGCCTACGGAGCGAATCGCTTTACTTTAAAAAGATGATGGAGCGCTTCGGCCTGTTGGGCGACTTTATCACGGTGGGCGACTTCAAAACCGCCCCCGAACCTTTCTTGCGCGATTCGATGTCCGATGCCCAACGTCGCCAAGTATCCGCGATCCTCGATGATCTCTACCAACACCTCGTGTCGCTGATTTCCACCCACCGCAAGCTACCCACAGAAAAAGTCAAAGCGCTCCTCGACCAAGCGATCTGGTCGCCCGAAGATGCCAAAAAGGCCGGATTGATCGACGATGTGTTGTACATCCAAGATATCTACAAACAACTTCGTACCGCATGGAAAGACGAAAAAGTCGAGTTCCTCGCCAACTACGCTATCAAAAAACGCGAACGACCCACCAACTTGTGGTCGATGTTTTCGATGCTGCTCAATCCGAAAAAGTCCAGTGCTGCGGGATCTCAGCCCAAGATCGCCGTCGTGTACGCTGAAGGCACGATCTATTACGGATCCGCACCGCGTGGACTCTTTTCGGAAGAGACCGATATCTGGTCTGATGCGCTGATCAAGACTCTCGATCAGGTTCGCAAAGTTCAAAACTTGCGTGCGGTGATCTTGCGCATCAATAGCCCGGGAGGATCGGCTCTTGCGAGCGATCTGGTGTGGCGAAAGCTTGAGCAGCTCAAACGCAAGGTTCCGCTGTACGTTTCGATGGGCGACGTTGCCGCTTCGGGCGGTTATTATCTTTCGATGGGCGCAGATACCATCGTGGCCCAACCCACCACCATCACAGGTTCGATCGGCATCTTCGCAGGAAAGCTGGTTTTGCGCGGAGCGATGGACAAACTCGGCATCACCGTACAAAGTCTCTCCCGTGGCAAAAACGCGGGGATGTTCTCTGCCTTTGAAACATTTTCGGCCTCTGAACGCGATGCACTCCGTCAGATGCTTCAACACGCCTACGCAGACTTTGTAAACAAAGCCGCAAAAGGCCGAAAAATGAAGCCCGAAGATCTGTTGAAACTGGCAGGCGGTCGCGTTTGGACTGGCCGACAAGCCCATGCCAAGGGACTTGTCGATAAACTGGGCGATCTGCACGACACCGTCGAATTGGCCATTCAACGAACAGGGCTTCGCGTTCGCCCGCAGATCGTCAACTTCCCCCAACCCAAGGGCTTCTTTGAGATGCTCGGTGCTGTTTCTTCTCGTGAACAAGGCACCCTTCCTTTGGCCGCGCAGCGCTTGCTGGCCTTGCTTGCGACCCTGCCCGCGCCTCTTACGGCTCCCTTGCACCTGTTGTTTCGCACACAAGCGCAAAACCAACACCTGTTGATGTACCATCCCGTTCCTTCCGTCCTCCTGCGTTGAAGCCCGCGCCCATCCCCGTTTTTTAACTCGAAAGGAACGTTCATGCGGACATTGATCGCCGGGTGTGGATATGTTGGGAGTGCGTTGGCACAAGAACTCGTCGCCTCGGGGCATACCGTATGGGGGCTACGCCGTGATCCTGCGGGGCTGCCTGAAGGGGTGCATCCTCTCGCTGCGGATCTGACCAAAGCAGAGACTTTGCAAGCACTTCCAAACAATCTGGATTTTGTGATCTACGCAGCCTCCGCAGGAGGACGCCGCGAAGAAAACTACCGCGCAGCTTATGTCGATGGTTTGCGCTGCTTGCTGACCGCCCTCGCTGCCCAACGCTCGTCGATTCGGCGCGTCCTCTTTACCTCCAGCACCAGCGTCTATCCGCAAGATGACGGATCGTGGATCGACGAAGAAACGCCCGCAACACCGACGCATTTCACCGGCACGCTGCTGCGTCAGGCAGAAGATCTGCTCTGGAATAGCGGATTTTCTGCGGTGGTCTTGCGACTTGCGGGGATCTATGGACCCGGGCGTTTCCGTCTGATCGAGCAGATCACGAAAGGAGAGGCGCGTTGCTCAGATGGGCCACCACGCTACAGCAACCGCATCCACCGCGATGATTGTGCAGGGGCTTTGCATCACTTGATGCAGCTTCCCCATCCCAAACCCTTGTACCTTGGGGTGGATGATGCTCCTGTCGATATCTGCGACGTGCAGCGATGGATCGCGATGCAACTCGAACAACCCCTTCCCCCCACCGTTTCAGAAGAACTAGCGCCTCCCATTCTTCGCGCCAACAAACGTTGCAGCAACGCATTGCTTCGCAAAAGCGGATACTCCCTTCGTTATCCTTCTTATCAAGACGGATACTCCGCTATCTTGGACGAATGGCGCAGGATATCCCCATCCCTCCGCTCTGAACACGCCGATCGACTAGGATCCACCCCTCCGCTCTGAACACTCCGAATACCCGACCTCCACGCGCCTAATACCAGATCTCCATCCGCAATCCTCTTTCATCACAAGGCGGAGCACTCGGTACACGCGAGGCTTTGCCTTGGTTGTACTTCCAAGCCACCCACGCAAGCGCACAAGCATCAAGGATATCTTCTACACCAAAGTATTTTCTCTTGGTTTGGGCCAGTAGATCTTCGCAAAGCGCCCGTGTGTTCGAAAAAAAACCGTCTGTGCGCTGTTCCAAAAGCTGAATACGCTGATTTTGCCCAAGCTGCGAGCGTTTGTGAGTGACAAGCGGCTCGCCGTGTAGCGCGGAAAACACCATCTCTGGATGTGCTTCGACGATCCGCTCTTGTAGATCGGGTGTTATGGTGGTGTCGACATCGCGGATCTTCGGCCAGATCAAAAAACTTTGACGGCTGACGCCCAGCTTGCGCACGACTTCGTAGTCTTGAAGCTCCAGCCAAGCCCGCAGCGGCGGCGAGAATAACGCGCTGCTGCGTTTCCCAAGCAGCTTCCGCCCCATCCGATCGGCTTCTCGTCCACCCTGTGCTTTCTGTTCAGGCAAACCAATCGGTATATCTACCGCACAGGCCACCATCTTTGGATAATGTTGCAAGATATCTGTCATGCTGCGAAATACGCTCGCGGATGCCCCTCCGCTTTGAGAAGGAAGCTGTACAACAAGCCATCCTTCTCGACATCCATCAATTCCTAGAACCTCCGTCATCTTTTGCCCTCATTTTGGTTGAACGATCGCTTTTTGGTGTGGATGCGTCTGTGTTTTCGGGCGACGCGTGTAAGACTGTTGCGATTTCAGATGCAACTTGCCTTTTTTTTGATTCTGAATCAATGTTTTTTTTCCCATAGGGCTTGTGCGGTTGGGCTTGTGGGGTTCCATCCCACGCCCCGCGAGAGGGCAAAAAACCCTATCTCAAATACCTCAAACCCCCATCACAACACCTCAAAAACCCCGTGTTCGTGCTGCTTCAAGCGGCATCGTTGTTGGTTTGAAAAACGTCTATTTGTTCCGCCGATGCGGGGTGAAGGGAGCCGCGCTCCCTTCCGGGGAGTGGGGCAGCGCCCCACAAAACAAGCCCAACCATGCGGGGTGAAGGAGCCTCGCTCTCTTCTGAGGAGCGGGACAGAGTCCCACAAAACAAGCCCAACAAGCGACACCGCTCTTGATTTGAGTGTGTGCTTTGGGGATGGTGTGGGGTAGATGCGTTTGCGATGGTTGCCGGCGCGTTTCGAGTGTTGCTGTTGGAGTTTGGTGGAGGGTACGATGTTTGAAGACCCCTTGGTTCGGCCTTTTTTGGATGAGTCTCATGCGCAGTTTTATCAAAACTGTTTGCGCTTTACACGCGAGGAGATCACGCCGCATGCGTACGCATGGGAAGAGGCAGAGATCTTTCCGCGTGAGTTGTATGAAAAAGCCGCAGATGCGGGGCTTTTAGGGGCTTCGATGCCTGAAGCCTACGGTGGTGGCGGCGGTGATATCTTTCACCTGATCATGTTTTGCGAAGCAGGGCTTTGGGCGGGTACTACAGGTGTTTTGGTGGGACTTGGGAGCATGGAGATCGCATTACCTCCGATCTTGGCCTTGGGAACAGAGGAACAGAAGAGGCGTTGGATTCCGCCTGTGTTGCGTGGAAAACGGATCGCGGCGTTGGGAGTGACGGAACCCAACACAGGCTCGGATGTGGCGAGCGTTCAGACGCGGGCGATCCGCGACGGAGATAGCTACGTTCTCAACGGTTCCAAGATGTTTATTACCAGCGGTGTTCGTGCGGATATCGTGACGGTCTTGGCTCGAACCAGCGATGATCCACACGGCGGGCTGTCCTTCTTTGTGGTGGAGAAAGGTACGCCGGGGTTTTCTACTTCCCAAGGGCTCAAAAAAATGGGGTGGCGTGCGAGTGATACGGCGATCTTAACATTCGAAGATTGCCGCATCCCGATCGAAAATCGCCTTGGTGACGAAGGGATGGGGTTTTTGGCCTTGATGCAAAACTTTGAGCGAGAGCGCTTGTTGTTGGCGGTGTATGGTCATGCTTCTGCCGAAGTGGCGCTTGCAGAGGCCGAGCGTTATGCCCGCGAGCGTGCGGCCTTTGGGCGCTCGATCATGGGGTTTCAGGTGACGCGGCACAAACTCGCTCGCATGGCAACCCTCGCCCGTGCTTGCAAAGCTCTGAATTATCAAGTGGCCGACGCCATGCGGCGGGGTGAGTCTGTTTTGGAGCAGGTCTGCGCAGCCAAGAACTTTGCGTGCGATGCTGCGCTTGAAGTGTGCGATCACGCGGTGCAGATATTCGGAGGGATGGGCTATATGCGCGAAAGCATCGTCGAGCGTTTGTATCGCGATGTTCGTTTGCTGCCGATCGGGGGCGGAACTTCGGAGATTATGAATGAGATCATCGCAAAGCTCCGAGGATACGGACGTTAATCTTTCATATCTCCGCGTAGAAAGAATTTGTGGTGGTAGATCCGCGTTAACTCTGACGTGATTACTGAAAGTGAGCAGAGACCGTCATAATCGGTGTGTGTGGTCAGCAAGATTAACCGCGATGCCCAACCTTGCGCGTCGGTGCGATCTCGACCCCTCTCGTGATAGCGGTAGGGCGGGCGGTTGGGAAATTCAGCAGATCGTAGTTCGCATTGTTTGAGCCAACGATAGCCGCGACGCGGAAGGCGGGTCTGGACATGCACAACCACCGCGACCTGACGGGCTTTTGGGGTGCGTTTGTACCAACGCGAAAAGAAACGGATGTGGTTGCGCTGGCCGTCTCCGTCTTCGCGAGGAAAATGGATCCTCTTTTCTTGGCGAACCATCCCGATCTGGACAGCAAAACTGCACACGCCTTTTTCGTCTGGGCGGCTATAAGCCACGGTCGTTCGGCCATACCAACCATAACCCGCCATCTGCTTGCTTTTGTCGTGCGTCGTAAATCGTTGCTTGCCTTCGCGTGTGAACGTGCATTGACGGCTCCAACGGATCTTTTGATAGGGCTCACCGAACGCATGAAAACTCATGATGTAGCGGTGATCTCCGTTCCACCATCCATCGAAAAAAGCCGTCGGGCGGGTGATGATATCGGACGACCATTGGGTCGGATGGGCGGGCGGAGATGTCGAAGGCTCAACGGCACTCCCTTGGTTGCCTCGATCTCTGACAGAAGGCGGTGGGGTCGGTGAAACTTGTGTTTCACGCGGATCGGCGGGGGCGATGCGCGGATCGGTGGGCGCAATGCGCGGATCGGTGGGCGCGATCTGCGGATCGGTGGACGGAGGGGAGGAGAGATGCGAAGAGCGCGAAGGCTGGGCGTTTTGCGTCATAGGCGAAAGTGCGTTTGTTTGAGGCGGGAGGCCAAGTGTTTTTCGTGCGCGTTCGCAGTATGCGATCGTTTGCGGGGTAAGTGGTGCGTGTGCGAGTCGCAAAGCGCCTTGAATAGGAGCTTTGTGAAGCACTTGTGCCAACACGTACGGTTTCTCAAGAAGGAGATGCCGCAATGGGCGGGCAGAACAGGCGTTGTCACAGCGTTGGTAAGGAGTGCAGACGCCTTCTCGGGGTGTAGGTGATTGGCTTTCTCCTGCACCCCGCCCTTCGCAGCGTTGGCGTTGTTGGAGGTAGAGATGGCCGTCTTGGATCGTCCATTGCCCATAAGCTGTCTGGGCGCAACAGCTTCCGTCTGGCGAACCTGTCTTTGTTGAAAGCGCGTAAAGTCGATCTTGGCAAAAGCTGTAGGTACGGTGATCTTCGATCAGTTGATAGGACAACAGGCCGACCCATGCGCGTTCTAATGCGCGATCAAGGTGTTGCGTGATCCGCTTTTGATTGGCTTTCTCTTGTGCGGATAAACGGGCGGTTGCGTCTTTCTCTGTGCCTTTATACCAAGCAAACCGCGTGAAATGCTGTTGCAACCAAGGCTCCAAAAAGCGTTGTTGGTGGTGGGCAAGATAGCTTTGTTGAGCAAGGTAGAGCGTGCGCGCATCCAACCCCGCAAGCTGTGTTTCTGAAACGATCGATCGAAGGGCTGAAAGCTCGCCTTGTTCGATATCTTGGGCGAACTGTTGCGCTGCACTTGTGGGGCGCAGCGCATCGATCGGCGTTTGGAATAGATCCGTTGGGGGAACGAGGGGTTGTTGTGCTTGCGGCGGAGGCGTCGGGGCTTGTGTCGATCTTTGGCAACTCCAAAGCCCCATCCATCCCCACCATCCGCAACATACGAAAAACGTGTATGCACAACGTACCGCTGTTTTTCTGCTTTTTCTCTTCATCGTTCGAAGGCTCCTTGTTGTCGAGCAGTCTGCTGGTTTGGATGCTTTTAGCACAAACGATCGACAAACCCAAAGGCCCTACGGTTGTTTTCGTGGTGGATCTGGCTTTGCCTTGATCGGTGATCTTTTCGCGGATCATCGCTTTGGGATAGGTTGGTTCGTTGATGTGCATATTATGATTTTATGCAATATCTATAACAGGTTGATTTCTTTGGGAAACGAAAAAAAGAAAGAATAAGTGTTTGACATGAAGCGTCTTGTCCTCTAGTTTGGGCCAACCAAACAGGGAAACGCGCATATTTTGCATAATATGCAAAGGGAACCATGAAAAAGAAAGATCGGCAAGCCAAGATCATGGAATTGATCCGAACCGAAAGGTTGACCAGCCAGCACCAGTTGTTGGAGCGTTTACAGGCGATCGGCGTGGACGCCAATCAGTCGAGTATCTCGCGTGACTTGACGGAGATGATGATCGAGAAAGCCGACGGTGTGTATCAATTGCCTGTGCGGAATCGGACTTCTTCGGTCGCATTGATCGAGGTATCGAGCATCGAACCCGTAGGCGATCATTTGATCGTGATGAAAACGCCCGTCGGTCAAGCGCAGCTTGCAGGAGTCCACATCGATCGGTTGAAACTGGCGGATCTTGTTGGAACAGTCGCAGGAGACGACACGATCTTTATCGCGGTGCGCGATCGCACAGGCCAACAGCGCGTCATCCGCCAAGTGTTGGCGTTGTTTCGTGGTGACTGAAACAAACAAGACAGACAAAACAAGACAGACAAAACAAGATAAACAAAACAAGACAGGCAGAAAAAGACGCACAATGAAAAGCGTCTTATCTTTGAGAGAGCGCAAGAAAGCGCAGGAAAAGGGAGAATGGTGATGGATATCGGTGTTCAAACAGAAGCAGTGCAAGGGATGACTTCTCTGATCTTTGGGCAAGAAGTAGAGGTGCGTTGGTTGGCCTCTGCGACCAAAAATCTGGGTGTGGATCGTCGTTTGCGTGTGATGGCACCGATTCATCCGCAAGTGGGCGACGTGGTGGTGGTACGGACGTTGACGGAGAGCGAAGTGTACAACCGTTTGGAACTTCGCAACGGTGAGACGGTGCGTTTGGGGCGGGGAGATATCTTTGCGGGGGTATTGGGACGGCGCAAAGCACTGAAGGGGTTTGTGGGCGATGTTCCATCGTCTTTGGCGATCGGAGATCGGCTGCACATGCTGAATCAGGGCGGATTGATCGGCTTGTGTACAGGGCATTACCACGAACTCGGCGAACCGATCGAGGTCGAAGTGTTGGGGGTGGTGGTGCATGGAGAGCGCGTGTTGAATCTGCGTGACTACGCGCTGCGTCCGATGGCTTCTTTGCCGACGTGTGCGCCGATCGTGATCATCGCAGGGGCTTGTATGCACTCTGGCAAGACGCAAGTGGCGGCCTCGCTGATCCAAGGTTTGACGAGCAAAGGATACCGCGTCGCGGGTGCGAAGCTTTCGGGTGTGGCGTGTTTGCGCGATACGCTCAAGATGGAGGCCCAAGGGGCGTTTCAAACGCTAAGCTTTTTGGATTGTGGGCATCCTTCGACGGTGGGTGTCGAGGATCTGACTTCTGTGGCACGCGATATCGTCGGTCATCTGAGCTTGCAAAACCCCGATCTGATCGTGATGGAGTTGGGGGATGGTTTGTTGGGTGGGTATCGCGTCGATACCGTCTTTGAGGATGCCGAACTGATGAAACATTGCGCAGCAGTGGTGTTTTGTGCGAACGACTTTGTCGGAGCGTGGGGCGGAATCCATCTGTTGCAAAAGAAAGGCGTGGGCATCGACGTGATCGCGGGTTCGGCCACGGATAGCCCGATGGGTGTAGAGTATATCGAGCGCGAGTTGGGCGTCTCCGCCGCCAACGCATTGACTCAAGCCGATGCGTTGGTTCAGAAAGTCGAAGACAAGATCAAGCAAACGATGCACAAGGCCGCGTGATGAAAGAAAAGCGGAAGATCGGGATCGCAGGAGCCTCGGGGTACGGCGGGGGCGAGTTGTTGCGGTTGTTGTATGGGCATCCATTCGTGGAAGTTGTGTTGGCGACCGCGCATCAACAGGCAGGGCAGCGCGTCGATGCGATTCATCCGCATCTGCGGGGATTTTGTGATCTGGTGTGCGTGGACAATTCGATGAATCCTGCATGGGATTCGCTGGATCTGTTGTTTATGGCCTTGCCGCATGGTGAGAGTCCGCGTCTGGTGTCAAAGCTACCGCCTTCTTTGCGTGTGGTGGACTTGGCGGGTGATTTTCGACTGCGGGATGCGGCCTTGTATACGAAGTTTTATGGTGGTGAGCATGCTTGTTTTGCGTCGCAAAAAGACTTTGTGTATGGCTTGACAGAACTTCAACGCGACGCGGTGCAAAAGGCCCATCGCATCGCCAATCCGGGTTGTTTTGCGACGGCGATCTTGTTGGGTTTGGGCCCGTTGATCGCGGAAGATATCACCACAGGGACGATCGTCGTGGACGCAAAGACGGGATCTTCGGGATCTGGTGCGCAAGCCAAAGCTGGAACACACCACCCCACACGAGATGCTGCGTTTCATGCGTACAAATCTTTTGAGCACCAACACGTTCCCGAGATCAAACAACTGTTGTATGACTTGAATCCACGATGGGACGGGGGATTTGTGTTTCAGCCTCATTCGGCTCCGATGGTGCGGGGGATCTTTGCGTCTTGTTATGTGACGTTGCGTGAGGCATGGTCATCTTCGGCCATCCAAAACCTTTACAACAAAGCCTATGGGACAAGTCCTTTTGTGCGGTTGGTTCAAGGTTCGCCGAACGTCTTGTGGGTGCGCGGAAGCAATTTTGCGGATCTTGGATTCGTCGTCGAAGATCGCCAATTGATCGTGTTTGTGGCCATCGACAACCTTGTCAAAGGCGCGTCGGGACAAGCCATTCAAAATATGAATCTGCTTTTCGGTTGGCCCGAACAGACGGGCCTTTTGATCCCGGGAGCGTGCCCCTGACAAGATGGGTCGTTGGCTCTTTTGGGGGTGTCCCGCGTGAAAGAGCCGAAGAGACGGTTCTTTTGCGGCGCGGTGCGTTTGGACATGCGCATCGTTGCGGAGAATTGAGATGTACGATATCGTCGCGCAAGAAGAGCGTTATCAACTCAAAACATACAAAAAATTTCCTTTTGCGATCGCCAAAGGCGAAGGGTCATGGGTGATCACCACGGAGGGGGAGCGTTATCTCGATCTCTATGGCGGACACGCGGTGGTTTCGACAGGGCATTGTCACCCACATGTCGTCAAAGCCATCCAAGATCAAGCTGCAACGCTGTTGTTTTACTCCAACCTCGTCTACCACGAAACTCGCGCAAGAGCTGCCGAGATGCTCGCAAAAGCCGCCCCCGAAGGGATGGATCATGTCTTCTTTATCAATTCGGGAGCCGAAGCCAACGACAACGCACTCAAACTTGCGCGTCAGCTCACCAAGAAAAGCATGATCTTGAGCTTTGATGGTGGATTTCATGGCCGAACCATCGCGACTTTGAGTGCCACAGGGGTTCCCAAGTACCGCGATGTGATCGTGCCGCGCATGATGGAACATCTGTTTGCGCCCTTTGGCGATCTGGAAGCTGTTGCAGCGTTGTTCGCCAAACATCCGATCGCAGGGGTGATGTTGGAGCCGATCCAGAGTATGGCGGGCGTGCGGATGGCTGAACCCTCTTTTTATCAAGGGCTGCGGGCGTTGTGCGATCAACACGATGCGCTGTTGATCTACGATGAAGTGCAAACGGGCTTTGGGCGAACAGGCGGGCAGATGTTCTTTGCGCCGCGTGCGGGGGTGGTTCCTGATCTGATCACTTTGGCCAAATCGATCGGAAGCGGCGTTCCGATGGGGGCTTTGCTGGTTCGTGATCGTTATGCAGCGCAGATCCATTACGGCGATCTCGGAACGACCTTTGGTGGGGGGCCGCTGGCCTCGGCAGCCCTGAAAGCCACGCTCGAAGTGATCGAACAAGAAAACTTGCTCGATCATGTGGCCCGCGAAAGCGCTTATCTCACAGAACAATTGATCGGGATGGACGGCGTTGAAAAAGTCCTTGGGCTGGGCTTTTTGATGGGCGTCCGTTTTACAAAACCCGCCGCGCAGATCCAAAAACAATTGCTGGAAAACAAGATCATCACAGGGTTGTCCGAAGATCCCCATGTGATGCGGCTTTTGCCTCCTTTGGTTCTCAAACGCGAAGAGATCGATCTGTTCCTTTCTGTGTTGATCCGTTGTCTTTCTGTTTGATGTGCGGAGCGTGTGAGCCTTGCAAGAACGTCTCGATCAAATGAAGCGAATCGCCCCGCTGGTGGCGCGTTTTCGTGGAAAAGTGTTTGTGGTCAAACTGAGTGGCCGAGTCACCGAAGATCCTGTGATCTGGTCGTCTCTGGCCGAAGATATCTGTGTCTGTGTCCAGATGGGCATACGCATCGTGATCCTGCACGGTGGCGGAAAGCAGATGGAGCAGATGGCGGCGGAACTGGGGATACCGCAACAAGTGATCAATGGCCGCCGTGTGACGGATGATGCAACGTTGCGGCTTGCGATGATGACTTTTGCAGGGAGCATCAACACGCAGATCTTGGGGACATTACAGGGATTGGGCCTCGAAGCGGTCGGATTATCGGGGGTGGACGCAGGGTTGGTTTTGGCAAGCAAGCGGCCTGTGCAACGCTTGGTGGATCGCGAAACAGGCGAAGAACGCGACGTGGACTTCGGTCACGTGGGTGATATCGAATCGATCCAACCCGCACTGTTGCTGCATCTGTTAGAGCGCGGTTATCTTCCTGTGATCGCCTCGTTGGGGGTCAGCCGAAAAGGCGAGATCCTCAATATCAACGCAGACACGATCGCCTCGGAGATCGCGATCGCGTTGCAAGCAGACAAGTTGATCTTGCTCAGCAACACCGACGGCATCTATCGCGATCTTCACGATCCCCAAACCCGCATCCCTCGCCTGTCTTTGCAAGAAGCTGAAACCCTCTATTCCTCCCAAAGCATCGGCGCAGGTATGCTGCCCAAACTCAAATCCATCCTGTCCTTGTTGGAGCGAGGCGTTCAAAGCGCCCACCTGATCAATGGTTTGCGACCCAACGCGCTCTTGCAAGAAATCTTTACCGAAGAAGGTTCAGGAACCACGATCCATCGTTATGTACGGGGGGTGACAGGGCAGGGGCGCTTGGTGTAATGTGGGCCGTTCGTGCCATCGCGCACGTTGGAATCAACTTGTAGGAGCAAATGCCCGATGATCAGCCATGTGTGGACGGTCATCTGTTCGCGCAGTGTGATCGACGAAGCCTCCAAAAATATCAGCTTGATGGATATCGTTGAGCAGGTCACGATCAGCGCGGAGAGTGCGAAACAAAAAGAAACGTTGTTGCCCATGCCCTTTGAGGTGGTGACCCTTTGGGCAAAAGAAGCAGCGACGGGAAAGAGCGAAACCGAAGCCCGCTTGCGGTTGTTGTCTCCCGAAGGAAAAGAGATCCATCACCAGATCTATCGCGTCGATCTTCACGAACATCCCCGAATGCGCACTCGAATCCGTGTTCCCGGCCTACCATTTGTGGGCGCGGGGACGTACAAGTTTTGTGTCGATCTCCGCCGCCAAGACGGCGAAACATGGCGTGAGGTTGCTCATATCCCCCTACAGATCCAGATCGACGCTCCCTGATATCGTTCCAAATCGATTCTCCCATAGGAGTGGCTTGTTCGATCGATTTTGTGGGGCTTTGCCCCACGCCCCACAAGGGAGCGCGGCTCCCTTGACCCTGTATCGGCGGAACGAGCAAGTGTTTTTCACACAGACGGCTCTACCGCGTGAGACACCGCGAACACGGGGTTTTTGAAGAACCGCGTCCCTCCTGTTCCGACAGAATTGTTTTTCGATGCTTTTTAGATTTTCCATCCAGAGCTTTTTAGATTTTTCATCCAGACAAGGAGTCGAACATGCCCATCCAAGGCCCATCTTCTCGCCCGACACAACCCATCCATACCACCGCGCCCACCGCGCCCACCGCGCCTGCGACGCCCTCCGCACAACCTCAACCCTCTTCACCAAATCTGCACACCAACAGCTTTGAGGCCGGACGCAGCGAGGCTGTCGCCTTGCCGCCTGCCGTCCAAGAACGCACCAACGCTGCGCTCGCTCGCTTTGAATCCACCTTGCGCCAAACGCTGCATCACGACGCAATGTCCCTTGCTGCCGGGCATACGCCCGTTCGCGCAGGAGATCCGCTCTCCGACGCCCAAACCAGCGCGCTCAAAGACGCTACCAAAGACCTGTTTTTGGCGATGCCGATCGGTGCGCTCTCTCCAAGCGCAAGCGCCGAACTCAAGGGCTTTTTGGGACGCCAAGGTCTTTCGACCGAAGGACTCGAAACCAAAACGCTCGGTGAACTCGGACAGATCGGCGGTGATCTTGCCAAAAAATGGGCCGACGATCTCAAGGACAACTCTCCCGGCGTTTATTATGGGGCGCTGGCTGCTGGGGCCGCAGCTATCGGAGCTTACGGTTATCTCGAAGGCTCTGATGCGCTCAAAAAGCTCGGTATCAAGCCCGAATTCAAAAAAGACTTCTTTGACAAGAATCTCAGCATCAAAGCCGAAGGGATGTGGGGCAAGCGCTTTTCAGACCCGAATATCCGAGCCGATATCAATGGCCGCGTCCAGATCAATCCGTTGACGCTGCGGATCAGTTCAAGCATCGATGCACGCAAACTCGAAGACACCAAGCTCGGTCTTGGAGCGCGGCTTGGTGATGATCAACGCTACCTCGATGTCCAAGCCAACGGCGATATCCGCAACGGTCTCCAAGACCTGACCGTCTCGGGACGTTGGAGCAATGATCGCTTAACCGCCCGAGGTACGGCAACTTTGGACGATCGATTTGCGCTGCGCGAGGGAGAAGTCGGTTTGACTACGCGCATCAACGACAGCTTGACCACCGATCTCGACGTCAAGTTTGGGCCCGATTGGAAACCTGCTTCGGCGGGTGGTTCCGTGTCTTATCAACGCGATAACTTCCGCCTCAATGCAGGGGTGCGCCACGAATTTGGCGAAGATCGCACCTCTGCCCATGTCTCTGCGTCTTACACGCCCACTCGTGACTTGGAGCTTGGGCTTCAAGGCGGGTATGATTCTGATCGAGGCGGTCGCATCGGCGTTGGCCTGACGTGGCGTTTCTAAACGCCAGTACCTTCCGCACCTCGCCGCAACGTACCATCGTGTCGGCGTAGATGGTGTGCCGTTTCTTTGTGTCAGCCCTCCTTCCAAACCATTCTCTCCTTCCGCCCAATGCCCCGCCTTTTTCGATTTTTTGAGCATCATGGAGGCTTTTCGTATGAAGACGCAAGATATCTTGCAGTCGCTCAAGCAGCTTGGCGAATTGCGCGCACAAGGTGTGCTTTCCGAAGAAGAGTTTACACGCGAAAAAGCTGCACTGATGGGGATGTTGCAACAAGCACGCAGCTTGGCAGGAGCCTATCCCGCAACCAAGGCCGCCGATACCTTCGCAACGGGGTTTGTTGGAACGCCTTCCGCCCAATGCCCCGCCTCTTCCGATACCTCGATGGCCTCCGTTCAACAGTCATCCCCGAAGGCATCGCCTGTCTCTGACGCTTCGATGGCCCTTGTTGAACAGCCATCCTCCAAGGCATCGCTCACCTCCGAGTCCTTGATTCCTCTCGTTGGACGGCCTGTTGTGCTGGCGGCGGATCTTTTCGCCACAGGGTATGCCGCCCCATCGAAGCCACAAGTCCTACAGACGCAAACCTCCGAAGATACGCAGCTTTCTTCCTCGGCGCAGGCAGCGCGTGCGCAAAGCTCCGAAGAAGCGTTGCTTTTTCCTTCCGATGCTTCGATGTCTTTGCGACAGGCTGCGAAGGCGGCGGATCTTTTTTCGACAGGAGGAGGGATGCCCGAAGATACGGGCGCAGAGAGGATGCGTGGACAAGAGGGGGCTGCGCCTGTCCAAGGACTGATCGGTGGGCGTTATCAACGAATTGCTACGCTTGGTCGCGGTGGGATGGGAGAGATCTGGCACGTTCGCGATCTCCAAAACGGCCAAGAATACGCGCTGAAGGCGCTTCATGACGGACTGCCGCAGATGCGCGAGATGTTTGTGCGGGAATTCCAAGCCCTACAACGTCTGCGCCATCCGCATATCGTGCGACTGGACGAGCTTGGGCGCGATCCTGCGCTTGGGTTCTTTTTTACGATGGAGCTGTTGCGCGGCGAAGATCTTCAAACGTTTCTAGATCGTGCGAAGACCGAACAACGGCATCCTTTGATCGCGCCATCTGTGCTGATCGAATGGGTGGAGCAGATCGCACAAGCCCTTGATTCAGCCCATGCACAGGGGATCTTGCACCTCGATCTCAAACCCGCCAACATCTTTCTTTGCCAAGAAGGGGTGCGACTGATCGACTTTGGGATCGCACAGATGCGGGCCTTGGCATCGGGTCGTCCGACAATGGGAACGGTGTACTATATGGCTCCCGAACAATTGAGCGGGGATGCCGCTCTTTCCGCTGCTGCGGATGTGTATGCGCTGGGGGTTGTGGTCTACCAGATGTTGACAGGGAAGATCTTTCAAGGCGGGATGCCCGGGCCTTCGCAGATCGATCGGTCTCTTCCGCGTGCTTTGGACGCTGTACACGAAAAAGCCACTTGTTGGCCGCCCACCGAACGCTTTCATAAACCCTCTGCTTTGGCCGAAGCCTTGCGACGTGCGTTACAAAGCGCGCCGATCACGCCCCCCAAAGAGCTTCCTCAACCCGCACCCAGCAAAGAGCCTTCTCCACGCCAAGAAGCTCTGCGTCCTGTTGCCCCCGAACCATCGCCTGTTTCGCAAGTCGTACAACTTCCGCACGCTGCAAAAGACAAACTGGCGACGTGGCCCGCAACACATTGGACCGAGATCCGCAAAGGCATGGATCGCAAACGCCCTCGTTGGTTGCAGACGCCTTTCTTGCGCAAACCTCCCCAACTTGCCCTTGCATCGGCGCTTTCAGATGCAGAACGCTCGACTCTCCCGATCGCTCCGTTAGAAGGGTCTGTTGTGCTGTTGGATCGCTCAGGAAAACCATTGATGGAGCTTTGTGCGATCCCCAGCGGCACGTACATCGTTGGAGCCGAAAAACGCGACAAACAAGCGCGGCGCTCGGAAAAGCCTTATCAAAAAGTCGAACTGATGGGCTTTTGGATGGCGCGCACGCTGATCACCTGTGGCCTCTGGCGGCGCTTTCTCGAAGAAAGCGGCTACGAACCCGAGCGCGGTGATCGCCACCTCGAATATCTGTACGGCTGGACGGGGCAGAACCCGCCCACCCAAAGGCCGGGACATCCGCCCGACCACCCGACTTCTACAGCATCCGATCTGTTGAACATCCCTGTGACACATCTTTCAGCGCTCCATGCGTGGGCCTTTTGTGACTTTTACGGACTGGCGCTGCCCTCCGAGGCACAATGGGAAGCCGCTGCACGAGGACCACAAGCCCCGTTGTATCCGTGGGGAAATACCCCGCCACCCTCACGCGAACAAGGCCCCTCCAACCAAGCCAATCTCGGGCGACCTACCCATCGGCCTTCTTTTGTGTGGGCCTGTCCACAGGGCGCTTCTCCCTTTGGTTTGCTCGATATGGTCGGCAACGTGCGGCAGTGGGTGGCCGATGCGTTCGACGCAACGTGGCTTCAAAAACTCCATGACCGCGATCCTGTGATCCCAAGCCTCGATCGCGCTCACTTCATTTCCACCCGTGGCTCCGAATCTTCCACCGCTCCTGATCTTGCTCAAACCTACCGACGCAGCCACGAACCCCCCGATGTCTGCCTTGCCACCGTCGGTTTCCGCCCCAGCCTCGATATCGATCCGTTTGGGTTGCTGTGACACTTCTTTTTGTTGATCGGCTCGTGTGGCTGTGCCGTTTCGTTTTTTGGGGCGCGGGATCTTGATCTTTTTTTGAACTTGTGCTGTCGTTTCTGCGTTTGTGTCCATCAACTTCGCTTGGGTGCGTGTATCCCCATCCGTAGAGTGTACAAATAGCCAAATTGGTTAGGCATCAGTCGGTTAAACTGAAGAATGCAGGTTCGATCCCTGCTTTGTAAATCCACTCTACAAACTTGTACATGCACCCTTCTTTTTTTCGTGTTGTGGCGTGTGTTCTCATCCGTCAGCGTGTACAAATAGCTCACTTGGTAGAGCAACAGACTGATTCTCTGTAGGCAGCAGGTTCGATCCCTGTTTTGTAAACGCACGCTGCGAACTCGCACGCGCCCTCTTTTGAGCAGCCCCTTCTATTCGATGGAATAGAAGGGGTTTTTTTTTGCTGTTGGCATCTTTGCGTTGTATCTGCTACAAAGGCGCGACACAAAAGTACAAAGCCTTTCTCGCGCAAGCATCTTTTGTGGATGAATTCGGATAGATGGGCATCGCAGCGTTGCGGTGATACGGCGGGAACGGTCGAAACAAAGGAGAGGTGGAAGCATGAGAGTGCGTGCAAAAAAAAGCGCGATGCTGTCGGTGGTATGGCGATCTTGTGGATGGCTGTGGGCGGTGTGGATGTTGTGTTGTGGGCCGTTGGCCTCGCTCGGCTGGGCGCAAGACGGCGGAGATGATGGAAACAAGGACACCAAGAAAGAAGATGAAAAAAAGGAAGAAAAAAAGACAGAACCTGAGCGAAAGTATGTTGGTGCAAGCTACAAAAAGCCGCTGATTACCTTTTTAGGTTCGAGCGGGATCTATGACAGCGGGCGCGAACGTGGCCTGCGGATCGAAGAGTTGGTGCGCAAGGTTGTGGAAGGAAAGCGATTCGTGGGGATCAAGATCCCGATCAGCCAAGACAACCAAGAGCAATTTGTGCAAAAGATGGTGCGTGTGGTTTCGCAGCGCGCCAAGGGCCTTGCGCAGATGCAGGCAGAGTGGGACTCGTCGTTTCGAGGATTCAACATTACCAGCAGCTTGCTTAACGCGATCCAAAACCTGTCCTTTTTCTACCGCCTCGATTTCGTTCAATTCCAGCCTAACTCCAAAGATCCCCAACAGTTCGACTTCCAAGTCAGTATGATCGTGCATCGGCTGGAGGTCTTCGATTGTCGCTCCTCCAACCAACAGCGCGGACCGGACTACAAAGCCGCCTGCGAAGGCAAACAAGAAAGCGATTATGCGGGAGTCGCCAAACCCTACAAAACGTTTAAGGCCAAGTCGTCGGCAGGAGAGCAAGTCTTTCGTGCGGGGGCGCGCATGGTGTCGCAGCTTGCGACACGCGGCTTGATGAAAGACGACGCGATGTCTATGGCCGAAGGCCAGAATCTACGGCCTTTTGAGCGCGCTGCGCTGCGGATCGGCTCGCTGTTGCAAGGCGATATGTCGCTGGATGAACACTTTGGCTTGTACAACCCCGTCGAGTTTGCTTCGTGGTCGCGGATCAAGTTTAGCCTCGGAAAAGCCGAAGGATTGAAGCTCAATCGCGGCTTTGATGTGTACGTGCGCACAACCTCGGGAAAGCTCCAGTATCGGGGGCATGTGCGTGTGCGTTCGATCGGCGACAACCGCATGAAGATGGAAGGCAACGAACGTGTGCGTGTCAGTCCGAATGCACCGCTGTTTAGCGAAGCAGATCAGTTGATTGCGCAAGGGCAGGGCGGGATTATGAAAGGGATGTTGTTGTACGAGCATCCTTATCGCCCGTGGACGGCCTACTTTGGGTTGGGCCTGTTTGGGGCCGGTTCTTCGGGCGTTCCTTATAAGGACGGCGTCGGGGGGGCGGTTCCGTTTCCTGTGGTGCAGGGTAGCTTGATGGCTCCCGGGCTTCAGCTTGGCGGATCGTATGATATCTCCGATCAGATCGGGTGGGATGAGGTGTATGTCTCGTTGGTGATCGATGCGGGCTTTTCGATGGCGGGGAATCCTGAAAAGCCCCAACAGGTGATTATTCCTGTGTTTATTCATGCGGGGCTGATGAAGCGCTTTTATTTCCGACAATTGGCCTTTGTGATGGCGGCTCGCCTTGGTTTGGGGATGTATTTGGGCGGTGATTTTTTGGCGACCTTGGGCGGTGAGGTGATGATCGGCTTGGAATATCTGATCTCACCGCAGCTTTCGATCTTTTTGCATCTGGGGGGCCGCGCCCACTGGGTCGGATGGGATCGTCTGATCGGGGGAGACATCGCAGGACAAGGGGCCTTTTTTGCTCCGAATGCTTTGCTTGGAGCGCATTATTCGTTCTAACTTTGTCCTCGGATCGGACGGATGCAGCTTGATGGTTTGTGTGGGACTCTGCCCCACGCCCCGCAAGGGACCTGTGGCCCCTTGACCCCGGTGTAGGCGAAGAGATCACCGTGTTTTACACAGACGGCTCTGTCGCTTGAAGTGTTGCGAACACGGCTTTTTTGTCAGGGAGCTAGAGATGCAGCCGATGGATTTTTCAGCGTATCGTCGGATCGTGATCTTGACAGGGGCGGGTGTTTCGGTTGCTTCGGGGCTTCGGCCTTATCGAGGAGCGGGTGGTGTGTGGGGAGAGATCGATCCACAAAAGGTCGCTACACGGGCGATCTTGGAACAAGACCCTCAAAAAGTTTGGGAGCTTTGCAACGAGCAGCGCCGCCAAGTCCTGCAAAGTTCGCCCAACCCTGCGCATCTTGCGCTTGCTTCGCTCGAAGCGTCGTTGCATCCGACACAACAGTTTTTGTTGGTGACGCAAAATGTGGATGGCCTACATCATCGGGCCGGTTCGCAGCGTGTGGTCGCGCTGCATGGCGATATCTGCCGCACACGTTGTACTTCGACAAATTGCTCGTTGGCTGCGTTTGTGGATACCGCTGCATACACCGATCTCCCAAGGTGTTCGCAATGTGGGTCGCCGTTGCGCCCCGATATCGTTTTGTTTGATGAGCCGTTGCCTGTGGATGCGGAGTGGGCCGTCAAACGGGCATTACGGGATTGCGATCTGTTCTTGGCGGTGGGGACTTCGGGGACGGTTGCACCTGCATCCAACTTTGTTCGTAGTGCCGATTATGTGGGCGCTCGGACGATCTTTGTGAACTTGGAGCCGATGGAACCGCCCAATCCTTATTTTCACGAAACGATCTTGGGGCGGGCCGAAGAGATCTTGCCCATCCTTTGTGGTGTTTCGCTATCGTCCGATCCGAGGTGAACTTTGGTGGGCTTCTCTGCGTAGCGGGTTGCGAACTGCACCCGCCACCCGAAGGCTTGCAAAAAGTTGCAGCCTTGTTCCTTCGAGTTGGCAGCGAACGATGCCTGCTACCCGAAAGGATAAGACGATGCGCATCCTCCACATTTCCTCTGAACCGATCGACGCGATCCCTTACCAGCTTGTCGCTTCCCAAGAGATGCGTGCAAAAGGCGCTGCTTCGGTGTTGTCTGCACAATTTCCGATCTTTGAAGGGCGTGTCGATGCTTTGCCCGAAGAACTCGATGCTTTGGTGGTCGCCTCCGATCTCCAAGGCCAGATCGATGGCGCATTGATGGGGCTTTCGGTTCCCGCTTGGTTGGAATTGTTTTTGGGGTTGTATCTTGAGACGTGTTTGGCGGCGCGTGTGGGTGTAATCTTGGGCGGTGATCTCTTTTCTTTGCCTACAAAACGCGGTGGCTTGGGCGATGTACGCGAGGTTTGGTCGGCCTTCCAACGCCGTTTTCGATGGGTGGCCGGCGTGTTGGGAAACCACGATCAGATCGGTTCTCGCCGCACAGAGATGCAAGCATTTCAGCACAAGCGCGGGATCTTCCTTTTCGACGGCCATTCTTCCAAAGTGGATGGCTTGCATCTTGCGGGCATCTCGGGTGTAATCGGGCGTCCAGAGAAGCCCAATTGCCGCGAAGCCACCGATTATCTGGCTTGCTTGACGCGACTTTTGTCGCAACGCCCCGATATCTTGATCTTGCACGAACCTCCAGACTTTCCGTCCGAATGCTTCCCGGGGCGTGTTGCTGTGCGCGAGGCTCTGGAATGTGGGGCCGCCACGTTGGTGTGCTGTGGACATCGCCATTGGCCCGAACCTTTGCGCGAGCTGACCAACGGCACACAAGTACTCAACTGCGAAGGTCGCATCGTGATCTTGCGCTCTGCGTAATTTTTAGGATTGTCGAGCTGCGTAATTTTTAGGATTGTCGAGAATCGAAAGGAGAGAGGGATGACAGAACTTCGCGAAGAAGACCGACGTTTGGGGATGTTGAACAGCTTGTTGACGACACCTCACCGCGAATTGATGCCGTTGTGGGAGCTGCATCAAAAGCTGTGTGAAGGTGATCCGCTGTTTTATGCGCACCTTGCGGCATGGTATCAAGAGCATGGCGAAGTCCGCGATCACAAGGAGCTTTTTGTTGCGACGTTGTGCCTTAGTGAGTTTACAGGCCATCGCGATGCTGGCTTGGGTATGCTGTGGACGTTGCCTCCTTACCAAGTGGCCCGATTGATCGATATGATCAAGGGCCAAGTGATCCGTCATCCTGAAGTTTTTGAAGAAGAATGGGCCAAAGATTTTTCTCCTGAAGAGTTAAAAGCTTTGTCAGAACAGCGTATCGGATTGGGGCGAAATATTCCACGTTCGATGCGAACAGAGATCGCACGGTATTTGCGGGCGCTGGAGTCGCAACGGGCCTCTTTTGAACGGACGATCGTGGGGCAGCGGCACGCACTCAAGCGCTTGTATGCGGGGTTGCGGATCAAGCCTTCGTCGCTTGCACAACAGCTTTTGTTTGACAACGAGCCACCGATGGAGAGCTTGCCGGGCCAGATCCGCCAGCTTGCCAAGTCGGGTTCGGCGTCCAAAAAAGCAGAGATCATCGAAAAGTACCGTATTCCTTACCGCATCGCAGTTTCGTTGTTGAGTCGTCGGGAGTTTCCGCGTGTGGTTCCGGCCTTGTTGCGGGTGATGAGCGCGCAAGAAGTGATCAATAGCCTTGGCTCGTTGCGCCGTCGCAAACTGCTTGATGATCCGAGCATTGCGGCGTTGGTGCAGAAGAAACTAGGCAAAGCCCAAACCAGCAAACGCGTCTCGACGATGAAGGCGCAAAAAGCCCTCGAAAAGCTCGATTCGATGGATCTTGAGCGGGAACGTGGCATCACGCTGACGGATATCAAAGAACGCCTCCAAGAAGTGACCGAGGAGCGTTTGTTAAGCAAAGGTACGATCGATCGATCGACAGCGTTGTTGATCGATAAATCGGCGTCGATGGAGATGGCGTTGGAGGTTGGACAGCGGATCGGCTCGATGATCGGGCTTTTGTGTTCGCGTGGTTTGTTGGCGTATGCGTTCGACACGATGCCTTATCCGATCAAGTCGCCTGAAAGCGATTCGCTCGCAGACTGGCAAAAAGCCTTTCACGGCATCCGAGCAGGCGGGCGAACTTCGATCGGCTCGCCGATTCAATGGATGCGGCGCAAACAACAGCGCGTTGAACAGATCATCTTGGTGACGGACGGCGAAGAGAATGCTTCTCCCTATTTTGTGGAAGAATTGCAGGCTTACCAAAAGGAGCTGGATATCTATCCAACGCTTGTGATGGTCAAAGTCGGCTCGGATCGGGAATTATTGGAGAGCCGCTGTGAGCGTGCGGGGATCGCGATGGATGTCTATCGATTCAACGGAGACTACTACTCGCTGCCCAACTTGATCCCGATGTTGACGCAGCCTTCGCGGGTGGATCTCTTGATGCAGATCCTCGATTATCCGCTGCCACAGCGACCTGATCCCAAACAAGCCTTGCCTGCGCCGCCTTATGAGGAAGCCGCAGAAAAAGAGCCTGTGTTGGCGCTGCGGATGCGAGCAACAGGGCGTTTGCTGTATGCCCACGAAGGCGGGCGACACACGCCGTTTCATGTTCAATTTGAACCTCTTGTCCGAGTCGGCGATCAGCGGACGGTTGGAAAGATCACATGGCTCGATCGCGAGATGGTGATGCCGGGCGATTCCTTCCAGTGCGATATCGCCTTGCGTGTATCTGTGGCGATCTTGCCGGAGGGCACGTTTCAACTGATGGAAGGCAACCAAGTGATCGGTGAATGTAAGCTGATCAATGTTCTTGAAGAAGGAAAAATCGCTTGAGGCCGATTCCCCGCCTACAAGACACACCCTCCGATCCTTTTCGGCCTGTGCGACGCCTTGATCTGGTGGCTTGCTCGGGCCTGAGTGAAACCGCCTTGCGTTCGTCTTTTTCGGAGATCGAAGCGTTATACCGCAGTGTGGACGGCGTGTTATCGGCAGTTTCAAAGGGGTTGGATCTGCCCTGCCATCGGGGATGTTCGGCGTGTTGTCGACAAAGTGTCTTCTTGACGCCGATCGAGTTCTTGTATGGCTGGCATTGGGCGCAGACGCATCTTGAGGAAGAGGCGCTGGAAGAGATCGTGGCGCAGGGCATCGCGCTGTATCACGAACACAAAGCGCTGATCGATTCGCTCGAAGAGGCATCCCACCAAAAACGCGATGCCTTCGAGATCGCACGCAGCTTGCGTTTTGATTGCCCGTATCTTGGGGGGGATGGGGCGTGTCGGATCTATCCTGCGCGAGAGCTTTTGGGGCGTTTGTTTGGTTGCAGCTTTCTTTCGGAAGGGGCCTTGTATGCGTGTTCGTTGGTCGAAGCGCACCTGCAAGGCCGATCTTTGCCCTTTCCTCGCGCCCCACAGATGGCGCAGATGCTTCGCACGTTGCCGTTGTCTTCGCGGCGTCAAGTCTATCCGTACTATCTTTTTCATCTGCACCGAGAAGGCGCGTCGTTGGATACGTTGCCTTGGCTGGTTGAAGAGACGGTAGAAGGCTGATGCGCGGGCCGTTGTATTTGTTGCGGTTCCTTGGTGGGTCAAAGGAGCCGTAGGAGGTGGATGTGCAAGAGGTTGTCTTTGCAATCGAACCCGATCTTAGCGTCGAGGCATTTGTGGATATCCTACATCGATCGACACTTGCGTTGCGTCGCCCTGTTTCGGATCGCGAATTGATCGCGACAATGCTCCGACACGCCGATGTGATCGTGACAGCCCGTTTGGGCGGACCATTGATCGGGGTATCGCGTGCGATATCTGACTTTAGCTATTGCACGTATTTGTCGGATCTTGCGGTGGATCAGGCCCACCAAGGAAAAGGCATCGGTCGCGTGTTGATCCGCAAAACCCACGAAGCCGCAGGGCTTCATACTTCGCTGATCTTGCTCGCAGCCCCACAAGCCGAGACCTACTATCCGCACATCGGGATGCGGCCTCACCCCTCTTGCTGGATCGCCGATCGTCAACCACGCCTGTCTGTCTCTGGTGTGGGTGGCTCTGTTGTCGAAGGCTCTGGTGTGGGTGGTTCTGTTGTGGAAAGCTATGATGTGAAAAGTTCTGATGCGAAAAGCTCTGATGTGAAAGGCTCTGGGGTGAAAGGCTCTGGGGTAGGGCGTTGAGGGGGATCTTTTGGTTGTGTTGCCTTTGAGATCGGCGTAGAATACAACGGCTTTTCGTTGGAATCACACCCGAAACAAGGAGGGGAGATGCACCCACAACGTCGTTTGATGCCCGCGATCCTCGATATCGCATTGCAGTCGGAAAATGGCTTACAATGTCGCGAACTGAAAGAACTGCCTGAAGATTGCCCGTGGTACTGGGCGCAAGGCTACACCCCGCAACAAGTGATCGAACAAAACTTTGCTCCTGTCGGGTCGGAGATGGGCGGGTTTGTGCAATATCTGCTTGGGGCTTGTGTGGATATCTTGGTGGTGTCTTTTAGTGGGCGTTGGTGGTTGGTGTACGATCTGGGCGATCCCACGCGCTGTTTTGTCGGTGCAGAGCCTGAACCCGAGCCACATCTGCCCGAGTCTGCTCTTGCGGCAGGTTGGACACTTCCGCCTGAAATGGCTGTTTTCGCACAGATACACAACGGTTTTGGTGTCGCAGATATCGAAGAATTCGCCCTTGATATGCAGTTCTTTGGTGGGCACGATATGCTTTTTCCTGCCGAACAATGGATGCTTCCTGAAACCTTTTGGCCTGAAGGCTACCTCGAAGAACTTTACAAAGCCCAAGAAGACGCATGGAGCGCACAGCCCCACCTTGCCACGCAAGAAGCTCGGCTTGCAGATCTGCTCTTTTTGATGACCTACGCCGATGGAAACGGCGTCGCTTTGATTCGTGGAAGAATGGGCGCTGATGGATCACAAGTAGTCGAATGGAGATTTGAAGAACCCCAACCTTCGGCTCGTGGATTTTTTACCTTTTTGCAGAAAAAGTTTGATGGTTATTTTCTGAATTCGGCGGGGTGAGACGGTGTCTTCGGCGGGGTGATTATTTGTCTTTGTAGCGGCGAAAAGCGTAAGTGTTTTGGTATTTTGCAAGTTTTAGCGCGATATCGCCTTTGGAGCGGCCTTTGAGGGTGTCGGTGTAGATGATGTACACGACTGCGCGGGGATAAAAGGAGTATTTGGATTTGCGGCCTTTGGCGAACTTGTTTTTGACAAAGGCTTGCCAAGGTTTGGTCACGCCTGAGATATCGTACTTTTTCCCAAGCAAGCGTGCGGCTTCGCGCTCGATCTTTCGGCACAATGCGGGGTGAGCGGAGGTGTATTGGCGCTCGCCATCGGTGCGCTGGTACACGTTGATTTGTGCTTTGCGTTCAATGCGCACACTCGACCAAGGCAGGGGCTTGCCGCTGGCGCGTTGGGGGCGTGGGCGAGGCCGTACCTTCGCGACGATGGGCCGATCGACAGGGATGATGGGTGGTTGGGGCCTTGTGTTTGTGGCGATGGGGCGATCGGTTGGAACGGTGGGCGGTTGAGGCCGATCGGTGAGAGTGATCGTATTGGGCTGTTGTGTGGGTGGTGTGGGCGGAGTATCGGAGGGTTGGAGTCCTGTTTGTACGGGGGGCGTGGTGGGAGCCTCATCGGGGGCTTGGATCTGGATGGGTGAAGAATCCGCTGCGTCGGCTTCGGTGGGTTCGCTTTGGGCGAGGGTCGGGCCTTGTGTTTGTGGGGGAGAGAGGAATAATTTCCATACCAAAAAGCTACCCGCGATGACACCCAAGCTCAGAAAAAGAAGAAAGATTGGAAAAGAACTGCGTTTGCGTTTGGGTGGTTCTTCTTGGAAGGTGACAGCAAGAACAGGGGTTGCGTGTGCTTCATAAGAGGATGTTTCGTGCGAAAGGTCTTCTTGTACTTCGATGGACTCGAAGCTTTCGCGTTCGAGGGGTTTGGAGGGTGGTTTGGAGACGGTGGGTCGCGCCCCATACGAACTGGTTTGTGCGCCGTGGCGTTTGTTTGAGGCGGATTCTGCGAAGTCTTTGGGGTCTTTGATCGTGGGTGAAGAGATCGATGTGGGATCTTCGTAGCCGAGGTTGGCTTGTGCGCTAGGGGCGGCATCAAGGCGTTCGTGAGAGGGTGGTGCGATGATGGTGGCGTCTTCTTGTGGGGCGGGGGCTTTTGGTGTGGGGACGGGCTGGTGGAATTGTTCCACCTGTTCGACGTAAGGGAGATCTTCTTCGGGAGGGCGGGTGCTGCGTTGTACCCCGGAATAGGTTCCCGAGGGAACTTGGTAAGGCGAAGGTTGTGGAGTTCCCGGATTGTAGAGGATTTGCGATGGGTGGCCTTGCCATGCGCCCGTTTGATGGGTGGCTGCATCGGGGGGAGTGATCTGGATCGAGGCCATGCTGTGATCATGGCTGCGGATCACGCGGTAACTTCCGCGAGAAAGATTGAGCAGATCTTGTTGATTGACATAATGGTCGTAGCGACCGGCTTTTTCTTTTTGCAGCTCGTCAGGGAAAAGTTCTTCGAGTATCGAAGCGGCTTGTCGTCCGCCGTACATTCGTCCTGTGGATGCGATGTATTCTTCAAGCGCGTGGCGCATTTCAGCGGCATCTTGGTAGCGTTCTTCAGGCTTTCGTCGAAGAGTGCGTAAGACGATGTCTTCTAGAGCTTTGGGATAGCCTTCGATGATGCGGGTGGGTGGGGGGATGGGATTGGTGAGCAAGGCTTGGATGGTTTCGGCTTCGCTGCGTCGGCGGAAAAGGCGTTTGTGTGTGGTCACTTCGTAAAGGACGATGCCAAGGGCGAACAGGTCAGAGCGGCCATCGATCGGCTGCGCGGAGAGTTGTTCGGGGGACATATAACTGAGGCGACCTTTGAGGACACCAACTTCGGTTTCGTATTCTTGGGAACGGGCTTTGGCGACGCCGAAGTCCACAATTTTTAGAACACCATCGTAAGAAAGCAGCAGGTTGTTGGGGCTGATATCGCGGTGGACAAGGTGAAGTGGCTGATTGTATTGATCTTTGCTGTTGTGGACGTGGTCGAGTCCTGCGCAGGCTTGGGCAAAGATGGATGCGACTAATTCGTAAGGAGGGCGGGTTTTGTATTGGGGGTGGGTGTAGAGTTTTTTATGGACTTCTTTGATATTTTGACCGGGAATATACTCCATCGCCATGTAATACACGCCGTTGACTTCGCCGATATCGAGGATTTGGACGACGTTGGGATGGTTGAGGTGCGCGGCGATGCGGGCTTCATCAAGAAACATAGTGATGAAGTCTTCTTTTTGCGCAAAATGCGGGAGGATGCACTTGATGGCGACTTTTTTACTGAATCCAGCGAGGCCCTCTTGTTGGGCCAAGAAGAGTTCTGCCATCCCGCCTTGGGCCAACTTGGCGAGCAATCGGTATTTTCCAAACAGGATGCCTTGTGAACGGATGTGTTGCTCAAGTGAATCGTTCATACACGCGCACTTTCTCGGTCGGGGAGAGGCAAGGGTGGATAGCAGGGGCGATGGTCGTTTGGCGAAAAGAATAGATAGAACAGCTAGATAGAACAGCATACGCCCAACTCCAGCGCTACGCTAACAGATGCCGCTTGGTGCGTCAAGATGAAGTCCCCAGCGTTTCGTGGCGAGTCCATCACAACAGGCGGGCGGGGACATCCACAAGAGCCTAAGAACGCGACGGCGTTTGCCAGTCTTCGACACGTAGCCCGACGACAAGAGAGAACTCGCGGACGTTGTTTGTGACGAGCGTAAAATCGTGCGTCTTGGCGATGGCTGCGATCATCAAGTCGTTGGGTCCGAGGATACGTCCTGTTTTTTCTTGCTCTGCGCGTAGATTTCCGTACGTCTCAGCCGAAGCGTCGTCAAAAGGTAGGCAAGCAAGCGGAGCAAAGAAAAGCCCGAGCAGTTGTAGGTTTTGAGCAACGCGTGAACTTTTTCGCGCCCCGTAATACAGTTCCGCTTTGACGATGGAGCAGAGGTGGATTTCCGAAGGAAGGTGCTTTTGGAAACGTGCCGCGAGGCTTGGCGAATCGCCGTTGAGCAATCGAATACAAGCGTTCGTATCAAGCAAATACACTACAGTAACTCCCTTTCTTCCGGCATACCTTGCTCCGCACGTTCGAGGGGTTCCCCTTGCCAACCACCCAGCACCCGTTTGAAATAATCTTGCGGCCAATCTCGCTCGAACTCTTTGCACACCAGCTTTGAAAGGTATTTGGAGAGCGTTAAGCCAGAAGCTTCAGCTTTTTCGCGAATGCGTTCCGCGATTTGCTCTGGGACGTAGAAATGAAGTTGTGGCATGAGGATTCCTTTGGATGTGTGAGATGTATGTACGCAATGTATTTTCTTTGGCGTCGTTGTCAACGGTGTGTGCAAAAGCAAGCGCCGAAGTGATGGGTGGGGCGTGTTGGAGCGTTGCGTGCTGGAATCATGCGAGAAGCTTCGCTTGGGCATCAAGATGAAGTGCGGCTTGTTCGTTGCGAAGAGGGTTGCGAGGTGAGGGAGTGCTTGTTTGGTTTGGCGGTGTGGGCTATCTACAAGGTGCAAAAGACACAGATCGCTGTGTGCAAGAGGTTTGTCGAGGCGACGAGGTGAGGCTTGTCGAGGTGACGTGGTGAGGCTTGTCGAGGTGATGTGGTGAGGCTTGTCGAGGTGACGTGGCGGGATTCGTATCGGCGACGTGGCTGTTTGTGTGGTGGCTCGTGAGGCTGTATGTGTGGCTGCTTCTCGTTAGAAAATGCTAGATGTGTCGGTGTGTTCGCGAAAAGATAGGGAGGATCGAGAGGATGGCGGATGAGGTGTTTGATCCTGTGCGCTTGCATGCGTTGGCGCTAGAGGCGTTGGAGGAAACACGCGGAAGTGTCGGATTAGAGGGAGCCTTGGCAACGGAGCGTTTGCAGTTGGGCTACGACGACGACTATTATCGGCGGTTGTTTCGGCGGTTGTTGGACAAGATCGATACGGTCTACCCAAAGCAGATCAAAACCAAGATGGGGTGGTTGTTTCGGTACAACGCAGGGATGCAGGTGCAGATCTGCCCGCTGTATGCGTCGCCTACGGAACATCTGATGTTGTGGGGAACAGCGATCGGGTCGCGGGGGTCGGTGGGATGGCGTCCTTCGCATTCGTATGAAACGGTGTTGGATGGGGAGTTGTGGTATGCCCACGCGGATCACTTTGTGCGCGAGCGGTATCGCAGCCGCGAGCTTGCGTCGATGAAGGCTTACACAACAGCTTTGGTCGAAGTCCCCGATCATGTCTGGGTGCTCGAGTATCGGCGAGGTTGGCGGCCCTTGGAATTATCGAATGCGTTGTTAAATGCTTTGTTGACTTCGTTGGATGTGCGCACCGTCGCAGAGACGTTGTGGCTCTATGGCCGTTTGAACGCTTGGTCGACGTGGTCTTCGTTGCGGCGCTTTTGGTAGAAGCACCGAGGAGCGGACTTGTTGGAAAGATGTGATGGGGTTTTGAAGGAGATATCGGCGTTGCGGTTGCAGATCGACGCGCAGCGCAGCGGGGGATTGGAGGCCGCAAGACGCGATGTCGCCCAACATTCCGATGATCCCGAAGCCCAAGTACGCCTCGCAAAAGCGCTCGCAGCAAGCGGAAAGTACGAAGAAGCCTTGGCTCTCTTCCTTTTGGTCGTCGAAAAACAGCGAAGCGGCCCGGGCGAAGAAGCGCGACAAGGCATGGTTGAAGTCTTCGGCGTGTTGGGGATGCGTCATCCGATCTCTGAAAAGTATCGTGCTGAACTCGCACAAGTTCTTCATCGCTGACGCCAAAAATTGGCTTGTTGACAAAATGGGGAGAGCGGGGTGTGGTGTTTGGGGGAGAGTGCGGGGTAGGCTGTTTTTTCTACTCTGTCGGCTTGGTGCATGAGGATGGATTGGGAGGTGTTGTGTGAGAAAGCAGCGGTTGGGTCGAGGTGTTGTGTGGGGGATCGCGAGGTTGGCGTGGATGGTTTTGGGGATCGTGTGGGTTCATCTATTGATGGCGGGAAACTGTGGCAAAGTGGTGTCTAAACAAGGTGGCCCATGCGGATTTGACAGCGAATGCGAGGTGGGCCTGCGTTGCTTGGAGCGCGTGTGTTCGAGCGGAAACGGTGAAGGCAAACCCTGCCAAGATCAAAAAGATTGTCCATCGCCGTTGCGATGCACCTTGGGGCGTTGCGTCAACGATACGGGCCAAGCCTGCGCTTCTTCGACGGATTGTGCGAACGGCCAAGTCTGCGCCGAAGCGCGCTGCATCACACCGATCAACGAAGGTGGCGAATGTGGCGCGACGATCTATTGCAAAGCGCCGCTGGTTTGTAGCGCAAAAAATCGATGCGTCACCAAAGGCGGTGCAGGAACGCAAGATACCGACCAGCCCTGCAAAGGCGCAGAGGATTGTCAATCAGGGTTATCTTGTCATCCAACAGAAGCACTTTGTAAGAAAAAAGGTCAAGAAGGACTCGGTTGCGCGAAGTTTGAGGATTGCGAAAAAGGTCTGCGCTGCGCATCAAGTGGTCTGTGCGCCAAAACAGGCACTTCGGGAACGGCTGCCACAGGAGAAGCTTGTACCCGCCCAGATGATTGTATGTTTGGTCTCACTTGCGGAAAGACGGGCGTTTGCGCAGAGGGCGGGAGCAACGATGTGGGTGGTGCTTGTGCGGGCCACAACGACTGCAAAGCGGGTTTGTTGTGTGCAACCCGCCAAGACGGCGCAGGGACGGCTTGTGCGAAAAAAGGCGATCCCGGGACTGCGATGTTGGGGGATGCTTGCCGTGCCGCGTTGGATTGTTCGGTCGGCCTGTTGTGTGGTCTGCGTGGGAAGTGCGAGATCTTTACTCCTTTTTCGGGGGTTTCATGCGAAAATCCGAGCGATGTCAAAGGACCGTTTCGGATCTTTTTTGAAGTCCCGCGCAGTGGAAAGCCCGTTTCGGAGTTTTATCGTTTGCCATTCCCCAATGATATCCGCCGTCGTGACAATGGAACCGTCGATCTCAGCGGTCATGCCGCACCTGACAAGGACGATCCCGAAGGCTTGGTGCAACGGCACTTTCGCGCCATCGAGTCGGAGATCAAAGGGTTTGGCGTGAACCAAGTGGTCTTGATGCGTTTGAGCAAGCCTTTGTTGTTTGACTCGCTGACTTTGGGCGGAAACGCTTCGACAGTCATCTATGTCGATCTCGAAGATGGCGCACAGCAGGGCGTTGATATCACTTCTTCGCCCGGGCGTGGAAAGTATATCTGCGATAACTTTCTTGCGATCCGCCCCTTCAATGGGACGCTTGCGCACGGGAAGACTTTTGCTGTTTTGATCATGCGCGGGATCAAAAGCCAAGACAACCAAGCGATCGAAGCCGACGAAGATTTCAAAGCGATGCTCCAAGACGAAGCCCCCGTCGATCCCGATCTCGCAAAAGCACATCCCCGTTATCAAAAACTCCGAGACTATCTCAAGAAAAATGAGAGCGAGAAAAAATACCCTGCTCGTGCGGATGTTGTGGGGGCCGCTGTTTTTACCACCCAAGATCCCGACGAACACCTTGGCAAGTTCCGAGAGGTTGCCCGCAAGCAACCCGTTCCTGCGCTCAAGGACGTGACGTTGTGCGATGGCAAGAAGACTTCGCCTTGCGCGGACTCGGAGGATCCATCGCGGGCTTGTGGTACGCCGTCGCCGCTTTATCACGAGATCCATGCGCGGGTGACGCTGCCAATCTTTCAACAAGGCCAAGCCCCGTACGAAAAGACGGGTGGGCAGATATCTTATGAGGCCGATGGTACGCCAAAGATCGCACGAACAGAGGATGTTTGCCTCTCTCTTACGATCCCCAAACAACCGATGCCTGCGGGCGGATGGCCTGTGATCCTTTATGCGCATGGGACGGGCGGGAATTTTCGCTCACATCTTACGGACAAAAGCGTAGAACATCTTTCTAAAGTCGATGTGATCTTGCGCAGAGAAAAGCTGATCGAGAAGACGGTGCATTTTGTGACGCTCGGAATCGATCAAGTATTGCACGGTGGGCGGCGCGGTGGTTCCAAGCTCGAATCGCAGTTGTTGTTTTTTAATATCGAAAACCCCCAAGCTTCGCGTGAAAACCCTGTCCAAGCGGCGGCGGATCATTTTACGTTGGTGCGTTTGCTTGAAACGCTCAGATGGGAAAAGGCAACGTCTCCCACAGCAGAAGAAGTGTCTTTCGCGCCCGAACAGTTGGGCTACTTGGGCCATTCGCAAGGAGGGGTGATCGCTCCGTTGTTTTTGGCGCACGAACCGAATGTAAAGATCGCAGCTTTGAGCGGGGCAGGCGGTTATCTCGTGCAATCGCTCTTAAACAAGACCAAGCCCGTGAACGTCGCAGGAGCGATGCGGCTTGTCTTGAAGGACAATGATCTCAATCGCCATCATCCGATCTTGAATCTCTTACAGATGTATTATGAAAGGGCGGACGGACTGAATACCGCGCATCTGATCATCAAACGCGCCACCACCAAAGAAAGCGCCAAGCATCTCCTGCAAATCTACGGCATCCGCGACACTTTTACGCCGCCGCCCACGATGGACGCACTCGCGTACGTCTTGGGCGTAGCGCACGTCACGCCTGTTCTCGGAAAGATCCCTCGTGGAGTCTCGGATGCTTCGGTGGATGCGCCTGTACGTGGCAATCTCGATATCGCGGGGCGTAAGCTCACAGGTATTGTTGTTCAATACGAAAATGACAAGGGGGACGGTCACTTCGCTTTGTTTGAGCATCCCACAGCGGCCAACGAGATGGCGCGCTTTTTCGGTTCGTGGCTCGTCGATGCGGAGGGGATACCTACTTTTTCTCGGTGATTTTTGGATTGGATAGGACTTATACGATATCTGCAAGATGTTTGGGGAATCAGCGAGGAGGTGAAGGATATCTCGGTGGCAAGGGGAGAAGCATCGATATCTCTTGTTGAAGTTGCCGATACTGCGGTCTGGTTTTGAGGATCTTTTTCTCCATCAAGGGGATCGAGACGAAGAGAAAGAGCAAGATCATCGAGAGGGGACCGATAGCGATCCACACGAGCGCGGGATTGGCCGCGATTCCAAATAGATACAATCCGCACCAAAAGAGGATCTCTCCAAAGTAGTTGGGATGGCGAGAATAGGCCCAAAGGCCCCGACGCATCATCTCTTCGGGCTTGCGATCGCGCATAAAGTGCCGTAGTTGTAAGTCCGCGAGCATCTCGATCACCACCGCGCTGATCGTGACCAAGGCCGCTGCAACGTCAAGCCAGCCCAAGGCTCGCCCTCGGGCTGTCATCACCGCCCAGATCGGCAGACAACCGAAAAGCACGATCACGGTTGGAAACATGTGGATTCCGAGAAAACTCACCAACCACCACAACGGCCCCGTCTGTTCTCGGATCTGGCGATAACGCCAATCTTCGTGTCCAAGCCCTTTCCAACTAGTCAGCCAGTTGAGCGTTAGGCGCACCGACCAAAACGCTACCCCCGCCAGCACAAGCAACGCACGCCATTGATCGGATGCTACGGGCGCATGGACAAGATACCAATAGATCGCGATCGGCACAGGGGCCACGCTCCAATAAGGGTCGTACATACTCGAATTTCGGGTCCAGAGGCTTGATGCAAAGATGACGCATGTTGCGACAACATCCGCCCAGATCGCTTTCCATAGGCTGCTTTGTGTGGGGACAAGGGAGACCGTCAGCCACGCGGCTCCGAGCGCTACGACATAGGCCGCCAAGCACAAACCGCGTGACGACGATACATTCCAACTTGTTGGGGCTTCTTTCTGCATAGTTGTGGCTTACCCGATTTCTTTATTTATTGAAGAGTAGATGGTTGTGGGGTTGTTGTGCGGTGCGGGCTTCGAGGATGTTGGCGTGCATCATCGTTGCGTTAGCACCGAATGCAAGGGCTTTTTCGTAGTGGTGGATGGCTTTTTCGTAGTGGTGGAGGAAAAAGTGAGCCGCGCCGATTTGGGCTTGTGTGTGGGCGGCTTGCTCGGGGTGTTTTTGTTGGATGAAATCAAAAGCCTCGATACATCGAAAGAATCGACCGGAACGCAACATCTCGGTGGCGATCCGAAATTGGGTGGTAAGGTCGGAGGATTCGAGGATACGGCGTTCTTCGGATGTAAGGTGCGAGTCTTCGGATTCTTGGGGAGAGATGGTGGGGTAAAAGGTGTGGGTTTGGCGTTTTTGGGCGTGATGGGGGTGGTGGATCACGCGGATCTTGCGGGATGATGCAAGAGGTTCGCTGGTTTCCGACGAAGGGGTTGCGTTTTGGGGCGATGACAGAGGCTCTTCGGTCTTTGGGGGTAGGGGAGAAGGTTGGGTCATTTGTCTGCGAAGCTCCGAGGGCTATTTCGAGGGGCGCTTTGGTGGTTGCGGGCGGATGTTGGTGGATATCAGAGGGAGATCTCAAGTTCCATAAAGAGATGAGGATTGCTTTGATATTCTTTTTTGAGTTGGCGAAGAGTACGGACACGGACTTCGTGGTTGGGACTTTCGAGTAAAATAGCTCCGTTGTCGGGGAAATTAAGGAGTTCTTGTTTTTGGATCATCAAGACGCGGGGTTTGAATTGGTGCATTTTGCCGTCACGTTCAAAGGTCAAGCAGAAAAGATAGGCTTGGTTGTGGACGGGGAGGCCCATATCGCGCTTGAGTGTGCCCGTGGCGAATTGCTCGGCGATCTCGTTGAGGACGCGATTGAGGACGAACCACCCGTCTTCTTTGGGAAAGCGGATGAGCGGATCTTGTTCGGTGGTTTTTTCGATGCCTTGGGTGACGAGATCGAGCATGGCTTTGTTGGGGAAGATGCTTTCGATCTTGCGTTCGAAGAGCGTGCGTAGTTTGAGAGATGCGGCGTATTTTTGTTCGGAAGCTTGGGGATCAAGGCGTTGGATCTGGTTGAGTCCGAGCAAAAGGACGGTTTTGAATTCTTTTTTCTTCCAAGAAGCATTGGCTTGCCATTGGCCCCAGTACCAACCGGCCAAAACGCCAAGGATCGGGCCAAAGAGTTTGGGGAGGAAATCAAAGAGCATCGAAAGGAAAGTGCCTGTTGCAAACAACATGGTCTCGGCTCCTGTGAGCGCAAGATCAGAGGGATCTGCGCGGTAAAAAGGGGATGAGCGCGAAGGAGAGTAGGGCGATGGACGCTTAGATGCAAGCCTCGGGCGTGGAGAAATCCTCCAAGGCAAGAGACACGCGATATCTCCCATACCATCGAGGCAATAGAAGAAGCTTTAAGCAGGGAGAAGGCCAATAGGGCAAGAGACCCCCGTTCCACCGAGTCCACAGTACCCATCGGGAACTTTGGCGAGGTACTGTTGGTGGTATTCTTCGGCGTAGTAGAAGGTGGGGGCCGGCAAGATCTCCGTGGTGATCGTGCCGAAGCCAGCGGCGAGAAGACGAGGTTGATAGGCATCGCGTGTGATGGAGGCTTGTTGGTGTTGGTCGTTGTCGAAGGTGTAGATCCCAGAACGGTATTGTGTGCCGGAATCGTTGCCTTGGCGCATACCTTGGGTGGGATCGTGGGACTCCCAAAAGATCCGCAAAAGCGCTTCATAAGAGATCGTGAGCGGATCGAAGACAACGAGAACGACTTCATTGTGCCCCGTCATTCCAGAGCAGACCTCGTGGTAAGTGGGGTTGGGTGTGATCCCTGCGGCGTATCCGACAGCGGTGGTGTGGATGCCTTGTTGCGTCCAGAACTTGCGTTCGGCTCCCCAAAAGCAACCCATTCCAAAGAGCGCTTGTTGTAGATGTGTCGGAAACGGCGGTTTGATCGGCGTTTGTAGAACAAAGTGGGTGGTGGAAGTTGGGATCGCTTGGGTTCTACCCGGGAGTGCGCTTGCTGGATCAGGGAGTTTGGTTTTTTTGTTTGCAAAGAAGAACATGGCGGTTCTTTTCTCCGATGCGGTGGGGTTGGTGCGGAGCGTCCGAGCCGATGGCGGTGATGCACGAAACGGCGGATGCTTGGGAGTTATCGTGAGACACACGAAACGGCGGATGTTTGGGAGTTATCGTGAGACACACGAAGCGACGGATGATCGGGAGTTATCGTGGGATCGGTACGCCATGAGCAAAACGGCGGAGAAAGAAGATGAGTCCGAAGATCAAAAGGAGCAAGGTCGGAAGATCGAGAGAAGCGGGTGGATGGGCTGCGCAACAGCCTTGGGCATGGGGTGTGCTGCTTGTGTCCGAAGGAAGGGCGTCTTGGGGGGGCTGTTCGATAGAGGATTCGGTTGTGTTTTCGGGGGGGGCGGACTCGATGGAGGGTTCGGTGGTGGCGGATTCATGGGGCGTTTCGGATGGGGTTTCTGTGGTGGCGGATTCATGGGGGGATTCGGAGGGGGTGGATTCAGTCGAAGCATCGGGGGAAGTGGGTTCGGAAGTGAGTTCTGTGGGTTCGGATTCATGGGGGGATTCGGAGGTGGATTCATGGTTGGGTTCGGAGGTGGAGGCCCAAGGGAAGGGGATGGGTAGGGTATTTTGGAAGACGGCTTGGTAAGCGGCTTGGAGGAGTTGTTTGCGTTCGGCTTCGGGGATGTTGGGGGTGGGGTTGTAGGTGAGGGAGCGGGGATCGCGGCCCGTGAGTGCGGCGGTGAGAGTGGCAGCGGCGAGGAAAGTTCCAAGCAGAGAGGGGTGGCTACCGTCGGCATCATAGAGCCGATACCACAGGCTTTCAGGTCGCAGAGGGTCTTGGCCGTTGCGTTTGAGATCGTCGTACAGGTGTTCCCATGCGATGCCAGCGGGAGCGATGTAGACGGTGTATTGGGGCGTAGAGGCGCGGGTGCGGTAGCGAAGATAACCGTCGCGAAGGCGGGCTTGCATGGTTTTAAAGTCGGGGAAGAGGGTTTTGTTTTGTGTATCGCCATCGCGTCGTCCCCATGTCATGAGCAAGATGGAGCGTGCGTTGCGTGTATGTACGGTGGAAGCGAGTTGTTGGATGGCGGCGGTGCTGCGTTGGGCGTAGGGGTCGGTTTCGGGGATACCCGGGATCTGGCTTTGTTCTTGGAACACGACCCATTGCCAGCGGTGAAGGGGATCTTGGCTTTCGAGGAGGAGTTGTCGCAAAGGCTTGATGGTTTGGGTGTTTTGGAGGTCAGCGAGGTGTTGTTCCCAGAGATATCCGCCGTAGGCGATGCGTTCTTGGTGGGTGGTGGTTTGTGGCGGAAGGAGTTCTTGGAGCATGGCGATGGTTTGTTGGTTGAGAGCTTGGGCATCGTTGCCGTAGGTGTAGCTGTTTCCGACAAAAAGCAGGTGAGTGGGGAGGGATTGTGCGTATGCGGTGAAGGGCAGCATCAAAACACCGAGAAATAAAAAGAGACAAGCAGCGGCGTGACGTCGTTGCCAAAAAAAGCC
>CAUJFU010000102.1 GCA_963169055.1 Myxococcota bacterium
TCTTTACCCTGGAACAGGGTTGCGCTCGTTTGCAAAAACAAGCGCATTGGACGGGGAGGTTGCTTCAGACAAACGTTCGATCATCTCGGCGTTTGCTGCGACCTGTGAGCCGTCAAAAATGAGGGTCACTTCTGATCCGAAGCTCGGCGCTTTAGAGCCGAGTAGTTCACCACCCCAACATTGTTCCCATCCACGACGTCGGGATGGATGACGATGGCCAGTACTACTTCGTGATGAAGTACGTCCAAGGCGAAGATCTCAGTACCCTGATCGGCAAATTGCGCGAAGGCGATCCCGACTACCACAAACGCTATTCCTTCGAGCGAAGGGCGCGGATGTTCCTAGAGATCGTCGAGGCTGTTCGTTTTGCACACAACAAACAAATCATCCACCGTGATCTCAAGCCCGGCAATATCCGTATCGGAGCTTATGGCGAGGTGATGGTGATGGATTGGGGCTTGAGCAAACCTTTCAAACGCGATGCGGAGACTCTGGTGCAAACGCTTGACGGTCCGCTGCCTTCGTTGGATATCCCGCAGCAACGGCTTTTTGAGACGCAACAAGGCATTCTTGTGGGAACCCCTGCGTATATGTCGCCAGAACAGGCGTATGGCAAGCACGATGCGATGGATCAACGCAGTGATATCTATAGTTTGGGTGTGTTGTTTTATGAGTTGACGACGTTGCGCCATCCTTTTGAGTCATGCGAAACGTTGGAAGCGTTGCTTGGAGCGATCACCCAAACGGATCCTGTGCCTGCGTGGTCGGTGGTGCATCCTGCGCAAGGCCGCGTTCCTCGGGAGTTGGGCTTTATGATCGCCAAAGCGATGGCCCGTGATCCTGCCGAACGATACGGAACTTTGGAGCCGTGGGCTGCCGAGTTAGAAGCCTATCTCGACGCACGCAGCGGGATCTATTGCACCTCGACGTTCGTTAAACGCGGTGTACAGGGATACACTCACTTTCTCGATAGTCACCGTGTTTTGGCGGTTTCACTGTTGGGCCTGATCGCTCTGTCTAGTCTCTTGGGTGGGGTTCAATCTTTGCGTTGGCTGCTTTCACTTCTTGGTTTGTTGTAGAGAGACAGAGCTAGGAGCGGGTGGAGGTGATACAAAATCCGCCCATGCTGTCGCCAACGTGTAGGGGCAGCCCCCTGTGGCTGCCCAAGAATCGGGCGTCTACGCACTCTCCTTCGTGTACACATCACTCGGATTTCGTATTATTCGATCCAGCAGAGGTGATGAGGAGATACATAAAAGGTGGCGGTGGTATGGGGCGTGGGTGGCGCATGGGTCGGAAGATGGGCGACCCATGAAGCCTCTACGCCTTGTGCAGGGAGGGAGGCGTCTTTTGAGCAAGTGTCGAGACGACGGGAGTGATTTGTCGGAGGTGAAGAGGCGTTGAGAAGGGTGGTTTGGGGATGCAGGAGATGTGGGTTCAGATGGATCTCCCAGTAGGGTCCGAGAAAGTGACATGAACGGATCATGCAAGAAATCGCAATAGACGGAACATCCGATGTTTTTGCAGCCTCCATGTAAAGGTGTTCGGGGCGGATGCACAGCCATCCTTGGGCGGGAGGTCGCGGATCGTGTGGGGCAGGGAGGACACCCAAAGCGCAATGATATGCGCCTGCTTTGCGCTCGGCAGGAACAAGATTGGCGGGTCCCAAAAAGCGGGCCGCATAACACGATGCAGGGCGGAGATACAGATCTTGGGGGGAGGCGACTTGGAGCAGGCGGCCTCGGTGTAACAAGGCGATCTGATCTCCACAACGCAGAGCGTCTCGGCTATCGTGAACGACAGAGATCGTCGCGATCCCAAGCGTGCGCAACAAGCCGTATATCTCTTCGCGGATCTCGGCTTTAACCATCTCGTCGAGGTTGCTAAAGGGTTCATCGAGCAGCAACAAGCGTGGGTGAGCCGCAAGCGCTCGCGCCAACGCCACCCGCTGTTGTTGTCCTCCCGACAATTGATGCGGATAGCGCTCTGCGTAGCCCGTCAATCGGACTTGATCAAGCGTTCGTGCGACCGTTTGTTCTTGCTCTGCGCGGGTCAGATGCCGCAGCCCAAACGCGATATTTGCTCCCACTCGTAGATGCGGAAACAACGCGTAATCTTGAAACAACATACCGATCCCGCGCTTTTCAGGGGGCAGCCATTCGGTTGGACTTACCCACCATCTGTCTTGACAACGGATCGTCCCGCGATCGGGGATCTCGAACCCCGCGATACACCGTAGAAAAGTGGTTTTTCCGCTGCCACTTTCGCCCACCAATACCAAAGAATCCCCTGCATCCAACGAGATATCGATCGCATGGATCGCGTCTTCGCTTGTCCCTGCGTACCGACGTGTCACGCCTTGCGCTTCAAAAAAAGACATCGATCTCCCTATCCATCGTAGAAAAGCTCATCGCTCCCCCTGATGTCCGAGCAGCTTCTCCAAGACAAACACGGGGATCATTCCCACCGACACCAGAAAAAGCGCGTACAGTCCGGCTTCTTCTGCGACTTCCATCTGCTTTGCGTAGTTGTAGATCTCGGTCGATAGGGTTTGAAAGTTCCCCCAACGCAAAAACAACGTCAAGGGCAGCTCTTTGAGCGCGTCAATAAAGACCAACAAAAAGGCCGCAAGCAAGGCACTTTTCATCAAAGGAAGTTCGACAAGCCACAACGTCCGCCAAGGAGGATGCCCGAGCAAGCGGGAGGCTTCGTTGAGGTTGCGGCCATTCTTTTGAAAGCCCGTTTCGATCGGAGAGTACGCCACCATCAGAAAGCGCACGACAAAGGCCGCAAGCAGCAAACCAAAAGAACCCCCGAGTATCGTTTGGTGCGTCCAGCGCCAGTCCATCAACAGCCGATCGACTTGGGCGGCCACAACCATCACTCCCACCGCGATCACCGTCCCCGGGATCGAATAACCCACCAACGCCAAGCGTGCCATCCGTTGTACCCAAGGCCCCTCAAAGACCCGTACTGTGTAGGCGATCAACAACGCTACGCCCACCGCGCAAAACGCAACGCTCCCCGCCACCCAGACACTATTCATCAACAACCGACCAAAACCCGCGTTCAGGTGCTTGCTTCCCGTCTGCCAAGTCCACAACCCAAGCTGCAAAACAGGCAACACAAACCCAAAAAAGAACGGCACAACACAAAACAACGTCGCCATCCACGCCCATCCGCCATGAAGCGGTTGTCGCAACATCGGGCGAACACTTTTGCCCTCGTGATACCGCGCTTCGCCCCGTTGCCAGCGCTCCAAACCCAACAACACCAACACCAACAGCATCAACAACGCTGCCATTCGGATCGCCAACGGCGCATCGTCTCGACCAAACCATGCTCGAAAGATCGCTGTCGCAAAAGTATCCACGCCGTAATATTCGGCTGCTCCGTAATCATTGACCACTTCTAACATACAAAGCGTCAATCCACCCACCCAAGCGGGCCGTGTCATCGGCAAGATCACCGTGAAGAATGTTCGCCACGGCCCCACCCCAAGGCTCTTTGCGACCTCCCAAACTCCCACCGATTGTCGCGCAAAAGCCGCACGGCACGTCATCAACACATACGGATACAGGTTCAGCGCAAGCAGCAGCGTTAGCCCCCACAAACTCATGATCTCGAAGGGAACCCGACGCGCTCGACCCACGGGTGCGCCCCACCACCCACGCAACAAACCTTCGATCGGGCCCGTCACATCCAACGCTCCTGCGTACGCATACGCCAAGATATACGTCGGGATCACCAACGGTAAGATCAACGCGCCACTCAACCCCCGCCGTCCCGGAAATTCATACTGCGTCACCAACCACGCCGTCCCCACGCCCCACACAAAACACAACACCCCCACTCCTAAAAACAAGCGTAAGGTGTTCCACAAATAGCCTCGTGTCGTCGGCCCAAACACCGCCCCAAACAACCCGCTTGTTCCGCCTTCCACCAAGCGGCTCAATACAAACAACAACGGCAACGCGATCAAGCCCGTGATCAACGCTGTGGCCCAAACCCACGGACTTTGCCGACGAAAACGTGCGCGCATCCACGAAACGAAGGTGCTCAACGCCAACCTGCTTGATCAAAGACTTCGACAGCTTGGCTGTTTTTGTCGCCGAGTTGAAAAAGGTGGATCGTGTCTGCACGAAAATCCCCCCACGACGATACCAGCTTGGATGGCTGAACACTCGGATGGACGGGGTATTCGTGATTGGCTTCAGCGAACATCTGTTGTGCAGCGGGACTCGATAGATACTCGATAAATTGCACGGCATGGGATTTGTTTCGGGCGTGACGCACCACACCTGCGCCGCTGATGTTGACATGCGCGCCGCGATCCCCTTGGTTCGGGAAGATCACACCAAGCATCGACGCCACTTTGCGATCTTTTTCCGACTTGGAGGTCTGCATCAGACCGATGTAATAAGTGTTGACCACCGCGATATCTCCCTCTCCGCCTGCGATCGCCTTCATCTGGCCGCGATCGCTGCCTTTGGGGTTTCGCGCCATATTCGTGACGACGCCTTTGGCCCATGCAAGGGCTTTTTCTTTGCCGTGATGTGCGATGATCGACGCCATCAACGATTGATTGTAGATGTTGTTTGATGAGCGGATCAGGATCTTGCCCTTCCAGCGGGCTTCTGCAAGCGATTCATACGTCGGCAGATCCGCAGCTTTCACGCGATCTTTGGCGTACACGATCACCCGCGCTCGCCGCGTCAAACCAAACCAATGCCCTTTCGGATCGCGCAAATGGGCCGGGATCTGCGCTTCAAGCACCTTTGATCGAATCGGCTGCAACAGCCCCTTTTGCTGCGCTCGAACCAAACGACCCGCATCCACCGTAATCAAGACATCAGCGTCGGTGTTTTTTCCTTGCAACTCGATCCGTTTGATCAGCGCATCTGCTGCGTTTTGTACCACTTCCACCCTGATGCCTGTTTCCTTCTCAAACCGCGCAAATAGCGCCTTGTCTGTTGGGTAGTGGCGGTGTGTGTACACCTTTACCACGCCAGCAGCTTTTCCCAATCCCGCCCCCGTCGCGGATGGGGTGTCTTGTTTTTGACATCCCGATGTCCACAACAAACCGCAACAAGCCGCCCACAAAGACCACCCACGAATCAAAAAACACGAGAAAAAACCTTGTGATGTGCGTGCGTACATCAGAGCCTCCGTTTCTAGCCTCGCAACGAGGCATCTGCCCCGCGCCCTATTTCAGAGGCTCGCTTACCACGAGAACAAACAGGTGTCAAAGTGCTTTTGCGTCGTGATCCCCCCGTCACTTCGGCCCTTTGTGCGAGAGCATCTTGAAATCACTCGGGCAAAACGGTGAAGGCGTGTGTAATCTCGGCACTTTCGCGCAGGGTTCCGTGAACACCGCAGTATTTCTCGATACTTAAAGAGATGGCACGTTCGATCTTTTCGGTGTCGAGTCCCTCGCCTGTGAAAGTGAACTGCATATGGATGCGCTTCCAAGGGCGGGGAGGTTCGTCGCCGCGTTCGCCGTTGACGGCGATCTCGGCCCCTTTGAGCGGTTGGCGCTGTTTCTGGAGGATGTTGATCACGTCGTACATCGAACAGGCTCCCAATCCGAGCAAAAGCATCTGCATCGCGCTCACGCCCGGCTCGTCTTCGGCGCTCGATATCAAGACGCCATGGCCGCGTGAATCTGTCCCAAGAAAGGTGGTCTTTTCGATCCAGCGAACACGTGTTTGGATAGCGGAGGGTGGTGTTGTCATCAAAAACCTCTTTTGTGTGCAGGTCTGTGGAGTGATTTGTTATCGAACTGATGCAGCCACCAAAAAAGCCGCGTGCGCGGCAGATCAAGCGGCAGCGCTGTTGATTTGAAAAACGTCTATTCACCCCGCTGATACGGAGGTAAGGGGACCGCGCCCTTGGTTGTGGGGTGTGTGGCTTTCCACAAAAACCACCCAAACCAATTGAGGCCTACCACAAAGAGCGAAAAAAGTCACAACCTCGGTCGAAGATGTGTCGAAGATCACAGAGACAAAGGGGGCGATAGGCTTCTCGAATTCGATCCATTCATCCAAAAAGCGCAAGCGAGAGTGCAAAGCGCGGTACAAAGGAGACGATCATGGCCGTTGGTGGTGCAGGTAGCGCGGGTCGCGGTGGTGCAAGTGGCGCAGCAGGTCGGGGCGGTGTGAGCGGCGCAAGCAGCGCGAGCAAAAGCAGCGCGAGCAAAAGCAGCGCGAGCAAAGGTTTGGGTGGGATCGCCAACTCGTTCGGGAAGGGGATCAGCGGTGCGTTGGGTGGGCTTGGCAAAGGCGTCAGCAGCGCGCTTGGTGGGATCTCAGGGGCAGCGAAGTCGGCTTCCAAAGGGGCGGGAGCGGCGGGAGGTTTGTTCGGTGGGATCGGCAAGGCTTTGGGCGGGTTGACGCAGGGGGGCGCGCTGGGTGGGATCGGAAAAGCGCTGGGCGGTTTGTTGGGTGGAAAAGCCGGAGGACTATTGGGTGGATTGACACAAGGAAAAGGTTTGGGCGGTTTGTTGGGTGGATTGATGGGACAGAATCCTGCGCAGGGCTTGTTGGGTGGGGTGCTTGGAAAGTCGCCGCTGGGTGGCTTGTTGGGTGGGGTGCTTGGAAAGTCGCCATTGGGTGGTTTGTTGGGGGGAGCTTTGGGAGGGCCGCTGGGCGGGATGTTGGGCGGTTTGCTGGGAGGCGGAAAGTCACCGCTTGGTGGAATGTTGGAGGGAGTGCTTGGAAAGTCGCCGCTTGGAGGGATGTTAGGCGGCTTGTTGGGAGGTGGAAAGTCACCGCTTGGTGGAATGTTGGAGGGAGTGCTTG
>CAUJFU010000103.1 GCA_963169055.1 Myxococcota bacterium
TTTGTGATATGAAGCCTCTGGTTTGTGATATGAAGCCTCTGGTTTGTGATATGAAGCCTCTGGTTTGTGATATGAAGCCTCTGGTTTGTGATATAAAGCCTCTGGTTTGTGATATAAAGCCTCTGGTTTGTGATATGAAGCCTCTGGTTTGTGATATGAAGCCTCTGGTTTGTGATATGAAACCTCACGAAGGAGTTTTTTGATGAAAATTGAGAAGGATAAGTTGGATCTTTCAGGTGTTGCGATTCGCAATCTTACAGAGCAAGAAAAAAAGCGATTGAAGCGCGTTCGAGAAGGATACACAGAAAAAGCGAAAGATGTTCTTTTGGCTCTTTCTTCAAAGAAGACGTCGCTTCATGTTCCGTCTGTGGATATTTCAGCGATGATTGTGGAAGTAGAGACAATATTGCAATTGCAAAAAGCGCTGGCTTGGGTGGCAGAGAAGCAAGAGGTTCTTGATGAAACGTTGCGATGGAAACAAGACCAACTCAAGAAGCAGATGGATCTTCTTTCGGACGTTGCTAAGCCGATGTCTACGCAAGAAGATCTGCTTGCGGGTATTTTTGCCGATTACTGGGACTTTTCTGCTGAACCTGCCAAAAAAGCAGCCGTGACGCGCCGCAAAAAAAAGAGTGACCCCTCTCCTGATGGCAACGCTTAGTTCTTTTTGTGGAGCGGAGCGACGTCTGTCCTTCGGTGTGGACGGGTATTGAAACGGGTGGATGGGCATTGAAACGATGAGTATCACGCGAGCAGAATTAATCGAAACCATCATGTATTATTTCAACGAGCATATCCCTTTTAATAAGCTGGTTGGGATCGTGGTGGACGAAGTATCGACGGAAGAAGTGGTCTTGCGCTTTTCGATGAAGCCTGAACTGGTGGGGAATACGTTCAAAGGCATCTTGCATGGCGGTGTGACTTCGACGGTGTTGGATGTGGCGGGTGGGCTGGTGGCGATGATCAACGCGATCGATCGGGTGTTTCAAAGCGATCCATCGTTGATCCAAGAGAAGATGAGCAAGATCGGGACGATCGATATGCGTGTGGATTATTTGCGACCGGGTTATGGGAACGAATTTACTGCTCGCGCCAAAGTCATCCGCCACGGAAAAAAGATCGCCGTCACACGGATGGAATTGCGCAACGAGCAAGGCGAAGAGATCGCTTTGGGAACGGCCACGTATCTGGTGGGCTAGGCTTTGCTGATCGATAGAAGGGAGTTGCCGATGGTGGGGATGCGTTCTTGGCTGATTCTTGGGTTGTTGGGTTGGTTGGGCTTGGGCTTGCTTCGTTGCGTGCCTGTCGGGGTGGACGAATCTTCGGGCGAGTTGGTGGTGATCGGGGATGGTGTGGGCCGAGATACGGTCGCTACACAGGAGAACTCGCCATCGCAAGAAGATACATCGAACGAGCCTGTTGCGAGCGATCATGTCGATGATGCGGCAGAAAAAGAATCCCTGCCTACGGAAGATTCCGTCGCAGAGGGGGCACTTGCGGATCGTTCTTTGGAGGAGGGGGTTGTGTCGGATGAAAGCGCCTCGCAAGACGCCGCGCCGCTGGAAGCCTCGGAGGATGGGGGATCTTCCGAGGTTTCGGTTGTAGAAAAAAACTCTCCTGAGGCTGCGGAGCCGATGCCTGAGCCGACAGTCGAACGCCTTGCAGCGTGTCGAAGTGCCGATGGCAAGGACTTGTGTGACGATGGGAATGCTTGCAATGGTGTGGAACGTTGCGAGGATCGAACGGGCCAGTGCATCGCAGGAAAGCCGATGGTTTGTGATGATGGCGATGATTGTAACGGAATGGAGACATGCGATCCAAAACTGGGGAAGTGTGTTGGCGCGCCATCGTGGGTGTGTCCGATCGCACCGAGCGAATGCAATCAGACGGGAGGCGCAGGGCAGCCTGTGGCGGGGCGGGTGGTTTCGTTTCAACCTGTGGGCGGGTTTCGTTTGCGTGATCTCGAACAATGGTCGTCTTCTGAGCAGATCGCCGATCAGATCGCGGCGCATCCGAGCGTTGCAAAAGTGGCGTTGTCTGCGGTGTTGCAAGATCTCAATCGTTCGGGAAACAAAGTGAGCGCGATCAACGGTGTTTCTTGTCTTGTGCGGGGCTATTCGTGGGAGAGTGGGGACGATGCGGTGGCGTATTGGTATCCCCAAGGTCTGACGGGGAGTGCTTCGGCCAACAGCGCAGGCAAAGTGGACGGAAAGAGCGTATTGATCGCCAGTTGGTATCACAAGCCCGAAGAAGACAACAGCACCACCGTGAACAAAGGTGTGCGGGTGAGCATTGTGGACAGCAGCAATCCAGCGGTGTGGCCGTATCGCCACGCTTTGTTGGTCGAGCCGATGGTGAGCAACGGCAAGCCGAGCTATCGACCGATCGAGATCCACGCAGGAGGGCTGGCGTGGTTTGGAAATTATCTCTATGTGGCGGACACTTCAAAGGGCTTTCGGGTCTTTGATCTGCGGCGGATCTTGCGTGTGCAGACAGGTGACAACAACGCCATCGGATACGTTGCCGCAAAAGACGAATACCACGGCTTTGGATACAAATACGTGATCCCCCAAGTGAATCTTTACACACGCTGCTCAGGGGCGTGTTGCGTGCGCTTTTCTTTTGCCTTTATGGCGGTTTCTGCGCAAAGTCCGTCGCTTTTGTCAGGAGAATACACCAACGTCAACACCAACGCTCGGTTGCACCGTTGGCGTTTGGAGCCCACCAGCGGAAAGTTGGTTGTCAAGAACCGAACAGCGGTTGCGACGGAGATCTTGTTTCCGGGAGTGATCAAGATGCAAGGGGCTGCTATCGAAGGAACGCGGATCTGGGTATCCAGCAGCCAACCCAAAAGCACATCCCCCACCGCCCCGGGCAGCCTGTATACGGGCATGATCGGCGGTGCGATAGCGACTTATCGTTATCCGTACCCGCCCGAAGATATGCACCTTTCCCACACCGACGACCTGCTGTGGAGTCAAACCGAAAACCCCAACAGTCGGTATGTTTACGCGATCCAACATACGCGCCTTGGTAGCGCCTGTCCGTAGATAGGACGGTGGGGGGGCTTGTTTTCGGGTGAACGGGGTTCTTCGGATCAAGAGAACAGGACGTGTTCTTTCAAGAAGGCCATCAGTTCGCGGTAGTAGGCAAGGATGGTTTCGGACTTTCGCCATCCGTGTCCTTCGCCCTGAAAGAGTCGGTAGATGTGAGGGATGCCACGGGCTTTGAGAGCTTGAGCGATCGATTCGGATTGATCGGGTGGGACGACGCGATCTTCGCTACCTTGGAAGATCGCGATCGGATCTTGGATCTTGTGGGCATGAAAGAGTGGAGACCACGCACGGTAACGATCGGCGGCTTGGGGGAGGGGACCGATCAGGGAGTCGAGATAGTGGGATTCGAACTTGTGTGTATCAGCAGCCAAGGTGAAGAGGTTGGAGACCCCAAACAGGCAAACACCCACACGAAACAACTTGGGGTGGTGGATCAAGGCATTGAGCACCGTATAACCCCCCGCACTTCCGCCCCGAATGATCAGACGAGTGGGATCGCCCAAACCTTGTTCGATCAAGGCCCTTGCGCCTCCTGCTGCGTCTTCAACATCCGATGCGCCCCATCGTTCGCGTAAGGCATTTCGATAGGTCTTTCCGTAGCCCGTGCTTCCGCGATAATTGACGGCCAACATCCCAAAGCCTCGGCTTGTAAAGAAGGCGGTATCTGCTGAATAAGAAGCGATGCGTTGCGCGGTAGGGCCACCGTGTATGTCGACGAGTACAGGGGGCAATCCGTCGCCTTCGCAAGTGGCGGAAGCAGGGGCATAATACAAGCCGAACACTTGAGTGCCGTCAGGAGCAGACCAAGAGATCGGTTTGGGCGTGGGCAAAGCGTCTTCTGTGAAGCGTTCGCCGCTTGCACGACGCAAGATCAGCGGTTTGACAGGGGAGGGCATGGATTCGCGCTGTCCGTCCGCTGAAAAGGGCGATATATCGGGGCTTGTGTAAGGCGATGTGTCTGCATCGGTGCGCTCCGCAGCGGGCAACGAAAAGACCACGACGCGCTGCGAGATCTGCGCAGAAGACACCAAACACGCGACCTGAGAACGAACTGCCGACGTGACGGGCTGCATCAACGCGGTATAGGGGCTTTCGATCGGAAGAACTGTGCCGCTTTGGATATCGCAACGCCACAGCGAACCAACGCCTTGATCGTTGCGCAAAAACAAGATCTCGCAGCTATCGTGCGACCAAGCGTATGTACGCATCCCTTGAACCCAAGCAGGTTCGATCAAGGTGCATCCAAGATCCAGCAACACCCGCCATTCCCCAGCCTCTAAGTCATACAACACCAACTGATCCCACTCGCCTTCGTTGATCAGATAACTCAGATAACGGCCATCGGGCGAAAAACTCGGTTGAAAAACAGGTGTATCTTTTCCCCCTGCGATCAGAGTGATATCGCTGCTGTCTGTCCCCGACGCATCGACGTGAGCGATCATCAGGCGGCAACCATCCCACGGCATATTGGGATGATCCCATTCGACCCACGAAACTGTCGCACCATCCGAGTGGATCGTCGGCTGCATATAAAAGTCGGCCCCCGAAAACAACCGATACGGCCAACGTCGCCCTTCGATATCCACCGTCGCAAGGCAATCTTTGCCCTCATCGGAATGAACATACAACACCCACCGCCCCAACGGATCGATCACAGGCGATGCTGCCGAACCAAAGGCGGGTGTTAATGCCCAAGGTGCGCCCGTTTCGATGCGTTGGGCATACAAACGTCCGCTCTTTTCGGCGTACACCACATGTCCATGCAGCGCGTCAAAGTCGCCCCCACCGTAGCCGACCCCTGCCCGTACATGGTGTTCTTCCGTCAAATCACGCGGTGCATCGCCCAACGCACATCCGACCAGCACTCCCCGATCCGAACGCTCTTCGAGCCACACCAACGTATCACTTGAACCGTCCCAACGCAGATCGCGAAAACGCAGGCTTTGCGACAAGGCTTCCGCTGAGATCGGGCTGGACCACAAACCATAAGGAACTTTTTGTTTTGACATCGTTGTGCCTTTCTTTCTTTGGGCTTCAGACGCGGAAGGTGTCGCGGAGATATTGGGAAAAGGCCTCATAGGAAGCGTTGATCGAAGTGAAGGATTCTTCGCCGATCAACGCGGCTTCGATGGCGGAGGGGAGAGGCGGATCGATGCCCAAGATCGCTTGCATCGCTTCGGGAAATTTGGCGGGGTGGGCGGTTTCGACGACCAATGTCGGGCAGGACGCGCCGTGTTGTTGGCGATATCGCTGCATTCCACACCATGCAACCGCTCCGTGTGGCTCAAGCAAGATGCCTTCAGACCACGCACTACGCATCGCTTCTGCGGTGTCTTGGTCGCTCACGCTGGTTGAGAAGAAATCTCTTTGCAGCGCAAGCATCTCAGGCGACTTGTGGATCTGCCCGATCTCGTCCATCTCTCCGTCATACACAGAGACCACCCGCGCAAGATTCGATGGATGGCCGACATTCATCGCGTTGGATAAACAATTGCGCGAAGGGACGATCTTTTCGTACCGCCCTGTTTGCAAAAAGCGCGGAAACTCGTCATTTTCGTTGACGGCAGCCACAAGATGACGCAACGGTACGCCGCACCTTCGGGCGATCCAAGCGCCCATGATATTTCCAAAGTTTCCACACGGCACGACCACGCTGATCTCCCCCCGCCCTTGGGTGATCTGCGCCCATGCGTAGGCGTAATATACGCTCTGCGGCAACAAACGCCCGATGTTGATCGAATTGGCCGAAGACAAGGGCAGAGAAGACAAGGCTGGATCTGCAAAAGCGCGTTTAACGAAGGCTTGACAATCATCAAACTTTCCGTCCACCGCCACACAGCGGATGTTTCCCTTGAGTGTGGTCATCAGCTTGCGTTGGCGGAGGCTCACTTCGGTTTCGGGAAACAAGACCACCACTTCGATGCCCGGGACACCGTAAAAGGCGTGTGCGATCGCGCTGCCTGTATCTCCCGATGTTGCGGTCAAGATCAATAGCTCGCGCCCTTCTTGTTCCAAAAACCGCGACATCATGCGCGCCATCGCTCGCGCTGCAAAATCTTTAAACGAGGCGGTGGGGCCTTGATCGAGGCGAAGCAGAAAACGCCCATCTCCCGCCTCTTCGATCGGGATGGGAAAAGGGTAAGCTTCTTCGCACAACGAAGCCAGCGCATCGGACGGCAGATCCGCTTCGACAAAAGGCTCCAAGATATCGTGGGCCAACGCCGCATAAGACAAGGACGGCCATTTGGCCCGTGCTTCCGCTGAAAACGTCGGATATTCGGTGGGTAGATACAATCCGCGATCGGGGGCTTGGCCTGCAAGCAGCGCCTCCCGAAACGAGACGAGGGGCGATTGAAGATTGGTGCTGCGATAACGCATCCGCTCTTGTTCCTTTCTTATCGAATCGGTGTGACTTGTTGTGATGGTTTGGTGGGGTCTTTCGAGCGTCCGTGTTCGCGAGATCAGCCTGTCAGAAGGGCTTGATATAGCGACCTTCTTGGTGACCTCTTGCAGTTTCAAATAGAACAGGCAATCCTAAGGGCGCGACAAGACGCATAGAGGATCAATCGCATGTTTGCAACTGCCCAGACAATCTCCCTTTTGGACCTTGCTTTTCAAGGCCCGCTCCACATCGGTTATAGCCTTGCTCTCTTGTTGTATGGAGTATTTGCTTGCGTTTGGTTTGTGCGGCACTTCCGCCGTGATCGACAACAAATACAGGCGTTCATCGAACAAGCCCAAGCCACCCTCCAACGCCTGCAACAAACTCCTGTCCCGATCGATGCGTCCGCGTGGCCCGCTTTTTTGCGCGAGCACAAACTGTACGAACTGGCCGCGACGCTGGAATCGGGACCCTCTTCTGCGACGCTTGAAACCCAGTCTGTGCGTTGGCTTGCGCGCACATCCTCTGAACCCCCCGCTGAACCGCCGTCTTTGTTGCTGCCGCCCGCTTTTTTTGTTGCGTTGGGCGTTTTGGGGACGCTTTGGGGGGCGCTATCATCGACTTTGCAGGCGTGGACGCTTGCGCTGTGGCCCTCGATCTGTGGGCTTTGTGCGGCTCTGCTATCGAGCCTGTTCGATCGCGGGCTTCGATACACACACCAATGCCTTTTGCAACAACACCAAGAAGCCGCTGCCCAACGCCGCGTTTGGCTTGAACAAGTGATCTTGCCCCAACTACCGAACTTTCGCCGTTCGCGTGGTGTTCATGCGCTCGAACATCTCCAACGCACCCTCTCGCAATTCATCGAATCGCAGTCTGCTGCGTCGTCCTCTGAGGCGTGGGCTTCCTTGGCCCAACGGCAAGAACAAACCCAACAAAAGCTTGAGCAGATCCTTCAATCGCTTCAACCTCTTCAGACCTTACCGCAGATCCTCCAAGATTGGAGTACACCCTTTGAACGCGTCGAGCAAAGCCTCAATGCGTGGTGCGCAACCCTCGATGGTATGGATGAAAAATTACAGCGGTTCTCTCGTGTCCTTGCGGAAGGTCTCGAACCGATCGCGCACAGCGAGCGACTGCTGAGTGAACGCATCGCTGCGCTCAGTCGGCACTATGTCGCGCTCAGCGATATGCTCGAACGCATCGAACAACACGAACGCTTGCTCCCTCAACGCACCGCTGATCTGCTCAAACTCTCCCTGCGGCCCGCACACCAGCTCCTCCAACGTGCAAGCCTCAGTCTTGTCGGGCTTCTTGAACAATCGCTGAATCAACAAACTCGTGAAAGAGAAGGTTGGCGCCGATTGATGGGCGAGATGAATGAGCGACTAAATAGCTTTGATCGTTTGACCCACGCTTACGAGAAAATGAACCACGAACTCAGCAGTGTGGCCGATACCCTCACCGAACTCTCTACACAGATCCGCTTTCGTCCGATCATCCCGACCCTCAACCAACAAGACACACAAAACATCAACGAAGCCCTCGAAACCGAGATCGAGCAACTTCTCAACGATGGCTTCCGCGATCTGCAAGCGCCTCCTCCCCCGCAAGATCCATCCTAACCCTCTTGCTACCGCGCTTTGCAATCGCCAAAGGAGTGAGCCATGACCGTTCTCGCCGAATGTACCGATGCTTTGCTCTACTTGCTTGATTACATGGTCGGCATCGACAAAAATCTCGACGCCCAAGAAACGCGCTACTTCGTCCGCATCGCACGCCAACTCCACCAAGACGACTTTCTCTCCGTCCAAAAAAAGATCCAACGCATCGCCCAACTTGGCAACGATCCCCAGCACGATCCCCAAACTCTGCTCCAAGAAGCCTGTGCCACCATCCGAAAAGAGCAACGTACCGAAGAAGCTGTACAGATGCTGCGCAAGATGGCTGCCGTCGACGGTCACATCCACGACCGCGAACAAGCGCTGTTTGATCAGATCTGCCAACTTCTCGGCATCCCCACTTCCCCTCTGACCCTTGACGCCAACGCCTCCTCTTAACTACAAAGACGCGAGCGTGCGGGCGCTTCTCTTGATTTGGCGCACCTGCACGATCTCTCGCGCCCTACCCCAAACATCTCGCACAGGAGTCTGTGATGCTTCTCTTTCGCTCTCTCCGATGGTTGCTTTGTGTTGTTGTTTTCGCTGCCTCCGTGTCCTACGCCTGTCCATCGTATGCGCAAACAGAAACCTATCTCGTGACGGTTGTCGACGCTCAGATCGCACCCCTCAAACAAAACAAGCGACGATGGGACGGCGGTTTTGGCAAAATGACTCTCCCTGATGTCTTCGTCCAATTCGAAGTCGGCGGAAAGCGCTATCGCACCACCGTGATCAACAACACCCTTCTCCCTTCTTGGAAGATAACTTGGACCCTCCAAGCCCGACCCGACGAACGCATCTACATCAAAGTCCTCGACAAAGACCTCTCCGACAACGACCTCATCGGCGAAGGCGACGTCCTCATCGGACAAATGCCGCCCAAACTTTTCTTTGGACAAGTTCTCTCCCTCCGCATCACCGTTGAAAAAGTTTCTCCCCCCAAACCTGTGAAGCCCATTGTGCCCGTTATGCCTGTGAAGCCCGTTGTACCTGTGAAGCCCGCTGTTCCTGTTGTACCTGTGAAGCCCGCTGTACCTGTGAAGCCCGTTGTGCCTGTTGTACCTGTGAAGCCCGCTGTACCTGTGAAGCCCGTTGTTCCTGTTGTACCTGTGAAGCCCGTTGTACCTGTGAAGCCCGTTATGCCTGTGAAGCCCGTTATACCTGTGAAGCCCGTTATGCCTGTGAAGCCCGAGCAGCCGACAACAAAGCCAGCGATGGTCCCGATGTCTCGGCCAGTTTCAAGCCCGAAGTAAGGCGAAAGAGGGGCCTGCGGGGCGGGTGAAGTGCCTTGCTTTTTGAAGGTGTTTGTGCCACCCTCCGCCGAATAGGATAGGCGTGATATGTTGACAAAAAACGCCGTGTTCGCGCTCGTTCAAGCGACAGAGTGGTTGGTTTGAAAAACGATGATCTGTTCGCCCCTCTCGGGGTCAAGGGGCGTAAGTCCCTTGCGGGGCGTGGTACCTCGCCCCACAACACCGTTCAGCAGCGCCCCACAAAGCATTGAACAAGTGATGCCTATAGGAGCCGAAACATCCCATCTCTTCTAGAACACTCGCCGTCTACGCATCGAAGAAGGAACGCGACACATGGCTTCACAGGCACTGACAGGACAATATCTCGGTATTCGCTTGAGCGTGCAGTGTGATCTTCCACAAGACCCGTACTATGCGGCCAAAGATTTCTTTCCTTCCGAAGGTGCCGAAGGAATCCGTATCGGTCGAACCAAAGACTGTGATATCTCTTTGCAAGACGCGGGGGTGTCGGGGCTTCATTGTCGTTTGAAAAGCGGTCCACAGGGATTTTGGTTAGAGGACATGGGGAGTCGGAATGGGACTTATCTGGGGGGGCGGATTTTGGAGCCAGACGAGCGGGTGATCTTGCAAGACGGCGATGTGATCGATCTGCATCCGTATCGGATTACGGTGCATTTGGGAGCGTCGGTATTTCAACAACCTGCGCCTCAAAGCGACGGGATGGACAGCACGCGTGATCTCGGAAAGCAGATGCTCCAAAGTATGTTGACAGGCGAAGAAAGCGCGACGCCGACACTTCAATGGCTCAACGCTCCGCAAGGTCCGCAATCTTTCGCTCTCAAGGAATACGAAGACTTTACGATCGGGCGAAGCGATCAATCCTCTTTGTTTCTCAACGACGAAGCAATCAGTCGAGAACACGCCATTATCCGACGCGATTGGACAGGGGTGACCATCCGCGACCTCGAAAGCCGCAACGGTGTCGTGGTCAACGGTGTGATGGTGCGGCGTGGCAGCGAAGTCGAACTCAAACACAACGATCGCATCGTCCTTGGTTCGCATCAGTTTGTTTTTCGAGATCCTTTTGCGGCAGAGATGGCCCAAAAGCTCAACGCTCTGCCTGCGCACCTCCGCAGCGACGATGATTCTACGTTGCCGCCTACCGCCATGACCACAGGGGCTTTTGCTTCTTTGGCCGCAGGCGACGAGCCGACGTCAGGCCAATGGCAAGCCCCAAAACGCTCTGCCCCCCCACCTTCTTTTGTGCCTCCACCCAAACGCTCGATCCCACCGCCCACGACGCCTCCCGCTGCTCCTGTCTCTGCAAAAATGCCCGTGGCTTCGTCGATGCCTGTGGCTGCGGTGAATCCGCCCTCCCCGCCGTCTACTTCGGCTTTACCCCCGTCGCCATCTCCCGTTCCTGCGCCCGTTGCGGCGCTGCGCCCTGCGCAACAAGTCTTCCTCTGGATCGGCGGCTTTCTTCTTGCCCTTCTATTGGGGATCTTGGGGTTCTTGTTGTTTTTGTCTCCTTAACCCCTGTTGGAGATCTTTGGAGTCTTGCTGTTTTCGTCCCTTTTATCTTCGGGGTTGTTCAGATATCCCCGACTCCACAAGGAGTCGCTCGTTGTAAAGATATCACGAAAACAGAACAGGTATTTGACAAGGACAGCAATCCTGCGTAGCATGGCTCCCGATGTCTTTTCACTGCATTTTTAGCGTTGTCGAATGAGTAAACAAAACGAAACCACACCTTGCCCTATCTGCGAACACCTCAACACGTCCAACGCTGTTTTCTGCCAAAATTGCGGAAGCAGCCTTCAGGCTCATGATCCTGAAGATCCCCTTGTTGGTCGGATGGTGGGCAATTACCGCCTCCTTCAGAGAAAAGGGGAGGGCGGATTTGGTGTCGTTTATCGCGCAGAACACCGCGAGCTTCACACTTCGTTTGCTGTCAAGATCCTTCACCCGCAGTTTTCCGCAAACCGCCAAGCTGCCGAACGTTTCCGCCGCGAAGCTTTGGCTGCAGGAAAACTTCGTCACGAACACGTCGTGTACATCGCTGACTTTGGGCAAGCCAAAGGCATCGGATACTACTACGCGATGGAGTTCTTGCAGGGCGAAACACTCAAAGAAGCTATCGAAAAAGCACAGATCTTTCCCAAAGAGCGCATCCTGCACATCGCCCGCCAAGTGACTTCGGCGATGGATCGCGTGCATGCGCTCAAGATCGTTCACCGCGATCTCAAACCTGAAAACATCTTCCTGATCGAAAAAGACGGATCTCCCGACTACGTCAAACTCGTCGACTTTGGTATCGCCAAGATTATGGACGAGGCCACCGCCTCCATCACACGGACGGGACTCAGCGTCGGAACCCCCTTGTATATGTCCCCCGAACAAGCACGCGGAAACCTCCGAACACTCGACCAACGCTCCGATATCTACTCGTGGGCCATCATCGTCTACGAGATGCTGACGGGACGCCCCCCCTTCTACAGCGACAATCCGCACGATGTGGTCATGCAACACATCCGCTCGGCTGTTCCCGCCATGAGCGAGCGCAGCAAACATCGCTGCTTTAGCGATGAACTCGAAGACCTCTTCCAACGCGCACTCGCCAAAGACCCCGAACAACGCCCGCCTTCGATGATCGCTTTCTACCAAGAACTCGAACCTTGCTTGCTCGATCCCGACGCCATCGAAGAAAAAAAGCGCACACGCGGCCCTCTGCTTTCTCTTGCACGAAAACGCAAGAAACTCGCCCAAACCACCAAAGAAGAAAACGCCGAACATACGCCTCCGTCCAACCCCAGCGCCCGCGAGATCTTTGGTGGGGCCGCCGCCGTCACTTCCACAGGCGAGCAATTGACCGCCAACGAAGCCCACAAACCAAACAAACCAAGCGATTGGCGCAGCGTCTTCCAAACACACGATCCCTCTGTTCAACGCGAAGCTGCTCTAGTGAGCGCCCCCCACGCCCAAGACGCCGCCCAGCCCCGAAGCATGCTCGCTTTGCCTCCCCACGCAAGCGAGCCTGTCGCCCTTCAATACCTCAATGCCAGCGTCGAAGACACCATTCTTTCGCTCGCACCGCAACTTGAACCGCACGAAGCCTTTCGCCACGAAGAAGATTCTCACCCCGAAGAAGACTCCTCTTCGTCCATGCGGATCGCCGATGAGATCACGCTGACCAAACCCAGACCTGCTCCCCCCAGAGCCGATTTTGACGAAGACGACGATATCGCCCGTTATGGCGGAATGACCGCCGTCCAGCGTATGTGGTGGATCTTGGGGGGCGTTGGCTTGATCTTTCTGTTTATCTTGATCTTTATCCCTTCACCGCCCCCTCCCACACCTTCGCCCAACCCCCCCACGCAAACCTCCAATCCTCCTGCCCCAACCGTGACGGTTCAACCCCTGCCTTCGGCTCAACCAAGAACTTCTCCTCGCCCTCAACCTGCGCACACTCCTCTTGAAATACCCGATGCACGGTCTGTTGTGTCGATCACTCCTTCCAACGTTCTTGTGATCCACGCCCAACCCCGCGCCAAATGCTTTGTCAACGGCCAACCCATCGGCAAAACGCCTTGTCAGATCTTGCGCACACAAAAGTCCGTCTTACTCGAATTGAAACAAACAGGCTTTCGTACACACAGCGAACAGATCGAACCCTCGAAGATCAAGCAAGAACGCCTTGAGATCCGACTCAAACGCAGCAAACCTAAGCCCCGCACTCCAACTCAAACATCCACCCCCACACCACCTCGCAAAACAGGGGATATCTTTGAGAACGCTGACAATCCCTTCGGCATCCAACACGATAACCCCTTTAAAAAACCCAAAAAATAGTGTTGTTCTCGTGTTGTACTCGTCTTTTCTCAACCTTTGTCGCCTCTCTTTGACACCCATGCACGTACGCTTTTTTTTATCCATACACAGCTTTTTGGTTGGCTACACAACGCGCTTTTGGGTCGGCGCTTTGCTTGCTTTGGGTTGTTTTCTCTTGGCTTCGGGCAGTTTCGCCCAAAGCCCTCAACCCCCCCGCAGCGATAGCGATATCATGTCCTCTGGCCTGCTCAAAGAAGCCGAGCGCCTCTGGCGTGAAGGACTTGTTCTCGCCCGTGAGCGCAAATATCCCGAAGCCTTAACCAAGTTTCTCGCTTCTCGCCGTCTGATCCCCGCCCAAGAACAGAAAAACGATGTTGCCCGCGCTTTGCTTTCTTATTACATCGGGCGGACTTATCACATCCTCAATAAGCCTCTCCCCGCACGCGACAACTATCGCGGCTATCTCCGCATCGCACCCACAGGAAAACATCAAGCGCAGATCCAAATCTGGCTCAAGCAGCTTTATCCGCAGATCCGCGCAAAGCTGGCCCTTGATACCGTCCCTTCTGCACGTTGTCGGATCGAACATCCTGCCGGTGTTCACGAAGCCCAAACGCCCATCGAACAAGAAGTCGAAGCTGGCTCTTTGTTCATCCGATGCTTAAAACAAGACTTCCTGCCCGAAGAAATGCGACTCACTCTCGCCCCACAACAGGAGCAAAATCTACGACTCGCCCTGCGTCCCAAACCCAAGCCGCGCATCGCTCCGCCTCCCCCCAAACCTCTCGAACTGCGTTGGGTTGCTTATCTTCTCGGCGGGGTCGGGCTTGCCGCGCTCGCAACTGCCGGAGGCTTCGGCGTCTCTGCGATGCTTCTCGATCAAGACGCCCAAAATAGCCGCGAGCAACGAACACCTGCTGCTTCTCGCCTTGCCATCGATCAACACAACCAAGCGCAATCCAATGCCACCCTTGCCAACGCCTTCTACATCACAGGAGGCGTTCTGACACTCGCGGGGGTGATCGTCGCGGTTGTGGTGTGGCCCCGGACTCCTCCGCCTCCAAAAACGCCCTCTATCGGCAAAGATCGTGCTTTACTTCTCAACGTGGGTTCGAGCGAATCCGATATCCGAGGTGTGTGTGATCGAAACGCCCCAACGATTTGTTGGTGATCCGCCAATCGATTAACCCGATAGATTCGAGTTTTTCGAATTCGTTTGCAAAGGAAGAGTGATTCGAAAACAAGCTCCTGTAGCGCTGCGTGTGCTGTCGGTCACTTCGAGGTTTCCTCCTACTTCAAGCAGCGTTCGTTGACAGATCGCAAGCCCGAGTCCCACGCCTTTTCCGGGTTCTTTGGTCGTAAAAAAGGGTTCAAAGATCTTTGCACGCAGCGTTGCGGGGACGCCCGGACCGGCATCTTCGACGCAAAGCATGAGCAGGGGAGGGCCTTCTGTGGTGTGAAGCGCGGCGGATAGCCAGATCGGCCCCTTGCCCTGTGTTGCATCGGCAGCGTTGAGCAGAAGGTTGATCAAGACTTGCATCAGGGTGGAAGATTCGATGGGGACGATCGGAAGGTCAGCAGCGACTTCCTGTCGCAAGGTGGCTTGTCGAAAACGTGGTTGCAAAGACAACAGCTCGATGGCTTCTTCGATGGCTTGATTGGGCCAGCAAGAAGCGGCGTGCGTTTGTTTGGGGCGTGCGTAATCAAGCAGATCCCGAATGATCCGATCGATGCGCTTGGCTTCTTTTTCGATGCGCTTCACAAGGTCTTGCTCGGCGTCGCCCCAAGTCTCGGAAGTCACAAGCAGATCGCTGTAGCCCATGATGGCGCTTAGTGGATTGCCGATCTCGTGCGCTACACCAGCGGCCATCTGCCCGACAGAAGATAACTTTTCGCGTTGGATCAGTTCGTTTTGGGCGCGTTGGAGGATCTTGTTGGCTTCTTGGAGAGCTTGGAGCTGCGTTTCACGGGCTGTTTGGTGGGCTTGTAAAATCGACTCCATCCCAACAAAAGAACGCGCAAGATCGCCGATCTCGTCTTGGCGCGTCACTTCGATCTCCAAGCCGTCGCTGCGACCTTTGGTTGCAAGGTGATCCATCGCACGTCCCAAACGCTCAAGGGGTTTGACAAGACGCCTCGTAAGAAAAAGAAGTAGGATAAAGAGGATGATCGCGCAAAATAGAAAGAGGTAGATCAGAAGCAGCGTTTGATAAGCAAAAAACGCCTGTCGATCCAAGGCGATACGCCATCGGATCCATACTGCGCCGATCTTGTTCTTGGCTTCGTATAAAGGAAAGCTCCAATCCCAAACCTCGCCGCGTTGTTGTGGGTCGCGCTGGGGTTGAAAACGCGGTGCGATCGTTTGGTGTGTGGCTTGGATGTAGAGGGCCTTTTCTTGTACGCGGATCCGCCCCATCTGCCACACAAGATGCCCCTGTGCGTCTAGGCAAAAGGCGGCTTCGGGTTGGATATGGCGGATCGTTCGAGTCCAACGGTGTAGCCATTGCAAGCGCTGCGACGTCGAAGATGTGGAGAGCGGGTGCGTTTTCCAGCCCGCCTCCAAAAAGTCCGTCATCTCTTGAAGATGCCGCCGTCGAAGCTGCATATCGCGCACCTGTGCGATGTACAGCGCAAGAAAGCTCAGCCCCATCGAAGCCAACAACATCACCAAACCCAGATTGAACGCCAGTTGGCTGCGCAGACCATAACGAAAGCTTGGCATCCCACCTCTCCCTCGATATCCGATTCGGAGCGACGCTGTTGGTGTGGTGGAACATCGCCTCACGCCCCACTACAGACTGTCGCCCCTTGACCCCGTGTCGTTGGGGTGAATCGACGTTTTTCAAACAAACCACCGCGCCGCTTGATGTCACACGAACGCAGGGGTTTTTGTCCATCAGTGACACCTATCTACTTATAGGACTTACGCAGTTCGATACGAAAAAGGCCCATGTTCGGGCGCGGGCGGTTCGCGAACCGCCCCTACAACGGGTTGATTCTTCACGGTTTCCCTCTTCGACTGCGTAACTCCTATACTCAATAAGAAACAAAAATTCTTCTTATAATTTCCATCCACCACGCAACGATGCGCTCTCCCCAAAAGATCACTTCAAACGCACCGAGCGCCAAAAACGGCCCAAAAGGGATCGCTACCCGACCGAATCCGACATCTTTTTGCGCCTCTTCCGTCGCTCCTGCGCTGTTTTCGCTGTTCGCTTCTAATGCTTTGGAGGTTTGCGAGGCTTCGGAAGATAGGGAGGTTTGCGAGGCTTCGGTCAGTCTTGATGAGTCTGAGGTTTCGGAAGATGGGGAGATTTTCGAGGTTTCGGCCAGTTTTGATGAGTCTGAGGCTTCGGAAGATAGGGAGGTTTGCGAGGCTTCGGCCAGTTTTGAT
>CAUJFU010000104.1 GCA_963169055.1 Myxococcota bacterium
CTGGGATCCCAACCTCCAAACCCTCCTCGAAATGGCCAAAGACTTCCCCAAACAAGTCCTCGGTTCTTCCAATCCCTAACCGACGAGAATTTATCTCGTAGGACTGACGCAGTTCGATGGTTTTTGTGGGGTTTCACCCCACACCCCACAAGGGAGCGCAGCTCCCTTGACCCCGTATGGGCGTAACGATCACAGGTTTTTCACACAGACGGCTGTGTCGCTTGAGCAAGCGCGAACACGGGGTTTTTTGTCGACAAGCCATTTAGCTGCTCACCCGTCATTTCGATCACCGCCGACTTCGTAGCCTTGGCCGCTTGAAAAATCGCACACGATAAAACAAAGCGTGGTATACAGGCCCCCAAGATCATCCCGTTCGCGGCCCTTCGGCTTTTGGAGCACAACGATACGCCGCAGCGATACAGGTAGGAGCGGCGCAGATGCCAAGTTATCTCATCCGAACACACCGTGGTTTAGAAGCGGTTGTCAGCGAAGAAGTCCGTCGATTGGGCGGAGATATCCAAAAAGAACTCGCAGGAACCCTGATCATCGAAGCCGATGAGGATGCGTTGTATCGTATCGCCTTGGAGATGCGAACCGCACAACGCCTGTATCTTCGGCTGCATAGCTTTCGCTGGAAACACGAAGACGACCTCTACCTCGAAGCCCAAAAAGTCGACTGGGGTCTTCATCTCAAAGCCAGTGGTCGGCTGCGCTGCGAAGCGTATCTCCACGAAAGCGCGATGCAAAACAGCCACTTCGCGGCCTTGCGACTCAAAGATGCGATCGTCGATCAATTTTCTGACGATCAAGGCCGTCGCCCCGACGTCGACCGCGACGATCCCGATATCCTTGTCGTCTTGCAAGCACGCCATCAAGAAGCCGAGATCCTTCTGGATCTTGGAGGTGGGCCGTTGCGCTCATTTCCAAGCTGGCAAGGGCAGCTTCACAAAGGACAAAGTTGGCAACACGCCGCAGCGATGCTCTCGCAGGCAGGATGGGCCGAGATCTATCCTCACGGTGGAGCGGGGATCTTCTTGATCGAAGAAGCATGGCCGCTTGCCGCAGAAGCCCTGCTCGAAGCGATCCACCTCACCCCCGGGCTTTTGCGCGGAGAGATGGGGCTGCCCCGCTGGTTGGGATGCAACAAGCCCCGTTGGCGCAAAGCATGGGAAGAGGCCGAAGAACGACACAAACAAGCCCTCGAATCATGGGAACAAACGATCCATGCCTATGGCACATCTCACGCGGGTGTTCGGGGCTTACGCGACTTCTTGCGTGATCTTCGGTTGTCTCCCTTTCTTCGGCCTCGCTTTCTCGAATGGCCCGATCTTTCGTCGATCCTCGAACCTCACACCGATGCCTCCATCCCGGGCTACTTCTGCGCAGAGTTCCCCGCCTACGAAGAACTCCACCTCGCACAAGCTGTCTATCGGTACGCTTCTTTGGGCCAAGCTCTCAGACGCCATATCCCCGGATGGAACGCCACGATCTACACCCCCCAACCTGATCTCGGCCATCGTCTCAGCCTACGCGCCCACAAAACACGACGCCACGCATGGCAAGAGGCCGAATACACCGCCCTTTCCATTACCATCCCCGCTCACACAGACGAAGAGCAAAGCCAAGATCCCGCACCCACCTACGTTTGGCAACACCACGAAGGCGCACAGATGTTTGCCAACCGCTTGCGCAAAAATCTCGACGGCCTCAAAGGTTGGCGCAAACAACAAGAGGTCACCTGTTATCGGGCTTATGACGCCGAGATGAACGAATACAACGCAGCCATCGACGTGTACGAAGATCACGCCATCATCCAAGAATACCAAGCCCCATCCACCATCGACGCCCGTCGCGCCGAACAACGCCTGCACGATATCTTACTCGCTGCGCCCGATATCCTCAACATCCCACGCGAACACATCTATTTCAAACAGCGCCGCAAACAAAAAGGCACAAACCAATATGAAAAACAGGCCGAAGAACAAGACTTTACCGAAGTCCGCGAAGGCGATCTGCGCTTTCTGGTCAACCTCACCGATTATCTCGATACCGGCTTGTTTTTGGATCACCGCACCGTCCGACGATGGCTCCACAAAGAAGCCCAAGACAAGGACTTTTTGAATCTGTTTTGCTACACAGGTACCGCAACTGTCCACGCAGCCGCAGGCGGCGCACGCAGCACTTGCAGCGTCGACCTCTCGAAAACTTACCTGTTTTGGGCGCGTGAAAATATGAAGCACAATGGCTTTACACGCTCGAACCACCGCTACATCCAAGCCGACTGCTTGGTCTGGCTCGAACATGCAGAAGAAACCTACGATCTGATCTTCCTCGATCCACCGACCTTTTCGAACTCAAAGCGTATGGAACAAACCCTTGACGTCCAACGCGATCACATCGCACTGCTTCAACACGCGCTGCGTTTGTTGCGTCCTGACGGGCTCTTGCTGTTTTCCACCAACAAACTTGATTTTCAACTCGACACCGACGCGCTTCAAGCCCTTGATACCACCGTCGAAGATGTCACCAAAGCCTCCATCCCACGAGACTTTCAGAGATCACCCAAGATCCACCAATGTTGGCGCATCCGACACGTTCACTCTTCGATACATCGCAAATAGCCTGATCTTTCGTGACGCATCGAACACCAAAATGCGGCTCAAAGACAGAGTTCCTTCGCGATGTCTTCTTCGTTGACTTGGAAAGGCGATACCTGAAAACGCCTCAACGCCTCAAGAAAAGCACTCCGAGAGAGTCCTGCGATCTCCGCAGCCCGTTCTTGCGAGATATTCTTCATTTCTCCAAGCCCTTGTCCAACCTATCCCGCTCGATGGCGGGGTGTGGGGTGGAATCCCGCAACAACAAAGATCCCCTCACAAAAAGATCGGGACTGTGGAAGAGTTGAAGGAGCGATGTGGCGGGGGAAGGCAGGGCGAAGGGGCTCTCGATCAAGCGTGGAAATGTTCGCGGCGAAAGATGGAATCAAGCGTGGAGATGTTCGCGGCGAAAGATGGAATGGAGGGGGACGACTTGTGGATGGTTTTGGTCGAGGTCACAAAGATGTTCGTAGTGTTCCCACGCAAGGCTCCAATCTTTGCGTTGGAGGGCATAACGGCACCACATCCGATAAAAGGCGATGGCTTCGGTGGTATGGAAGTTTCGTTGATCTGGCGAAAGCAGTTGTAGATGCCGCTTTTTGCCAAAGATCATCTCGAATTCTTCGAACTGTTCGCGACGGAGCAACATCTCGCCATAAGCACAAACACCGAACAAATAATGCGGAAACAACTCGTAGGTCTTGATCACCCAATAACGTTGAGAAGCGATGTCTCCGATGGCACCGAAAGCATGGGCCGTTGCGTTATAGATCTGGGGGACGTGGGGAAACTGTTTGCGCAAGGCTTCGAGGCGGGGCAAGGCCCCTTCAGGATCGGATGAAACCATCGACAGGACCGAGACGATCGCTTCGCGGGTTTCCAAAGGAAGCTGTTCAAAGTCGTGATCGGGAGCATCGTCAGAGATACGCGGGGACAGAAAAGCACGTGGACGACGCGCAACAGACGGGGCAAGGGTTCGAGTTCTTGTTCTTTTCTGGGCTCTTTTCGACAACATCGCCAACCCTCCTTGTGTTAGACGGACGATCTACTTGGCACCAAATACCTAACTCCTTTACGTTTCCATCGACACGGGGTGTTGTCGCGAACCCAAACACCCCATGCAGCGGGGATCGGTGCGACCACACGAACGCCAAACAGGAACAGAAGCAACGACAAGCAAGTGTCGTTTGAGGAACAAAAAACCATCGGACCGTTAAGTTAAGAACGCGGCAAGACCCAAAACGTTTCATTTCTGAAACAAGAAAACCATTGTCGCCCCTTTGCAGAGGCCGTACCACCCAACGCAAGGGCATCTCTTGATCCTAGAGCAAGAAGACTCCCCTCCCCGATGCCCAGCCCAGAGGTATGGCACAGATCCAAACCGATGGCAAGTTTTCTTTTCAAATGTGTGACATCTCTGTCCTATCGGTCGCGTGTGCCTGCCAAGATGTCGCGCACCAAAAAATTCAACCGCCGAGAAGAACGAAACGAAACAGGCTGAGTCCAAGCAATCCATGCGGACTTGCTTGACAGATCGAGGCTTCTCTCTTTAATGTGGGAGGCCGATGAGAAAGGCTTGTTGTGCGCTTGAGACCGTTGGAGACGAGGGTGCGGATGAAACGAAGTGGTGTGTTGTTGTGGGTGATTGGGTTGGGTTGGATGATGACGGGCTGTACGTCTTTTTTGGTCAACTCGACCAAGCCCGTGATGGCAACGATGATCATCAAGCCCGCATTTAAGACCTTTTTGCAAGAAGAAGATCTGGAACTGGCGAAAAGCGCGATCGGAGGGCAGATCAAACTGGCCGAGATCATGCGTGAAAATATGCCCGAAGATCCGGACTTGGCGTTGCTCTTGTGCCAAGGCTTCGCAAGTTACGGACAATTGTTTGAGGCTGATCGCGATCTGCTGAAATTCAAGGGCGACGAGAAATCAGACAAAGAAGCCAAGGCGATGACGAGTCGGATCCGACGGTACGCGATCCGTGGCCGGGCTTTTTGTTTGGAGATCCTCGAAAAGCGTTTCAAAGGCTTTACAGAAGCAGCCCTCAAAGGCAGCGCAGGCTTCAACAAGATCTTGGAGCAAGCGCGTGTGGACGATGTTCCGTTTTTGTTTTGGCTCGGCTATGCGTGGGGATACGCTGTGATCAATGGCTTGACAGAACCCGAGTTGGTGGCCCAAATCCCCCAAATCAAGGCCGTCATGGAGCGCGTCGTTCAATTAAAAGAAGATTATTTTCATGGAGCGGGGCATCTATTTTTGGGGACGCTGTACGCGCAATCCAAGATGTTTGGGGGCGATTTGACCAAAGCTGAGACGCATTTTGACAAAGCCGAACAGTTTTCTCAAAAAAAGATGCTGTTGTTGTACTACTTTAAAGCTCGATTTTTTTCGGGGCAAAAGAACGACACCGCTGGCTGTAAAAAGATGATCAAAGACATCCAATCCACCGACTTGTCCATCGCCCCGGATCTCAAGTTGGTGAATCAGCTCGCCAAGAAGCAGGCCGAAGTCGCACAAAAGCACATCGACGAGTTTTGTCCCTGACATCGGGTAAAAACAAATCAAAGACCGAGGAGGTTTCGAATTCATGAAGAAAGTTCTGTGTTTGTTGGGTCTTGTGGCATGGATGTGGGGTGCGCAAAACGCACACGCCAAAAAATACACGTTTCGGATCGCAACGCTCGCCCCGGGAGATTCGAGTTGGGGCCGCGTGTTTATCAAGATGCGGCGAGATCTTTTGCGTGAAAGCAAGGGTCAGATCCACATCAAGTTCTATCCCGACGGGCGGATGGGGGATGAAAAGCTGGTGGTGAACAAGATGAAGCTCGGCCAGCTACACGGGGCATCGATCACCTCGATCGGGTTGGCGCAGATCGTCCCTTCGGTGCTTTTGCTGCAACAACCCGCTCTGTTTCGTAGCTACAAAGAACTGGATTACGTGCGCGAAAAGATGGATGCCGAACTGCGCGCCCAGTTTGTCGAGAAAGGCTTTGTGCTACTCGGTTGGGGGGATATGGGCTATGTGTACCTGTATTCCAAGCAACCGATCGACAGCGTGGAAAAGCTGAAAAGCACCAAGATCTGGGGATGGACCGACGATCCGATTACCAAACAATTCAGCGAAAGCTCGGGGATCACGCCGCATATGCTTGGGATCTTGGATGTGCGATCTTCCCTTCAGACGGGCGCGATCGATACCGTGATCGGAACACCCTTGTCGATCATCGCGATGCAATGGCACTCTTATGTCAAGTACCGCGTCAAATACCGCTTTGCGATCGGCGTCGGCGCAACGGTGATCACCAAAAAGAGTTTTGATCGTTTGCCAAAAGAACTCCAAGACATCGTGTTGCGTGTCTCCCAAAAACACCACACCAACTTGATCCAAGTGATCCGCCGCGACAACAACCGCGCCCTCAAAGTCCTGACCAAGCGCGGCTTAGAGCACATCAACGTCCCTGCCGCCGAGAAAAAGCTGATCCGCCAGCTTTCTCGCAAAACGTGGGATTACTTCACGGACAAACTATTCTCCAAGGCCGATCTCGAAAAAGTCAAAGGCTTGCTCAAAGAGTTTCGCAAAAAATAACAGCCCTTCTGGATATCCCCACAGACCTCGGTATCCACACACCTCAGCACCCACACCCTACGACAAAAGCGGCAAAAAACGATGAAAACATGGTTACAGCGATGGAGTCAGGCGGACGCGATCGTGCAAAAGATCGAGCGAAGCATCCTTGTATGGGGGATGTTGACGATCTTGTTGGCGGGCGTCATGGACATTGGTTTGCGTTTGGCATTGGGCTGGGGTCTGGGCTTTGCGGACACACTCGCTCGCCAGATCACCGTATGGCTCGGGTTGTTTGGTGCAGCGTTGGCAACAAGCCACGTTGAACACATCAATATCGACGCATTTAGTCGGATATTGCGACGACGTGGACTCCAGATCAACCAGATCGTGGTCGGCTTGGCTTGTGTTTTCATGAGCGGGGCGCTGACCTATTACGCGATCAAGCTGGTGCAGTTTTATATGGGCAACACCAGCAGCGTTGTCACACTCGGATACATCGACCTTCCAACGTGGTGGTTGCTGTTGGCGTTCCCGATCAGCTTTGGTGTGATGACCTCGCGTTATCTGCTGCACACCCTCGAATACCTGTATGCCTTGCGCGGCGATCCGTTGCCTTGGTCTTACGTCACGACACGGATGGAGGAAGAACTGTCTCGCCGCGAAGGCACAGATGCGTCTTCTTCAACACAAGCAACCTCCGCCTCGGCTCCCTCTTCCGCCTCAACCCACCGCGCAGAGGGAGGTGACGCATGATCGCTTTGTATGTCTTGCTGTTGGTGTTGGCGCTGTTTGGCTTGCCGCTGTACATGGTGATCGGCGGTTTTGCGATGTTGATGGGGATTCAGCTCGGCCAAGATCCCGCGACCTTTTTTACCCAAGGATACGGGATGTTGGCGGATTCACCGACGCTGGTCAGCATTCCATTGTTCACCTTTGCGGGCTACTTGATGGCCGAAAGCAAGACGGGTGAGCGACTGGTGCGGTTGTTTGATGCGTTGCTCGGCTGGCTACCGGGGGGATTGACGATCCAGATCGTGGTGGTTTGTTCGTTCTTCACGATCTTTACGGGTGCGTCGGGTGTGACGATCATCGCGCTTGGGATGTTGTTGTATCCTGTGTTGCTCAAGTCGCATTATCCCGAAGAATACGCCTTGGGATTGTTGACAGCCTCGGGTTCGCTCGGCTTGTTGTTGCCGCCCAGTTTGCCGCTGATCATCTACGGTGTGATCGCCAAAACCGATATCCGTGCGCTGTTTTGGGCGGGGATCGTACCCGGGATCTTGATGATGGCGGTGCTGGTGTTTCACGGGATCTGGGTCAACGTCCACAATACCCCCGGAAAACAGGGCGGAATGGTCGCTTATTTCAAAGCTGTGGGCGAAGGCTTGTTGTTGCTTGCGTTGGTGGTGGGCGTGGGGGGGTTGGCCTTCTACTTCGTTCCGCTGCGGTGGTTAATGGGCGGTGTGGCTGGGGTGACGGTGCTTTTTTTCGCATGGAGCATCTTTTCGCCCAAACATCCGCTGTTTGAAAAGTACCCTTTGCTTGGTGCGCTGCGCGAGTCCAAGTGGGAAGCTGCATTGCCCCTATTGATCGGCTTTTTGTTACTCAATCAAGTAGTCGGGATTCCTGAGATCGCCTTGTTGACAACCGCTTACATCTTTGTGGTCGAGGTTTGGATCTATCGGGATCTTGGGATCGTGCGAGATATCCCCCGTGTGAGCTTCCTTTCGCTCAAACTGGTGGGTTCGATCATCTTGATCCTGATGAGTGCGCTCGCCCTGAGCAACTTGTTGATCCTCCAAGAAGTCCCCGACAAACTCTTTGAAGCCATTAAGCCCGTCATTACGAACAAATGGATGTTCTTGTTGGCCCTCAACCTTTTTCTTTTGTTGGTGGGGTGCTTGTTGGATATCTTTTCTGCGATCCTTGTGGTGGTTCCGTTGGTGGTGCCGCTTGCCAATCGCTTTGGTGTGGATCCTGTTCACCTTGGCATCGTCTTTCTCGCCAATCTCGAACTCGGCTACATGACGCCGCCTGTCGGGATTAACTTGTTTATATCGAGCATGACCTTCAAAAAGCCCGTCCTTGCGCTGTATCGGATCTCGCTTCCGTTCTTGGGGCTGTTGGGCATCGCTTTGGTGCTGATCACCTACATCCCGGCACTCAGCTTGTGGTTGCCCCAAGTCACAGGAGCCACACAGCGCGCCCTGCCCAACCTCGATCAAAACCAACCCTCCCAACGCCGCAACGAGATGATGGATCTGCTCAAAGACGACGGCAAAGACGACAAAAAAGGCGGAAAGAAGGGCAAAATCAAAGACGATACCAGCGATATCGACGACGAAGAAGACAGCCCCTCTTCGCCCAAAAAACGAGGCCCAACACCACCCGCCCCCGCTCCTTCAAACGACGGTGGCATCGCCCCCGACGCCGCTCCTTCAAACGACGGTGGTAACGCCCCTGACACCACTCCCTCCGATGCGGTTTCGCCCAAAGAAAAAGCCTCCCCACGTCAGCCTCCACCCGCTCGCAAAAAAGCCAAAAGCGACGAGGACGACGAAGAACCCTGACCCCTTCCATCCCAAGGCACCCTGATACCGAACCAAGGCAGGTTTTCGTATGGAATGGTTCCCCCTTGCGCAACTCCTCCCTGACTTCCCTAAAACCTCGTCGGCTGGGCACATCCACCTGCGCGTCGATCAGCTTGCTCCGCTGTCCCTCGAAGGATGGGCATTTCTCGCGATCCAGCCTACCCATGAAACACAAGCCAAACGCTGGATGGCCGAACACTCCGACAATTTCCAGTTTTTCTTTCGTATGCTCTATGGCGAAGAGATGCCCCATACGGAACTGGAGGCGGATCGGTTGTATCTCTGCCTTGAGATGCAGCGCCGCCGCCTCCACCAGTCCTATCAAGCGGTGTTGCAAGCTCTCGCACAACTGGCTCCTTGCCTCGAAGCATCGGCCTTTTTCCTCAAAGAAGAACACTCTTCCACTCTCGACTTTTTCCACACAACAAACGGCCAGATCTTCGGTACACGCCACACCTGCGCAAGCGATTGCGAAGATGATATCCTCCGCACTTACGATGCGATCGTCGAACAAGCTCCCAACGATCAAGCTCTACGCGAATTCGTCTCGTTACGCCGCCTAGGGGTCGTATCCGACTTTATCGACCAACTCTTTGCACAACACAGCGAGGGCCTCTCCCTCGCCTCTCCTCTTCCTCTTTCCCTCGAAGTCAAGCTCCATGTGATCGCCGAAGGACTTCAACGGGCCGCAGCCCATACACCCGATGCGATCGACGTTTGGCACCAATGGGCGCGATTTGCAGTCTGGTTTGGTGACCCCGCCACCATCGAAGAAGCCTTTGAATCCGTCTATCGTCTCGATCCTTCGGACCCTTGGGTTCACTTCGATCACGCCGTCTACCTCTGGCAGCAAGGCCGCCTTCAAGAGGCCATGTCCCACCACCATCACTTCCTCGCCGCCGAACCCCACGACCCCCTCGGGCTACTCTTTGCCGGCTTCCTCTACACCAAAGAAGCCATGCACGAAGACGCTTATTCGATCTGGCAAGAACTCGATCAACAAGTCGACAGCCTACTTTCCGACCTCTCCCGTTGGAAAGATCTCCAACGCCCCGAATACGCCGCCGATCTGCTCGCCCTCTGGCTCCAGCACGCCCATCACTTCCTCACACCACAAGCCCACGCACAAGCCTATCTACAGGCCGCCTTGCTCCTACAAACATGGCAGCCTTGGGAATCTCTCTCCCCCATCCACCGCGATATCGTCGCCCTCTGGCTCCAACAAGCCCACCTTCTCCATCCCGACGATCCGCAGATCGCCCTCCACACCGCACGCACTCTCCGAAAACAAGGCCAGATCGAACAAGCCCACCACACCTTGCAACAGGCCCACCAACAACACCCCCTCGACACAGATATCCTCTTTCTTCTCGCACAGATCTGCACACAACAAGAGCGTCATCAAGATGCCGCGCTTTATCTGCGCCGTTTGCTCGCACAAACCAAACACCGCGACGATGACAACACCACTCTCTACAAAGCCCAGCTTGCCGCCGTTTTGGAAAGCGAGGCACAGCGCCTCTGGCTCGAAGAAGATTATGAAGCCGCTGAATCCGCTTATGACCAGATCCTCGCCGTCTACGAAGACTCCTTTATCCCCCCCGGACTCGAAACCCCTTGGCTTCAAAAAGCCCGATTGCGCCTGCGCGAAGACAAAAAAGGTCTCGCTCTCGCTTGCGCTCGAAAAGCCCTCTCCATCCACCCCGCCTCCGTTTCGGCCAACGCCCTCGCAGCCTATATCCTCGCCCATCTCGATCGCTTCTCCGAAGCCCTCCCACTCGCCCAACGCGCTGTCTCACAAGGCCCTCACGATCCCTTTGCCCTTTACGCACTCGCCTGTATCTTTGCCATGACGGGCCGCCGCAAAGAAGCCATCCCCCTCCTTGAACGCGCCCTCCTCGCCAACCCCTCCCTCCGCCACGAAGCCGCCCAAGAAGCCTTGCTCCAACGCCTCCACGCGCTCTCTCTCTTTTGGCGACTGCTCGACGAACCCGAACTCCCTTCCTCTTGATGGCCACACCCGACCTCATCGTGCGCTCGTTCGCCCAACCCAAGAATTCTTCTGATCGAAGCGACGCTGTTTCCAAAACCCCGTGTTCGTGCCTACTCAAGCGACAGGGTCGCTGGTTTGAAAAACGATGATCTGTTCGCCAACACGGGGTCAAGGGGGCAAAGCTCCCTTGTGGGGTGTGGGGCCGCGCCCCATACGCGCCTTGTTAAGGCGGAAACACCGGAGAATCGAGAATGATCGCTCTTTCTTTTGTCGGCCCCCCATGTCCGTTCGCGGCTCGATGTCCCGATACACGGGCGGTTCGCGA
>CAUJFU010000105.1 GCA_963169055.1 Myxococcota bacterium
GCCCCACAAAACCAACCAAATGCGTAAAGCCCCACAAAACCAACCAAATGCGTAAAGCCCCACAAAACCAACCAAATGCGTAAGATCGAAGGCGATCAAGGAAAAATGAGTTGCGTTGAGTCGACTTCTTCGACGACACCCAATAGGGCGTCGTATCGCCCCTGCCAAAGGCACAGATCACCTGCGATCGGCTTGATCAGTTGGCGCTGTTGGGCTTGCAAAAAGCTGTGCTGATAGAGTTGGACCACAAAGGGCTGAAACACCCGCATCAACGAAGCAGAAGGCATCTGCGGTGCGTGTTGAAGGGCCTGCAATGCTTCTAAAGCGGCTTGAACAGCCCGATCAAACGCATCGAAAAAAGCCGCGATCTGTTCGGATTCTTCGACCATCTGCTGGCGTTGTGTTTGGAGCACACGTTGGAGATCCGCAGGGTGAACAAAAACAGGCCGCGTATCTTCTGGGATCATCCGATATTTTTCGGAACTCGAAGCGAAGGCAAATTCGCGCTCAAGCCGCCGAATATCGAGCGGATCTGTATTGACGGAGTGATAGACTTGGCGGAAATACTTTTGGAAGATAGTGGGATCGTGAAAGTCTGAGGCTTGCAAAGATCGCAACATCAACCGCGTCTGATCTGTGGCGGTGGTATAGATCCCTCGGGGGAGATGCGCTTCTTGAAGCTCGACGATATGGGTTGTTCCCGATGTTAGGCGAGCTTCGCGATTGCACCGCCCTGCTGCTTGGATCAAACTATCCAACGGACCCATCACACGAAACACCACAGGAAAATCCAGATCCACGCCTGCTTCGACCACTTGGGTGGCAACAAGACGGCAATCGCGCTGTGATCGCCCAAGAACAAACTGCACAGCCTGAAGCACAAAACTCCGATGCAACGGGCATAATCGACTCGACAGATGAAAACACCCATCCATGCTCGAAACGTCTTCGAGCAACTTCCGCGCATCTTTGATGGTATTGAGGATCGCAAGACAACGCGGGGCTTCTGCGATCTCCTCCGCAAGTTCCTCAAAAGACCAGCGTGGCTCGCCATCTTTTGGAAAAGAAAATTCGACTCTTCCCAACGCTCGGAAATGCTCGGCTGGCTGACGAACGATCTCACGGATACCCGTCACGGGCGTGAGTTCTTTTGAGGGACGAAGAACCTGATCCGAGAAAGCGGGCTGTGTCGCCGTACAAAAAATCACCGAACATCCGAACTCACGGACAAGATAGCGCAACATATCCAACGTCGGGGCCAACAGCTTGGTAGGTAGCATCTGCACTTCATCAAGGATGATCACGGAACGCGGGATATTGTGCAACTTGCGCAGCTTGCTGTTTCTCGAAGCAAAAAGGCTCTCAAACAATTGGACGTTGGTTGTGACCACGATCGGAGCATCCCAGTTCTCGGCAGCAAGGCGCTGCCAACGCTCCATTGCGTCGATCACTTCGACATCTTCGGATGTTTCGTTGTGTTCGCGGCGGCTGCTGTGATGTTCGAGAACATAGGCAGATCCAAAGATATCCCGATAGACCGACGCATTTTGCTCGATAATGCTGGTGTATGGAATCGCCACGATCACTCGGCGCATCCGATGCTTTTGAGCGTGTGCGAGCGCAAACGCCATCGAGGATCGCGTCTTTCCTCCGCCAGTGGGTACCGTCATCGAAAAAAAGCCGGGAGGTTGGTCCGCTGCATCGAGCGCATCTCGATAGATCTGCTGGCGATGTGCGTACAATTCGCCTTGTTGGGGTGTCGCCTCCGAAGGCAACACAAACGCTTGTTGTGCTGCTTGCAAGCGCTGAAACAGCCAAGCGACCGAGCCATCCGCTGGCTCGCTTTGTGGATGCAGCGAATCCTCCGCTGCCTCGCTTTGTGGATGCAGCGAATCGTCCGTCGTCTTGGGTCGAATAGCCACTTGATGGCTTGCAATGCCCTCTCGAAGCCGCGCTGTTTCGGGGCGATCGTGCGCTTCTGTGTCCAAGCAATCTGCATCCACAAGACACGAGTGCAACAAACGCCACGCGAGGGCCAAACTTCCATCCGCATCTTTGCGCATCATATCAAGAGACGTCGGTAGTTGCGGAGGCTCTAAGGGTACATACGCCTCCCACGCTTGACGCCCCTCTAAAGCGATCTCTCGGATCCAAGCCTGCTCTGCTGTACGGCGCACTCGCGAACCAAGATCTGCCTTGACGTCCTGTAATCCGCGATGATGGCAGTCCATCAAATAGGCCAAGATCTGATAGCGCTTGTCTGAAAAGGCATCCAAAAAAAGCTGCAACGCGACGATCGCATGTTCTGGCCCTTTGACACGCTTTCCAGCAACGCGATCTCGAAGATATTTCTGCCATGCTGGGTTCAACTTTCCGATATCGTGCCAAAATCCGATCAATCGGGCAGCTTCGCTTGCATCGATCGCTTCTGCAAAGCACGCTGCGCGCTCGGATACCCCAAGAAGATGCTCCAAAAGACCATGCCATCGCCCTGATCCGTTAGGGCCATGCGCAACGACCTGATGGCTATCGAGTGAACCCTTCTGTTGTGACATCGCACTCTCCTACAATGCATCGATTTCCCAACCGCTGCTGATACCTTCAAACGCACCGCTGCCCCGAAGGACGGACGCTACCGTACTACGCCCTTCAAACGCACCGCTGCCCATGCCTTCAAGCGCACCGCTGCCGACGTTCTCCCCGCCATCTCCTAGGTTCGGACTCAAACAACGATGGCAGACCTTCAAACGTACCACTGCCAACGTTCTCCTCGCCATCGGCGTAAGCCACGCGGAGGATCGCGCAAGATCGTTGGAATGATCGGCCACAACCGCCCGGGTTGTTTGCGCAGCGGAACATAAAAAGCTTTATCGTTGTAGTCCAACAAGTAGATCGGCTGCGCTTGATGGTCGTACATCTGGATGCCGATGATCTGATGGTGCTTGTTGATCTGCGACTTACAAAACAAGATGATTAATTCGTCTGGTATGTTCGCAACAAACGTGCGAAAACGCTCCATCGCATGAGGCGTTACAAAACAGCACATCCGAACCTCCGCTCAATTTTGCTCTTTGCGAATTTGTAAGACAGCAATCCAAAGCCTTACTCGAAATCCCTGTAAAAGAACTGCACCCAGTTTTAGCAAACGTCCCTTGAAAACGACAAGAGGCAAACTTTTCTGACGCTCTTGTTTCTTTTGACTCGTCAGATTACCATCCACCCCAAAACTGCGCTCCCAAACATCACCATCCCAAACCACAACGAGGACGACAAGATGACCGAGCAACGGTGGAAACTCTACTTTGGGCCAAAAAACAAGCCCTCTCTTGGCTCCCATAGCTCCGAAACCATCGCTTCAACCTCCCCCGTTGCATCCCTTTGTTGAAACGTTTGCGCCCAACACCTCATCCGCTCGGAGAACACACATCATGCCGCTTCACCTTGCGCTCCTGACCCTACACCGCCTGCTCTTAGGTATCCCGCAATCACAACAAGAAACCCGCGCTGCTTCAGAATCTCTCTTGCAGGCGATTCGCAAAGTATCCTCGCGACATCGCCTCTTTTCTCTTTTCCCTTCTTGCGATCACGAAGAGATCCAAGACGACCTCTTTTTGACATTTTACGGTCGCCTAGCAGAGAGAAGCTTCTCCACCGAAAAACAAGCCTATCGATGGCTGATCCTAAGCATCGACGGATCCTTGAAAGATCGCCTCGATCAACGACAACACTTGACCTTTTTCGCGGACCTCCGAAACGACGAACACTCCGACCAAGAACCCGAGCGGCAAGACGATTCATCCCCCAACCCCGAAGAGCAACTCGAACAACTCCAACAAATCACCGCCCTCGATGCCTTCCAAAAACAAAAAGAAGCCTTTGTTAACGGTTTCCTGCAAACGTTCCGTGAAAAAAAACGCCCACAAAAACGCCAAACCATCGAGGAGATGGAAGCCATCCACTTTTACGAAAACCGCACGTTCGAAGAAGTCATACAGCAAAGCGGAGAAAAGAAAAATACCCTCCAACAACGCCACTGTCGCTTGCGTGCCGAGATGCAAGCCTACCTACATAGCCCCCCATGCCGACAGATACCAACGCACGACAAAGAGACGCTCTTTGCTTGGCTCGCACTTCTCGACGGAAAACCCGGAACAAAATACGACCTCTGAACAATTTTTTGTTTTCTGTCAGAAACCTGACGCGGTTGACGTTTTTGAAATAACTGTCGGATGCGCGCATACAAAGGCTCTTGTTCATTCAAGCCCACTCCCCCAACCCCGCGTATCTGAAATCTCGATCAATAGGATAGAATCGTATGTTTACGCTGCCAAAGTTCGATGCGTCCGTTCTTTTTGAAGCGCTGCCAACACTTCGCTCCACCGATCCACAGCTAGGACAATGGGTCGAAGAAAAAATCCAACAAGGCGACGATTGGTCCACAGCCGTTGCTGCGGGCATGATCGCACGCCTACCCCATCCGCCAAAAGGTGCTGCCGCACGCCAGCTTCTTCAATCACTCTTACATGGCACGCCACCGCCGCCTACTTCGTGGCAGCTTTTCGCCCAAAGCTGGACAGACGAGCAAATCCGATGGATTCAAGCTCTTTTCCAAACCAAGCTCGCCTCTCTTGCCGAAGAGATCGACCGCTTGATGCTTGCCGGCTTCGACGAAGACACCGATGAATCCGAGACCTCCAACCACGATGCACCTGCGGACTTGCGGGTTCCTGACTCTCTCAACCCAACAGCCCAAACATCCGCATCTTCCGCTCCTGAGCACGCCGATGGTGCGCCTCTATCAAGCAGCGATGCTCTCGACTTATTGTTGCGCCGCGACGAACTCGCATGTGTCAGCCTTCTTTTGCGCGCTCGCGAATCTTTCTCGGAATTCACCCAACCTCTCGAACTTCTCGATCAAACAGGCTCCGCATGGGTCCACAGCCTCGACATGACCACGGATATCTCGCAACACCCGACGCTTCAGCGCATCCTCCAACACGACCCCACCGCATGGTGGGCCTACCCCGCCGCCACAACGATCTTGGTTTCTTCCCAAACAGCCCGTCGCCTTGCGCTCGCGAAGGCACAAAAAACAGCCTCAATTTTCGCGACACC
>CAUJFU010000106.1 GCA_963169055.1 Myxococcota bacterium
GGTGCGCAAGCCCGTCTTGCAGCTTCCTTGGCAGGTGAATATGCCCTTGCCATCGGCCACACAGCCTTGCAGATGATTGTAGCAAGGTTGTGTCTGGCCCTTTTTACAGGCTTCTGGGGCTTTGCAGTTGGGGACACCTTCGTCGATCTGCCCGTTGCAGTCGTTGTCTTTGCCATCGCAGGTCTCCGCTTCTGGATAAATCGCCCCAAGACAAGGCCCCCATGTGTTGTCGTCTTTGCAAAGCCGCGTCCCAAGGCGGCAGACAGGATAGCCGGGAAAAGGCTTGTCAGGAGTGGCGTTTTTCCACTCGTAGCAAGGCTCAGAACGACCAGCGAGACAGTAGGCTTTGCAGGAAGGATCGGCGTAAAAGTCCGCACGTTGATTACAATCGTTGTCGATGCCGTCGACACAAAGGTCTTTAGTGATCTCCTTGTCAACGGGGCTTTGGGACTTGCAGTCGCCCCAAAACAAGGCGTACAAGCCTTCGTCTTGGCAGATCTGCACGCCCCATTCGCAGCGTTTGTCGAGGGGTTGGGTGTCTTTGTCGAGTTCGCAATAACGCTTCTGCCCAGCCCGAAAACACGGCTCACGGGAGAGCGATTGGCAGATGCCTTGAACGCATCGCCCCACAAATTTTTGGTTGTTGCAATCGCAATCACCGCCACATCCGCGCCCGTTGGTCTCCAAGGTACTCACACCGATCTGGTTTGAACAAGGCGGAACCGATTGACACGAAGCCACCAACCAGCCAACGCAGATCGACAAACAAGCAAACCACCGCACCCCCAAATAAAATCGTTGCGTCCGCATTGCATACCCTCCATCCAACGCATGCAAACCAACAAAAATAAAAGACTTGATCACAGAGAATAGCCGCAATACAAAACCAAGGCAACCAGAATTCCCTGCCGAGACGGGAGTGACTTGTTGGGCAAAAAAACCCGTGTTCGCGTCATTTCAAGCGACAGAGTGGTTTGTTAAAAAACGGCGATCTCTTCGCCGACACAGGGTCAAGGTGCGGCTGGATGTGGAAGGTGTGGACGGATGTATGATCAATTGAAGCGTGTACTGTTTGCGATGGATGCGGAAGACGCGCATACATGGGTGTTGCGTGGGGCGCGGATGGTTCAGCCTTGGCGTGCGTTATGGCGAGAGGCGTTTGCGGTAAAAGATCCGCGCCTTGCGCAAAAAGTGGGGGGGATGTCCTTTTCAACACCGTTGGGCTTGGCAGCGGGAGCAGACAAGAATGCGGAAGCGGTGGACTTTTGGTTTGCGTTGGGTTTTGGCTTTGTGGAAGTCGGCGCGATCACAGCACGACCAAGTGCAGGAAACCCGAAGCCACGGGCTTTTCGTTTGATTGAAGATCGCGCATTGATCAACCGCATGGGCCTCAATAACGATGGCGCAGAACAGATCGCACAACGTCTGCGGCTGCTCAAGCAACGTTCTATCGGCCCGATTGGAGCCAATCTCGCCAAAACGCACGATCCACAAATTCTTGGAGATGCAGCGATCGAGGATTTTGTACAGAGTTTTCGATGGATCGCGCCATACGCGGATTACGTCGCGCTAAATGTGTCGTGTCCCAACACCGCAGAAGGCAAAACCTTTGAAGATCCCGAAGCCTTTGCAACATTACTTGCAGCGATCCAACAAGAAAAGGCCCGTCTGGGCCTTGGTACGCCGATCTGGGTAAAACTTTCTCCGCCGCAAGCATCCTCTCATCTCGATATAGACGGTCGATTGGGGGAGATCGTTGATCTCGGTCGAGCGGGTGGCGTTGAGGGCTGGATCGCATCGAATACAGCCTCCGATCGAACGGGCCTTTCGAGCGATCCGACGCTGGTTGCATCGATCGGACGGGGAGGATTAAGCGGTCGCCCGCTCACGCAACGCTCAACGGCCTTGGTGCGCTATCTCTATCGTCGATGCGATGGAAAGATGCCGATTATCGGGGTGGGTGGAATCTTTGATGCAGAGGATGCTTACGAAAAGATCCTTGCAGGGGCTTCGCTGTTGCAGATGTACACAGGCTTGGTGTATGAAGGCCCCTTTGTAATCAAGCGCATACATCGAGGGCTTTTGCGCCTACTCGAACGCGATCGATGGGAGCATCTTTCCCAAGCAGTCGGCTATCGGGCGATTTAGACAAGAATTATGTAGTGACGTGGTGTTGACGCGGGGTTTTTTGTCGGCAGCGAAAAGAGTGCATAAAAAAAGGCCGGATGAAAAACATCCGACCTTTTTTGTTTTGTAGCGGGAGCCGGATTTGAACCAGCGACCTTCGGGTTATGAGCCCGACGAGCTACCAGGCTGCTCCATCCCGCACCAAGGGCGTTTTTTTGGGAAACGCCGAATCTATCGAAAACGCCTATACAGGCGGAATCAGGAATCACTCACAATGTGTATTGTGAGAAGAGAAGATAGCGGGAGCCGGATTTGAACCAGCGACCTTCGGGTTATGAGCCCGACGAGCTACCAGGCTGCTCCATCCCGCAGCGAGTGGTGTATAATACACAGGCATCCGGGATTGTCAAGAGATATTTACAAGCGAGCCAAATCACACAGGTCACTCACGCGGAGGTTGGCTGGGTTTGCGAGCGCGTTTGGTGGTGAAGGCGGTGGGAAGGGAGTCAAGGTCAGCCGTGGGTTTGGCGGCTTTGGGTTTGGGTTTTGGCTTGGGGATGGGTTTGGGTTTGGAATGGGGTATGGGGAGAGAATTTCCAGTGAGGCTGCGGAGTTCGCGCACAGCATTTTCGCCGATGGGCAGGTATTCGCCGGGTTGGAGTCCTTCGATATCGATATTTCCGAAGCGAACACGACGAAGACGCAAGACGGGATGGCCGATGGCTTCGCACATACGGCGAACTTCGCGATTGCGGCCTTCGGTGAGTGTGATCTCGATCCAAGTGTGCCCTGCGGGTGTGGGGTGAAGTTTTTCAACGTGGATGGCTTGAGCCAAACCATCGTCGAGTTGGACGCCATCCACGAGTTGTCGAAGGGTGTTGGCGGTGGGATTGCCGCGCACTTTGGCGTGGTAAGTGCGCTGGATCTGAAAAGACGGGTGCATCAGGGCGTTGGCAAGTTCACCGTCGTTGGTGAGCAAGAGCAAGCCTTCGGTTTCGTAATCAAGGCGCCCGACAGGAAAGACGCGCTCGGGGATATCGGTGAGCAGTTCGGTGATGATGGGGCGTCCTGTATCATCGGAGAGCGCGGTAAGATAGCCACGGGGTTTGTAGAGTCGGAGGTAGACCAGAAGCTCGGCAGGTTCGAGCGGTTTGTCATCGACAAGGATCTTGTCTTGACCAAAGATCGCTTTTTCGCCGATGGTTGCGGGCTTTCCGTTGATGGTGACACGACCTGCGCGGATCAGGGATTCGGCTTTGCGCCGAGAGGTGATTCCTGCGCGGGCGAGGAGTTTTTGCAAGCGTTCGGGTTGTTGTGTGGTCGACATCACGTCGTTCCTTTGATGCTGAAAGATCGCCGATGGAGGCTTGGGTCCCTTGTGTTGTATCGAAAAGGGGGAGGCTCGATGGCGGGCGTTGGTTGGAAAGGACGGTTGGCAGAATCAAGAAGTTTGGGGCGTTTTTATTGTTTTTCCTTTGTGTCGATGGGCGTGGGCTCTTGGGTGTGTTGTGTGTTTGTGGGAGTTTGGATATCTTGCGCAGCGATGGGCTTTTCCGAGGTTTGGATATCCTGCATAACGATGGGCTTTTCGAGCGTATCGATTTGCTCGGATGGATGGGAAGGCTCAGTATGTTGAGTACGATCGGAGCGCACGTTGCGTTGTTTTTCGTGGGGGTGATGATCTCGCGATCGGTGATCGTGGCGGTGGTTGCGGTGAGGGCGTTTGGGTCTTCCGTCGGGGTGGATTTTTCCGCGTTTGAGATCGTCCATAAAGCGCGACCAGACGGCATCGGGATCTTCGGCTTGGGGTTCGTGTGAACGCAAACTGCTATTTTGGGAGCGATTGCGTTCGAGCGATTGGGAGGTATGTTCTTGTTGGCGCATGGTCAAAGCGGGATTGCGCTCTTGCTCGGATTGACGGGCAAGATGTTGTTGCCATGCGGGTTGATTGACCGACAAGACACCTTCGATCTCACGAGGGGGCTGGTGCTGGCGGTGGGGTCGTCTGCGCCATTGATCGCCTCCGCTCATGGGTTCGCGATAATAACCACCGATGGCCTGAGATGGCCGATATTCCTTGCTGTTTCCGAAATCTTCGTTTTGTTCGCGGCGTTGGTTCTTGCCATCCAAACGGGATTCACCGCGTGAATTGTTTTCGCCTTGGCGCGCTGCACCGCGTGGATCGTGTTCGTTTTGGTGCGTTCCACCACGCTGATTTTTTTGGTTTTGGCGCGCTGCATCGGGGGGATGGTTGCGGTCGTTTGGGCGAGATTCCGACGAGCGAGCGTTGTCTTTTGGACGGGGCTTGCCTGCTTGTTGGGACGCATCGCGTTGGGGGCGGCCTTGGGGTGGGCGCTGTGGATCGCGTGGTTTGGGAGGCCGTGTGCTATCGGGTCGAGCTTGGGCCGCAGCGTCTTTTTCTTGCGTCGTCTTCGCGTTGGGGGTGGTTTTCGCTTCGGACTCTTTATCCTTTTCCATCACGGGCTCCTTTGGAGGGCGTTATTCAACGCCCTTTTGTCGTTGTGCTGTGCGGAGATACAGCCTCACACAAGGCTTGTCAAGTGGAATCCACCCACAACACAGGCAGATCGCAAGAGAACAAGCCAGAACGTAATACGAAATCCACCCATTGCGTACACGAAAGATGTAGGGGCAGCCCCCATACGCGCCTTATTAAGGCGGAAACACCGGAGAGTCGAGAATGATCGCTCTTTCTTTTGTCGGCCCCCCATGTCCGTTCGCTGCTCGATGTCCCGATACACGGGCGGTTCGCGAACCGCCCCTACGCAAACATGGCCTTGCATCGAACACGGATGGAAC
>CAUJFU010000107.1 GCA_963169055.1 Myxococcota bacterium
CACTCCCCCCCCACAAGAACCCCCTTGGAAGCGCTCTTTGCGCCGCTTCATGAATCACACCATCACCGATATCGTCGTCATTATCCTGATCCTTTTCTCCATCGCCCTACTGCTCGCAGAGATCCTCTTCCCCCAACGCCCCGACATCCTCGAAGTCTTCAACATCGCCCTCACGATCTTTTTCTCCATCGAATTGTTTTTGCGCTTCCTCGCTGAACGCAAAACCTCTGTGTTCTTCCGCCGCTATTGGCTCGATATCATCGCCGTCCTCGCACCGTACTTCCGATCTCTTCGGATACTCCGCGTTCTCCGACTCTTGCGCATCTTCCGCCTCGGAAAACTTCTCAACCGCCGCTTCTCCGGTATCCAGTCATGGCTCGCTTTCGGTCTGCGACAGCAGTTCTGGCTGATCCTCATCATCATCACCCTTGTCATCGCGGGTGCTGTCACCTTTCACCTCGCCGAACCCCACAATCCCAAAGTCAAGACTCTCCAAGACGCCATCTGGTGGAGCTTGTTTTCCCTCGTCGGCGGAGAACCCCTCACGGGAGAACCCGCCGAATCCTTTAGCGGTCGCCTGATCTCCCTTATCATCGTCACTTCTGGCGTCGTCACTTTTGCTGCCGTCACAGGTATCATCACGGCCATCATGATCAACCGCCTCAAACCCCAAATGGAGCGAGGAGATATGGATCTCGAAGAACTCGAACACCACATCGTCATCTGCGGCTGGAGCCGCTCCGCAAACCTCTTGATCGCTGCACTCCAAAATAGCGAAGAATATTGGGACAAAGGTATCGTCCTGATCGCCGAATTTGGCGAAGGCGAACCCGAAAATCTCCTTGACAAAGCCAAGATCCTCCCCTCCACTCTCTACGTGATCAAAGGCGACTTTACACGCCTTGAGATCCTCGAACGCGCCGGAATCCAACGCGCCAACGAAGCCATCGTCCTCGCCGATCAGATCCGCGAACGCTCCGACCAAGACCGCGACGCACGCACCGTCCTCGCCGCCATGCTCATCGAAAAACAAAACCCCACCATCTTCACCTGCGTCGAACTCCTCAACCGCGATAACGCCGCACACCTCGAAAGGATGGGTGTCGAGGAAATCCTTGTCACCGACGAATACGCCGGAACCATCCTCGCCAACGCCCAACGCACACGTGGCATCATCACCATGCTCAACGAACTCTTCGATCCCGCTCGCGGAAATCAATTCTACAAAGTCCCCCTACCCACCGTCTGGGCCGGAAAAACCATCTCCTACATCTTCGAAGCCCTCAAACGGCAATATGACGCCATCCTCGTCTCCATCGAAACCACCGATCCCTCAGGTGGATCGCAACTCAAAGTCAACCCTCACAATGACATGATCGCTCGCAATGGCGACAAACTCGTCGTCATCGCACAACGACGCATCGACTTCCGAGACGCCTATTGATATCGATGCCTCGCCCTCACCCCAAACAAACACACCCTTCCACACGCCCATCCATCCGCACCCTCCGATCCTCTAACAGCCTCCCATGCCCCTCCGCTCACCCCGCACACAACCTAAACCGCGATCTCTTGAGATCACGACCCTTCATCTCTCCCCTCTCCACGAACCTACGCGGCTCATAAAACTCCCGTGTTCGCACCCGTCCAAGCGAGAGCGTCGTTGGATTCAAAAACGATGATCTCTTCGCCAACTCGGGGTCAAGGGGCGACAGTCCCTTGCGGGGTTTGGGGCCGCGCCCCACAAAACAGAGTCATCACGTAAGTCCTGTCTCCCCTCAAAAAACACTCACGCAGCCCCTCTCTCCGCCCATACTCATCCCTCTTCCCGACGATTTCACCCGTCTATCCGACAAGATCGCCGTTTCTTTTCAGTCGCCTATTTCCCAAGGAATTGAGGATTTTTTTGTTTCCTGCTACAGTCCTTCTGTTTGACTTTCGTGGCTTCGCCACCACTTCGCTCTATGCGCTTGAGCCATCCAGAGGGAATCACTCTTCGGCCCGTAAAATCGGCAGGTATCGCAAAAACGATGACAATCACCGCGCAGGATCTCACAAAAGACCCCCATTGCATCGTCGGCCAGATCATCGCCGAACGGTACCACGTCCAACAATTTGTCGCGCAAGGCGGCATGGCGTGGATCTATAAAGTCCACCATCGCCCGCTAAAACGCCCGATGGCCCTCAAACTTCTCTTCCCTCACCTCGCCGTTGACCGCGTCGTTCGAGGGCGCTTTATTAGCGAAGCCGAGATCCAATTTCGGATGCAACACGACGCCATCGTTCGAGTTGTCGAACTCCTTGACGATGGCGACTTCCTCGGTATGGTCCAAGAATGGATCGAAGGACCCGACCTCAAACAATATCTGATCCAAGGAAAACACCTGCTCTCTCCCGAAGAACTCCGCGTCCTCCTCCTCCCACTTCTTGACGCCCTCGCTTACGCTCACGGTGAAGGCATCATCCACCGCGATCTCAAGCCCGGCAACGTCATGCTCACCCCCAACGGACCCGATACCTACGCCCCAAAACTCGGTGACTTTGGCATCGCTAAATTTCTCGATGACGTCGACGAAAAAACCACCACAGGTTCCATCCTCGGCACCTTCAAGTACACCGCCCCCGAACAGATCAAAGACAGCAAAAAAGTCGATCACCGCGTCGATATCTACGCCATGGGCGTGATGATGTACCAACTCGCTGTCGGACACGTCCCCTTTCGCGGCGGTTTGCAAACCATCCTCTACCAACATATGCACGAAGTCCCTCCCCACCCCATCGAACTCAACAAGCGTCTGCCCCCCGCCTTCGGCGATATCATTATGCGCTGCCTCGAAAAAAACCCCAGCCAGCGCTACAGCAATTGTCGCGAACTCCAAGAAGCCATCGCTCAAGCCCTCCCACCCGGCGGAAAACTCCATACACTCGAAAAACGCTTCCAGCTCCGCGACGCCAAAAAAACCATCCAAATGGATGCCGACTTCACCGTCCAACTCTCTGCCGAAGACGTCGTCCAACTCAAAGACTTCGACAACAGCAGTAGCGTCGAATACGCAAGCGAAGATCTCGTAGACAAAAACGCCCCGCAACCTCCCCCTCCGCCGACTTCTATTCTGACGCAACCCCTCTCACAAGATCCCTCCAACGGCAGCGGACTCAAACTCGCACAACTCGCCCACCCACAGCACATCCACCCTGATGACTCCGTCGCCTTGCCACCCCCACCCCGTCCTTCTCGTTGGCCGTTATTCCTCGGTGCCATCCTCCTTGTCGCCGTCGGCCTCTTTGGAGGATTGTATGCCTCCCGCTACTCCAAACCTACCGTGATCACCACCCTGCCCAAACCACCCAAGATCCTCCTCACAGAATGCTCCTCCGAGCAAACCCAATCTTGCTACACAGATTCCCAAGAAACCCGCGACAAAGGAGCCTGCAAGTCTGGTCAACAGTCTTGTATCGGCGGCAAATGGTCCGCTTGTGTAGGTCAAATCCTCCCCAAAGAAGAGATCTGCAACAACCAAGACGACGACTGCAACGGCAAAATCGACGAAAACTTCCCTCAAAAAGGACAGCCCTGCTACGCCAATCCCGACCAATGCACAGGCCTCGGCACGTGGCAATGCGCAAGCAACGGGCAGATCGAATGCCTAGTCGATCCCAAACGCACCAAACGCCGCGTCTTCTCCCTCTATCTCTCCCCTGAAGACGCCACTTTTACCCTCGAACACAAACGCTACACCAAACTCGAAGCCCAAAAACACATCTGCTTTCCCATCAACGCTTGGCGCGGCAACCTGACCCTCTCCTCCACGGGATACGAACTTTGCGTCATCCCCGTCAAAAAACTTCGCCAAGGTCTCCGCCTCAAAATGAAGAAAAAATCTTTCCTCGAAGAAAGCCCCGATTATTGCCTCCACTGAACACCCCTCCCGAAGGAGCCGACTCCATGCCGCGCTATCCCCTTCGTTCGGTTTCTCCCCTCTCTTCCATCCTCCTTCTCTCCCAAAGCCTCCCATCTCTCCCCCTTTTCTCCTCAAAAAGCAGGATATCTCTCGCTGCTTTTTTCCTTTCTGTCTTTTTTGGGGCGTGGCTTCCTTCTACGCTCTACGCCCAAGATCTCCAACAATGCGCTCTTTTGTTTCGCCAAAAAAAACTCGTTGAAGCAGGCGATTGCTTCATCCAAGCCGCCGAATCCATCGGAGCATCCGACAAAATCAAACCCATCGATCGATTCAAAAAAGGCCGACTCCTCCTGAACGCTTCCCGCCTCTTCACCCGCGCCGCACAACAAACCAAAGAGACCCCCTTGCACGATCATCTGATCCACCGCTCCCTACAGCTCTTTGATCGTTACCTCGACGAATCCCTCTTCGAAAACCAAAACCGCCAACGCACCGCCCAAACCGAACACAACCGACTCCAAAAACGCCACAACTTCGCAAAACTCCGACTCTCCTCTTACGACGCAAAGGCCCAACTCTGCATCGAATCCACCACCACGCCCAAACGCTGCAAAACCGCCTATACATGGACACGTTATCTACCCGCAGGCCGCTATCAAACTTCCGTAACCTACCCCGACTCTGCCCCGATCCTACGCCCTCTCCAGCTCTCTGCTCTCGAAACCTATCACCACGGCTTTTCGCCCCTCTCTAGCGAAAGCCTCGTTCAGATCACTTCCGAAGATCCCAAAACCCGTATGTTCCTGCGCGGAGCCGCCCTCTTTGAACCTCTCCGATACATCGGCCAACAATGGATCGTCAAACTCCCTCCCGGCCCTTATTCGCTCGATATCCACTACCCCAACGCGCTCCCCTTCCGACGCACTTTCCAAGTCTCCCTCGCCGAAAAACTCACCCTCTCTTATCCCCGTCCCTCCGCACAGATCACCTTCACCTCCTCTCCAACGGGCGCACAGATCTTTATCGAAGAGCGCTACAGCGGAACAACCCCCCTCACCGTCCTTGTCCCTGATGGCGATTTTATCCTTCATATCCGCAGTTTTTGCCACCAGATCCTTCAGAAAAAAATCCTCGTCCAACCCAAATCCACCCAAAAGATCCACTTCGATCTAGTTCCTGAACCGCGTTACCAAACGTGGCGTCAACAACAAGTCGCCCTACCGACTCAACGACTCCTCGGTTGGTCCGTATTGATCGGCGGGATCGCCCTCGGTGTCCTCGCAGCCTCCGGCTACACCGCAGGAAATCTCGCCCACCAAGACGCTCTCCGACTGCAAACCGCTTACCGCGTCGCACGCTCCAACTTTGACCAACACGCCGATGCCTACGCCGCGCAAGCCCAAACCGCCAACGCTTGGATGACGGTCGGGCACATCAGCACCCCTCTTGGGGCCGCCGCCATCGGACTTGGGATCTTCTTTCTCTCCCAATCCCAGCTCCCTCCCCCACAAACCCTCGGTTGTGACGTCGGACAAGAAACCCTTAAAAGAACAAAGTTGTGAGAATCCCCATGCCAAGGCCCATTCCATCCATGCTCTTGCTGCTGTGCCTGTGCTTCTCGGCTTCTTGCTACCTTGACGCGCAACTTCAACGCACCAACCCCTACGACGACAAATACCAAGGCCCTGCCACCTGCAAAACAGACGAAGATTGCGCTCCCTACGCCACTTGCCTTGGCACCGTTTGCTCTTCCTCCAAACTCGGCCAAAAACCCGAATGCTCCGCCAAACCCAACGAACCCTGCGTCATCTCGGGCATTTACTGGTTAGCCCGTAAAGCCCAAGAGCTTTAGCCTTGGGATATAAGGGGTTTATACGCTTTAGCGGCTTTAGCCCATGTTCAGGGTTGACAAATCGAAGTTCATTGCCTAGTCTATACCTAACGAATACGTTAGATAAGGA
>CAUJFU010000108.1 GCA_963169055.1 Myxococcota bacterium
GGTGCCTGTCAAAGTGGATGTGCGGATCGTAGCCGCAACGCATCGGTCGCTGCGGCATCTGGTGCAAGTGGGGGCCTTTCGAGAAGATCTGATGTATCGTCTGCGGGTGGTTCCGATCTATCTACCGCCGTTGCGCGAACGTCGCGAGGATATCGAGTTGTTGCTGTGGCAATTTATCAAGAAGCGAAATCAACAGGGGCGTCGGACGATCACGTCGATCTCGCCCGAAGCGATGCGCGCCCTGTTGAATCACGATTGGCCGGGGAATGTGCGCGAGTTGCAAAATGTCGTGGATTATGCGTTTGCGGTGGGCCGAGGCGAGGAGTTTTTGTACGCAGAACTACCACCTGAATTCGATACAGCCCGTGGTTTGGCCGTCATGGGGCGCTCTGTGCATCTGCCTCTGCCTGCTGGAGCGCATGTTGCCCTTGCATCAGACGAGATGCCGCACGCGCCGTTCTCTTCGGCTTCTTCATCGCCGTCCAATGCTTTGGGGCCACCGCCCTCTTCGTCGAACCTGCGTCTTCCGATCTCTTCGCCGTCATCTCGGCAGATTTCTTCCCCTGCTTCTTCGGCCTCTTTGCCGATCTCAGGGGCTTCCGTGGGAGGGCACTCGTTTTCGATGCCATCTACAACGCAGGGAGTATGTGCGTTTCCTTCGGAACAGCGGACTTTTTCAGCGGAAGATCGGCGAATGGAGATGATCTGGCCGGGTTGGGAAGGGATGGAAGAGAAAGAGCGGATCGCTGCGGCGTTAGAGATCGCAGAAGGCCATTTGGAGCGCGCAGCAGAGATCATGGGGATGAGTCGCACGACTTTTTGGCGAAAACGTCGTAGGTACGGGCTTTGATCGATATGTGTTGTGGTGTGAGTCGTGAAACAGAGGTTTGGGCCATCGACCCAAACAGAAAGGCAAGTGATGCTGGTACTCAATGAGAATCATCCTGCGCGGGCGGAACTACAAAAACAAACGGTTGTGATCGATCCAGAAACAGCGCAACACGCGGATATTCGGGCGTTGCGCCTTGGCGTCATCAATCTGATGCCTGTGATGAACGAGACCGAGAACGATATCTTGCGCTGCATCAGCCATTCGGTGTTGCAGATCGAGCCGATCTGGATACGTAGCGCAACACGCGAGCAATCGGGGCGTTATACCTCTCTTGAGCACGTGCAAAGCTTTTATCAGACCTTGGAAGAAGCGACGCGAGACCGTGGCTTGGATGGTTTGATCGTGACGGGTGCGCCGATCGAGCGCTTGGATTTTGAAGAGGTCGATTATTGGGACGAGTTGCGGCAAGTGATGGATTATGCCCAACGCCACGTCTATTGCACGATGTATCTGTGCTGGGCGGCGATGGCAGCGGCGTTTCATTTCTATCGTGTCCCCAAAGTGATGTACCCCGAAAAGCTGGCGGGTTTGTTTCGGTTAAAGAGCGTTTATGAGGACGACAACCCGTTTACGCGGGGGATGAATCCTGATGTGGCGATCTGTCAAAGCCGTTATACGGGCCTTGATTACGAGGCGATGCAACGTGAGATCGCCCAAGGGCGGATCTTGCCGCTGTTTGATTCACAAGATGTGGCCGAGGTCTTGGGCGGGCCGTTGGGAGTGACGGTGTTTGCTTCGTCGGATATGCGGGCCTTGTTTAACCTCGGCCATCTCGAATATCACGCAGCTACCATCGATCAAGAAGTCCAACGCGATCTGAGAAAGGGTTTGCATTACCCTGTTGAGAACTATTACCTCGATGCCATCGGGCGTACAGGCATCCCCCCGATGACGTGGCGTGCAGATCGATCGTTGTTCTTTTCCAACTTCCTCAACGTCGCTTACGAGCAGATGAACCGCCATCCTCACAAAAAACACCGCTCTTTCGTGCTACACCCCTCCTACTCCGAGGCGAGCTTCAAGTATCGCGCCGAAGATGCCGGACTTCCCACCCACGTCCCGATCCCTGTCAACGCTTTTTGAGATTACGGTTCTCGACAGAGTTGGCGGATCATCTTTCCTTCTTTCGTGTCGTCTCCAAGGCGGCGACTCCAACACTCTTCGATGCACTTGTCAGTGATCTTGGGAAGGTTGGCTTCTTTGCCATCTTCTTTGTACTGTTTGGTGTGGGTTTGGATGCAGTTTTGCTTGCAAGCATTGAGAAACAAACGGCATTCATCGCTGGGTGATTTCGGCCAACCGTCTTTATCCACAGGTTTGGCGATGGCGGGTGGGGCGGATTTGTTGGCGATCCCAAGCCAGTTCCATGCTGCATAACTTGCGAAGATGCTGCCGAGACCGCCCGCGATGCCCAAAACGAATTTTAGGGTGAGTGTTTTGGCGTTCAGTTTTTCGTTCATCAAAAGCCTCCGTCTATTCGAGGAAAGTGCGCTTTCAGGTGTTGAGAAACATCTTGGTTGGGGTGGTTATAGCAGGGGTCGGGGCCATAAGGATAGGAGTGACGCAGCGGGATGAAGTTTTGTGGGGCGCGGCCCCACGCCCCGCAAGGGAGCGCGGCCCCCTTGACCCCGTATTGGCGAAGAGAGCACAGGTTTTCAAACCAACAACTTCGTCGCTTGGAATACTGCGAACACGGGGTTTGCCGACCGCGCAAGTCCTGTCCTGTCAGGGTACAGAGATTTTTTCCAAGAAATCGGCGAGCAGACGAAGATAAGGCGAAACGATTGGAGAGGTTGTGCATCCAAAGGCCCAACCTTGGGATCGATCCAAGCTCGGCCAGAGGGGCCTTCCAAAACAACCCGATCTTGCGACACTTTGGGGACATCCCCCAAACCCCCACGCGATGAGGAGAAAAAACATGGCGACCATTACACTCAAAGGCAATCCAATTCACACATCGGGCGATCTTCCTGCGGTGGGTTCGGCCTCACCGGACTTTACGTTGACCACAGCGGCTTTGCAAGATGTGTCTTTGGCGCATTATGCGGGCAAGCGAAAAGTGTTGAACATCTTCCCTAGCGTGGATACGCCCGTTTGTGCTTCTTCTGTGCGCGCCTTTAATGCCAAAGCTGCGGGCAAAGACAACGTCGTGGTGCTGAATGTCTCCGCTGATCTGCCTTTTGCGATGAAGCGCTTTTGTGCTGCCGAAGGTCTCCAAGGTGTCGAGAGCCTGTCCTCGTTTCGCAGCGAATTTGCAAAGCGTTTTGGTTTGCAGATCACGGATGGACCGTTGGCAGGGCTTTGTTCGCGGGCTGTTTTGGTGTTGGATGAAAACAACAAGGTGATCCACGCAGAACAAGTCCCTGAGATCGCGCAAGAACCCAACTACGATGCCGCTCTTGCCGCTCTGTAATCTCCGCGCTCTCGAAGATATCAGCGGCCCAATGCGAGGCATCGCTTGACTTGGTCGCTTCGAAGGTTTCGGTGGATTGGGGGGAATACAACTCGATTTAAAAAAATACCACCAGAAAAAAGCCGTGTTCGCGACGCTTCAAGCGACATAGTCGTTGTTTTGAAAAACAGCGATCGTTTCGCCAATACGGGGTTAAGGGGCGGCAGTCCCTTGTGGGGTCTGGGGCAACGCCCCATCAAACAAAACCAACAATCCGTACCAACCGAGAGAAGAAAGAGCATCTTTTTTGCGATCACGGCATCTTTGTAGGAACAAGGATGTTGAGCGAGCGTCTGTTTGGTGCGAGACACCAAGCGAGGGCGCGTTAGGAAACCACAGCGAAAGCATGTTGAGAAGGAGTTGTGTGATGTTTGATGCGAAAGACTCTGGAAATCAGGAGGCGCAACGCAGCGCTCGTTACACAAACGGCTCGTCTCATCGTGCTAAAACCAACGAACATCCGCCCTTTGCCAAGGAGTATTCGCCCTCTTTTGTTTATAAAGCAGAAGAAGCCGACACAACCGCTCGAAAAAAAGCCTCCGTTTCTTTGGCTTCTGCGGTCGATCGTGCGGTGAGCGAAACATGGGAAGGGGCGGGGCAAGCAAGCATGGCTCCGATGCCTGTGTTGGATTTTGCGTCGGGGCGTGCTTATGCACAACGCGAAGAGCCTGTTGTAGCCGTTGAGTTGCGAGGCGTGACCAAGCGTTATGGTTCTTTGGTGGCTGTCGATCAGCTTGACCTTGCGATCCCGATCGGTGAGATATTTGGGATGTTGGGGCCGAACGGTGCGGGGAAAACGACGACGATCCAGATGTTGTGTGGTTTATTGAAGCCCGATGAAGGCGAGATATGGGTGCAAGGATCGTGTTTGTCTTCTTCGCCAGATGCGCGTAGACACATCGGTGTTTGTCCCCAACAATTGGTGTTGTGGGAGAAGATGACGCCTTTGGAGCAATTGGTGTTTTTGGCGTCCGCGTACGATATCCCTGAAAAGATCGCGCACCCACGGGCCTTATCGATGTTGAAGGCGTTGGGTTTGTGGGAAAAGCGCGACACGCTCGCCAAATATCTTTCGGGCGGGATGAAGCGGCGGTTGAATTTGCTGATGGCGTTGATCCACGAACCGTCGATCTTGGTGCTCGATGAGCCAGAGGCAGGTCTTGATCCGCAAAGTCGGGTGTTGGTTCGGGAGTATGTGCGGGCTTGGGTACGCGAAGGACAACGCACCGTGATCTTGACCAGTCACAACATGGATGAGGTCGAGCGTTTGGCTGATCGGGTGGCCGTGATGGATCGGGGGCAGTTGTTGTCGCTTGATACACCCGAACAATTGAAGCGTCAACATCAGCAAGGCGATCTGTTGGAGATCGAGATCGCCGATGCAGCGCAACCTCATCTCGAAGAAGCGTTGTTTGTCTTGCATCAAATCGCTTCGGATGTCCGATGGGAAGGCACGATTGTTTCGATGCGGATGGATTCTTTGGTCGAGCATCTCTCCTTGGTCTTGGGGGTCTTTCGGCGTTTTAAGATTGCGATCCAAGCGGTGCGTACGCGCCCATCGACGCTGGAAGATGCCTTTATCTCCTTAACGGGTCGGGCTTTGCGTGATGAGTGACGATCCCCCGATGTTGGAAGACGTACTCTATCCTGAGACGGGCGGGCTTTTGGCGATGGATGGCGAAAGGGGCGGTTGATGCGCTTGTGGAGTGTGTTTCGCAAAAGTATCCGCGAACAATGGCGGGAGCCTTGGGGACTGGCGCTGACGTTGGGAACCGCCCCGTTTTTTGTGTTGCTGTATTGGTTGTTTTTTGGCGGGACGACGCCTTTTGTGGTGTTGGTCTTTGAAGAAGGCCGCCCATCGCTCAAGGCCGATACTGCTGCAAAGTCTTCTGCTGGGATGCCTTCCAAGACAAACTCTCCTGCGGCTTCCAAGACAAAGGCCACCGCGACTACTGTTTCCAAAGAAGAAGAGGTCTCTGCGGGAGGGCAGTTGGTGAAGCTGCTGTCTTCGTTGAAACGCCCGCGTGGTGGGGCTTTGATGAAGGCGAGTTTGGTGGAGGGGCTTGCAGAAGCCAAACAGCGATTGACGCGCAGACAAGCAGCAGCTTTGGTGGTGGTTCCTCGGGGATTTTTGCAAGCTTTGGCAGGAGCGGAGGCCACAGCCAAAAAACCAAAACTTCGGATAGTCGGGGATTTTACCGATCCACAGTATGCGTCTGTGGCGGTGGTTTTGAATGCAGCGTTGCAGCGCTTTGTCCAAGAAGCGACCAACACCCCGATGCCCGTCGAAGTGGCAAAAGAAGCGATCGCTCGTTCCGATCAGCGAACGGAGTTTGAGAACTACGTCCCGGGTTTGCTGATCTTGTCGGTGGTGATGCTGATCTTTTCGGCGGCGATGACCATCACTTACGAGGTGGAGATGGGGACATTGCGACGGTTGCAATTGTCCAATCTTTCGGCGTTTTCGTTGTTGTTGGGGATCGCGCTGTCGCAGGTGTTGTTGGGGACGCTGTCGGTGTTGTTGACCTTTGGGATGGCGGCGATCTTGGGCTTTCGCAGCCAAGGCCCGCTGTGGGTGGCGATCTTGGTGGGGGCTGTGACGAGCTTGTCGATTATGGGCGTGGCGATGATCGTGGCGTCTTTTGCGCGGACCGTGACGGAAGCCTTCTTGCTATCGAACTTTCCATTGTTTTTGTTGATGTTCTTTTCGGGGGCGATCCGACCGATCCCGAAAGTGCCGCTTGGGGTGATCGGGGGGCGAGAGATCGGGTTGTACGACTTTTTGCAGCCCACGCATGCGGTGGTGGCGCTCAACAAAGTGCTGACTTTTGGCGCGTCCTTGCGGGATGTGGTGTTTGAGGTTGGCGCGGTGTTGGTGCTCGCAGCCCTGTACTTTGGGGTGGGGGTTGCGTTGTTTCATCTGCGTCGGATGCGTATCGCCTGAACGCCTCATCGTGTTTTATTTTTGTGGGGTTCCACCCCACGCCCCGCAAGGGACCGATGGCCCCTTGACCCCTTGTTGGCGGGACGTTGCGAGGTTTTTCAAACAAACAGCGGTGCCGCTTGAAGTGCCTCGAACACGGGGGGGGTTTTATGCGCTGTTTGTTTCGGGAGGAATTTCTGTGGGATTTCTGCGGATTTGTGGGGCGTTTGGATGGTTTGGGCGATCGTGAAGGGAGGTGCAGATGTCTGTGTATCCGTCTTTTGTGGAATATCAACGGCTTTTGCAAGCGCGTCTTTTGGAGTTGACCCCGTCGCTTTGCGCCTATTTTCGGGGGATACGGGAGCGTCTGTTTCATCCCGAAGTGGATCTTTTGCAATTTGAGCTGATGCATGAAGAAGCAGCGATGATGTTTCCGATCTTTTTGTTGACGAAACGTCGATGTGACGGGGTGGATCGTTATTGTTATGGCCAGTCGTACGATTATCGGCGGGAGTGGTTTGAAGATCGAGAGCGGCCGGAGGTGTTTTCAGGGTTCGAGCGGGTGTTGCAAGAACCGCTGCTGGTGGGCGAGCTTGTGCGATATTTTCAGCTTGAGCACGAAGAGACCGCTCCCGACGAAGATTACGATGCGATGATCGAACGATGCGATATCTATTTCTTTGAGGCCGTGGGGCCGTGGTTTTATGCGCTGTGGAAACAAGAGATCGGCGCGGATATCCCCATCGCATCGTATTTTTTGCAGATGGGCGATGATGCGGGTGGGAATGTCTTTGATCTGCGTACACAACAAGAGGTTCCTTGGGAGCAGATGTACAAGCAAGAGTGAGCGGGCGAAAAGGCCGAGTAGAGGGTGTTTAGAAAGAGCAAGAGCTTTTGATTGCGCCGCCAAGATGGGGTCAAGGGGCGACAGTCCCTTGTGGGGCGTGGCGTCACACCCCACAAAACCATCCAACTGCGTAATACGAAATCCGCCCATTTTGTGCGGAAAGAGGTAGGGGCAGCCCCCTGTGGCTGCCCGATAATCAGGCGTTCACATACTCTCCTTTGCTGTGCGGGGGAGCGTAGGGTGAGAGGCGGGGGCGGGTGTGGATATCTCGAAGATCTTGGTGTTGGAGTCGGCGTAAACTTCTTTGACGAGCGGATCGAGGGAGAGTTGTTGGGCGAGCGCAACGTCGCCTGCTGCGGCAAACAACATGACATAGCGAGCGCGAAAGAGGGTTCGGATCCATCGAGCGGGATCGTGTGAGCGTCCTTGGTTGATGGTCTGATAATCTCGAAACAACCGAGGCTTCCATCCAGCAAGGAAGAGCGGACTAAGGCCCGCGATGTAGTGGTTGTGTGTGTTGTGAAAGAAGAGGTAAGAAAAGCCCGCCCAATCGGTATGGTAGACGATCGCGCCTGCGGGGGTGTTGGCTTTGAGCCAACGAGAGGCGTCTTGGGCGATGTCGGGGCGGATATCGAAGGCGTATCGGTGAAAGTCTTGGTGTTTTTGGGTGCCAAACCACAGAAACGAAAGACACAAAAGGCCCAAACACAACACAACGAGCCGCGCCTTGGCTTTGGAGGCCAAGAAAGGCAGGGCATCCGCATTCCACCGCTGCACGATGGCCGCGTCAAACAGGCGCGCTCCAAGTAGTACAGCAAACGCGACCCCATACTCCAACATCCGCTCCGCACGCAAAGAGACTCCCCACAGCGCCAAGGTCCCCGCAAGCAAGACGCCGATATCACGAGGCCAATGCTTTCTTTGCGAAAGCAACAGAACAGGCAACACAAGGCCAAGCAAAAACGCAGGGTAATTCCTTTGCCAAAGCAGAGCGAGGGTGGTTCCGCGCCACTCTGGGATCAGCGGGATATCGGCGAGATGTTGGCTTGGAAAGGCCGAAGAAAAATGAAACGCAAAAAAGGAAAAGGTGTCTGGCGCAAAAGGATGCAGCGTTAGACCAAAGAAGATCCCGCCCGTGGTGTAGAGCAGCGGTCGCCATTCCCACACACCTTCTTGCCACCGTCCCCAAACCACCGCAACCACCGCCATCGGCACAAGCGCGATGGCAGTTTGGTAAGTCCAGATGTAGGCAAAAGCCACCCCAAACAACAGGCGGTGGTGGTTTCGTTCAAAGCACCACAACGCCAACAGCAAAAAGATCAAAGACAGCGATATAGAGCGAGGCATCGAGACGCGAAACAGAAAGAAATCCGATGCCAGCAACAGCACAATCCCATACACCCATGCAAAGCGCACGCGATGGGCGATCAGGTAAAGCGTACAAGCGGAAAGGGCGATCGTTCCGAAGAAAACCGCAGAGAGCTTCATTCCAAAAAGCAGATCGCCTCCCGCAAACGGCATCAAGAGCAGATGATAAAGAAAGTGATGATCGGCCCAAGTGTCCTTTGCGATGGAGAATTGCATCCACGGAAAGTCTGTAAAGACACCTTTTTGCCGATAAAGCCAAGCGTACCGGATGTGATACATGCCGTCGACGGAGTGTAGTGTGTGGTGCGAAAAAAGATGCACAGACAAGACGATGGCGTTGAGAACGGTGATGCCGATCAATCCGAGAAATGCTTGACTTCGTGAGAGGGCGGTGTTGTGTTGGTGGAGGTGTGTCATGCGCGTGTGGGCCGTTGTGATGGATGGAGAGCCGATGCAACTCGCCGCGAGAGCGGCCTATGTATGCGAGGACTAGCCGTGATGGCGAGGGATTGTCAAGGCGTGGCGTTCTACGATGTCGAACAATCGGGGTGTTTGGATGAGTGGTTGGCGTGTGTGGTTGTTTCGTGGATGGCGGGAATATGGGGGATGGTGGAGTGGTGCGTTGTTGGTGTGTTTGTGTTGGGTGGGGTATGGGCAGCTTTTGCGTGAGGGCCATGTGCCGTATTCGCGTTATTCGGACGATATCGCGCACAATATCGCGACCTCTTATGTGTTGTACGAGGCGCGTAGAAGGGGAGAATCGGCTCCGTTGTGGCGGAGTGATCAGCTTGTGGGCGGAGTGGCGATGACGCAACCCCAAGCGTTGTACACGTATCCGCTGCGGGTGTTTTCTTGGTGGGTGCATCCTGCGCGGTGGGTGGGTTGGGCGTACTGGTTGGAGATGTTGGCGGTGGCTGGGGTGTTTTGGTGGGTGGGTGGTGCGTTGGGGCTGTCGATGGGGGCGCGTCTGGTGATGGCGGTGGGTGCGCTGTTTCAGATGAAATTTATTTTAGCGATCTATGCGGGTTGGTTGGCTGCACTGCCGGGATATGTGTGGACACCGTTGTTGTTTGGGGTGGTGTTTCGGGCGTTGCAACGGCCCGATCGAACGAGTGCTTTGTGGATGGCGGGGGTGGGTGGGCTGTGTTTGCATGCAGGGCACCTTCAGAGCTTGTATTACACGACGTTGTTGTTGTGTTTGTATTTGTGTGTTTGTGGGGTGGGTTGGTGGCGGAAGAAGGCGTGGACAGAAGCAGGGCGGGTGATTGGGGGTCTTGGAGCGGGGGCGATCTTGGCGGTGGGGATGTCGGCGTATCTGATGGTGCCGTTGTTGTTGGAGTCGTCGTTGTCTTCGCGGGTGGGGTTGTCGTATCAGGAGTTTTTGGCGGATCATGCGCTCGAATGGCGTCACTTGTGGACCCTATTTTTTCCCGAAGCGTTGGGAACACCGTTGCGTGGGACGTATCCGAAGGTCGAGCTGTGGGAAGATCTGGCTTACTTTGGTGGGGTTCCGTTGTTTTTGGCGGTGATTGGGGCGATCTGGGGTTGGCGGCGGCGATTTGTGGCGTTTTTGGCGATCAGCTTTTGTGGGTTGTGGGTGTTGGCACAAGATAGCGTGTTCTTGCGCTTTTTTTATGATTTTATTCCGGGGTTTCGGTTGTTTCGTGCGCCTGCGCGGATGCTTTTTTTGGCGAGTGCGTTGGGGCTGATGTTGGCGGGGGTAGGGTGGGATGTGTTGGCTTCGTGGCTGGCGGAGAAAGGGAAGATGCGTTGGGTGTGGATCGGTTGTGCGGGCCTGTTGTGTGGGATGACGGTCGAAGGAACGTGGTACAGTCGGCGTTATGTGACGACGCGGCCTTGGGCTGAGGTCTTTCCAAAGGCAGACTACCAAGCCTTTCTCGCAAAGCAGCAGAAGCCGTTTCGGGTGCTTCCGATGGGGCGCTCAACGCTCAATTCGGGGTGGGCGGCGTGGATGGGGTTGGAAGTGATCACAGGGTATGAGCCTTACAACTACCGCCATTATCAGCAGCTCGTTTCGCTGTTGTTGGATGGGCGTGTGCGCCCGAGGGTGGGGGTGGTGTGGACGGATGTGGATCGGATCGCACGTCCTGATGTGTTGGATCTGTTGAATGTGCGCTATGTGCTTTCTGCTGCGGCGATTCAGGTCCCCTCGGGCAGTTCTTTTTGGCCAGTCGCACAGTTCGAGCAGCAGCCTTTTTTTGTGCCGTATGGTGGTATGCGATACGGCGAGATGCTGATCTACGAAAATCGTCGGATGTTCGGGCGTATCCAACATCCTCGGCAAGTGGCGGTCGTGCAAACGGAGGCAGAGATGATCCGTTGGGTCGAGAGCCACCGCTTGCGTGATCTGGCGGTGGTGTTGGACAAATCGAGCAAGATGCTTGGGGCGACGACAAAGGCGGTCGAGGTAGCTGTGCCGACAGTGGTTTCGCGGATCGTTTCGTGGAAGGCGGGGAAGATCGATGTGTGGATTCGTAGCGAAGGACGGCGGTTTGTGCGCGTGAGCGAGATATGGCATCCGGGATGGCGAGCGGTGTCGGATGGTCGGTCGGTTCCGTTGTTGCGTACGGATTTGAGTTTGCTTGGATTTTGGGTGGATGCAGGAGAGCATCGGATTTCGCTGGTGTTTCAACCGTTGGCTTGGTCTTGGGCGTTGGGGGTGAGTGGTGTGGCGGGGTTGTTGTGGTTGGGGCTGTGCGTGGGGTGCTTGGTGTGGCGGCGAAGAGAGGGCGCTTTTGCGTGATGTGTGGGTGGTCTTGTGCTGCTGTTCTTGCGCGTTTGCGGTCCGGCCTGTAGAGTCCAAGAGTCTCATCGCAGGGGTTGGTTGGAATGGTCAACGACCCGCCCCGAAAGGGAGCGGGCTTGTGAGTCTTGCCCCGTTGACCCGCCCCCAGAAGCCGAGGGAAACTTTGGTGGAGGAAACGTTGGGAGAGAATAGATAGGCACAGTC
>CAUJFU010000109.1 GCA_963169055.1 Myxococcota bacterium
CGATGTTGCACCAACGGACTTCTCTCGCTTTCTCACTCTCGCTTGCTTGCTTCTTTTTCTCTGCCCCTTTTTTGGTTTCTTATGCTCAAACTCCCGACAATCCGCCACCCAAAAACAACGAACCTTCGACTTCTCAGCCTACCGCGACTTCAAACTCCCCATCGAACGAACCTTCGACTTCTCAACCTGCTCCTTCTTCAACCTCCCAACCCACCACTTCTACGGCTTCCCAACCCACCATGACCGTCGCCCCCAAAGGCCCCAAACCCAAGTACATCCCGGGTGTCAAAACAGCCCTCACGATCCTCTTTACCAACGATCTCTACGGCCAAGTCCGTGAGTTTCGTTGCAATCGCCTTGGTGTGAAAGATTTTAACTATGAACCCGTAGACAAGGACTTTTCCAACCTCCTTCATCTGGTCGAACAACACCGCAAGATGGCGCTCGATCGCGGCGAACCCGATGCCTTGCTCTTCAATACGGGCGATAACCTCGCCACATCGCTTGCTTCGCGCTTTTTGCTCGAAAACACAAAACAGAAAGAGGGTTCGCGTTTTCTTGTCGAGGCGATGAAGCGCTTTCGCTACGATCTGATCGGGATCGGAAACCACGAATTTTCCATCTCGACCAAGCGCTTGCGCCCGTTTCTCCAACGTGCGCACAAACAGGGCTTGCGTTTTTCTGTTGCAAACCTTGTCGCCAAAGATCCCGAACATCCGATCGCCAAGTACACCAACCACGATGGAAAAAAGAAAACCCCTTACTTTATCCTTGAGCGCGCCGGCTTCAAGATCGGCGTGTTTCATGTTGTCCCCAACGAGATGGAAAAAGAAGTCTCCCAACACCGCGTCAAGGGCATCTCTTTCAAAGATCCCAAAGAAGTCGGACAAGAGATCGTCAAAAAGCTGCGCGAAGAAGAAAAAGTCGACTTTGTGATCGCTCTCTCTCACCTTGAGCGACGCAACTCAAACGGTACGGTGGTTCGAGAGTATCTTAAAGAAGTCCAAGGCATCGACTTGATGATCTCGAACGAACTACGAGCCGATGGTGTTCCGATGAGTATCACCGTTGCGGATCCAAAAACGGGCAACATCCAAGCCATGGGCGGCTATCGCTACGGAACCCACCTAGGCAGCGCACGGATCAAACTGCGCCGTAACAGCGAAGGCAAAGTCGTTCAAACTTACTTTCAGATCAAATGGTTTCCGTTGGAATCCGAAAAGTTCGATCAAAGCTTGCGTGATCTACTTCTGGCTTGGGAAAAAAAATACTGCGATCAGTGGGGGACTCCTCTTGGAAAAGGCCGTGTTGTCGAGGCGGATGGGATGACCCACGAACAATTCATGGTGTACCTGCTCGACACCATGCGTTATCTCACCAAAACCGAAGTGGCCTTCGTCAACCAAAAGGCTGTCAAAGAGCTGTCCTTTCCGATCAAAGGCTACATCACTCGCGACGATCTTTTTCGTGCGATGCCCTTCAACGAACCCATCGTCACCTTGCGCCTCAAAGGTTCGCAACTCAAAGAGATCGCCGAAAAGTACAACGACCCCAAAGTCAAACGCACCAAACTGCTATTTGCCGGGATCGCAGACGGCAAAATCAACGGTCGTCCGATCGCCGAAGACGCCACCTATTCGGTGAGTACCATCCGCTTTATCGCCGAAGGAGCCGAAGGTTGGGTCGAACAGCCCAAAAAATCAAAGCACAAACTTTCCATCCCCATCGGGCCGGGTGGTTGGCCTTTGCGTTTGCGTTTTATGATCGACGAACACTTTGACAAAAGCCTCTTTGTCCAGTACCGCAAAACTTTTTTGGGCAAACGCGCCGTCAAAAAGCTCGATAAAGACGGAAATGTCGAGATTCCCTACAAGCATCGCGTGGTCATGCTCGAAGACGAAGTCGCTTGGTCTTTTCGTAACGAAAACAACCTCAACTTTACCTCAATCTTTATCGGCCCGATCAATAGTTCGACTGTATACAACCAAAAAGACACGTTTAACGGGGGATTTTTTCAAAAGCTCCAGATCAGCGGTAGCCTCAAACTTGAATTCCAACTGGACACGCGCATCCATCTGTGGATCACCAAAGTCAGTCTCGAATACGAGGCCGATACCAACACTCAGTACAAAGAAAACACCAACCAGTTTCCACAGATCTTCCAAGAAAACACCGATCGTATCCAACTGCGTACCGAGTACCACTTCCGTTATTTTAGCGCGCTGTTCCCCAACGATACCAAGTGGTATCACACCAGCCCATTCGTCGAATTGCAGCTTGAGACCGAGTTTACACGCGGCAGTAAGCCAAACCTGACGGAAAAAGAATTTCTCGCCGACAACAACGAGCTTTTCCGACACTTTGAAACACGCGCCAAAGCAGGTCTGAGCTTCAAGCTGCTTGAGCCGCTGACACTCAAGATCGGCTTTGCGTGGCGCAAACAATGGGCGCTTGAATTGATGCTCCAACAAGGCAAACAGCCTCTCGTCAACCTTGACCACACGATCGGAGCTTCTGTTGACTTGGAACTGACGACCATCCCGCTATTCAAAGTCGCCGATACTCCGATCAATTATGAGTCGACCGCCAACTATCTCTTGACCTTCATCGTGGGAGGACGTGCCAACCAAGCGACCTTTGCTTTGCACGAACTCAACTGGGACAACAAGATCGCTTTTACTGTTGTCGGTGGTTTGGAGTTTGTGATCGGCTTTCGGATGACGTTCTTCAAGGGCGCGTACCGCGCCAATACCAGCGACCCCAACGCCGCTCTTGTCGAAGGCCCCCCCGCCCTCCGCCTCGAACCCCGCTTTTCCATCCGTTATGCGTGGGGCGCACGGGGCCAACAGATCTAACCAAAAGGTTTGAATCGATGTCTTCTTCTCCGTCACTTTTGGCGGTTGCTCCGCCTTCTCCGCTCCAACAGTTTCGCCGTTTTGGTTTGCGCGTCACGGATCTCAGCGATCAGCTTTGGTGCGAACAGCGCCTTGCGTTGTCTCTTGCGCGGGGGAAAGAGGAAACCCCTGAGATGAAACAAGGTAAAGAGCGCCATCAAGCCCTCCACGAAGAGATCACGGAGATCGTGCGCGTTCGCCCCGAAACACGGGCCGATATCTGGCTTCTGCACTTTTTCAATGCTTGGGCCGCGTTGGTGCAACTTCAACAACAAGGCATTTGTCGAGAGATCCCAGTATTCGGGTATCTTGGTGAGCTTTGGGTGGTGGGCGTGATCGATCAAGTCCAATCCAACGAGGAGCACAGGTTGGTCTTGTCGGACACCAAAACCCGCAAAAAGCCGTCTCTTCCAACGCTTGCCCAAAAGCGCACCACACAACTACAGATGATGCTGTATCATCGCTTGTGGTCGCAGCTTGCTCAAAAGCCCGATCCTTACGCAGTGTTCGAGGCGATCTCCCTCCCTGTAGATGTTGAGGCTTCTCCCTCTTTTGTCGCCCAATTGTCCGAACATGCCTTGCCTTCGCCTAAACCGTTCGAGATGCTCTCGCACACCTTGGATGCTTTTGGTGAGGCCCTCCCTCTCGATTCGCAGATGTTCGTTTCCTACGAATGGCAACAAGATCACAGTCTTCTTGGCATCGATCCGTTCTCTTTCGATGCCCGCTGGTTAGAGCAACACCTTCACAACAGCCTTCCATTTTGGCACGGCGAACGCTCTCCTCTCGGTGTCTCCCACCAAGACGCATGGAAATGTCGCTTTTGTGATTTTGCAAACGAATGTCCTGTCCGCCCCCGCTGATGCGGCCTGCGGCTGAGCAAAGCTTGAAGATCCGCTGATTTTTGCCGCCCGCCCCCGCTGGTATGGCTGCGATTTTGTGTGTACCCTCCCTTCGTAACAAACCGAGATAAACTTCTGGGTGCTTGGGTCTGAGAACGACCGTTGCTGTTTTGTTGTGGTGCGGCTTGACAACCGCCTCCTCAACAAAGTAGCCTCAACACGAACATCTGCATGATTTTTCTTCACTTTATGCGTCGAACATAGTCTTTTCGAGCCGCATCAAGCGAAGAGACCGCATACATCGCACAAATAAGGAGTCGAATCATGGTACATCAAAGAGGCATCTTACGGGGTCACTTTCGGGTGGCTTGGATGGGGCTGGTGTTTTGCCTTCTCGGAGGGCTGCCTTCTGCTTGGGCAGGGCAGAAAAAGTGGACGGATACACCCGATTGGGCTTCCACAAAAAATTCCAAAGATGTCTCGTGGACCGAAGTTCAGGGCCAGATCCAACTGATCAAAAACCCGCCCCGCAACATCAGCACACCTTACATCTACATCCCCAACTCGGTCTCCAACAACGTCACCCAATTGTCCACCAAAACCGGCCAAAAAAACTGGACGGTTTCGTTGGATTCTGTCTTCCCAAATAGTGATCCCTCTCGAACCACCGTCGACGTCAACCAAGATGTCTGGGTTGGACTTCGCAACACCAACAAAGTCGTCTGGATCAGCGCTCAGGGCCAAATCAAAAAAGTCGTCCAAACGGGAAAGCGCCCACGCGCCATCACGATCGACTTTCAAAACAACGTCTGGGTCGGAAACTATGACGCCAACACCGTGACCAAATTGGACGGCACCAACGGAAACACTCTGCTCGAAATACCCGTGAATTGCGTCTATGGCCTTGCCACGGAC
>CAUJFU010000110.1 GCA_963169055.1 Myxococcota bacterium
TGCCCTCTGCCAACTCTTTGCCATCCTTACCTTTTCTCTTGGAGACTTTTTCTATGAAGATCGAACGCCCAGCCCCCAAACCCGCCGTGCAGCCCCAAGCCGCACCAAGCGCCACCAAAAACACCCAAACCGCATCACAAACCACCTCCACGCAAAATGCCTCCACAGGCCCTTCTCCCGAACAGTTGCGCATCGACCAACAACGACAACGCCTCACAAACTTCCAATCCACCGGCCAAGTCAATAACCTCAACGGCTCCCCCGCCCAAGACCAGCTTCGCCGACAACTCGAAAACAGCCTCTTGCGCAACAAGCCCACCCTCAGCACACAAGACACCCCCGTCTCCCCCACAGGCTCGGTCTCTCCCACAGGTCCCACCACTCCGCCCACCGAACCCCAAGGCGAATTCCTCAAAACCACCGACGCCCTCAACCTCCGTAGCGTCCCCACCACCCAAGGAAACACCCCGCTCACCGTCGTCCCCAACGGCACAACCCTCCAAGTCACACCTGATCCCGTGACGGGCGAAACCCGCCGCGACGGTTTTGTCCACGTCACCCACAACGGGCAAAGCGGCTGGGTTTCCGAACAATACACCCAAGCCACCACGCCCCCTAACCCCGCCGATATCGCAAGCGTCGAAAGCGCAAGCGCCCACTACATCAACCAATTCACGGCGGAAACACAAGTCGGCGGTGATGGACGCAATGCCAACTGCGGCCCCACCTCCACGCTGATCGCCATGCGCTCCCAAGGTCTCGAAATCCCCGGCATCCCGGGTATCGAAGGCAACGGCACCGATGGTGCCGCCATCCAAGCCACCCGCTACCACATGTACAACGGCGTCGAGGGTCTCGAAGGCCGCGATGGCGTCAATGCCGATGGAACAGCCTACTCGCTCAACGGTGAAGGCAACGAAAATAGCACCTACACAGGATTCGGCGGCATCGAACGCGCTGTCGCCGCAGCAGGCGGAACCACCGCCATGATCAACCCCGCCACCGCCGAAAATATCGCCACTGCCATCCAAAACGGACAATCCGTCGTCATCTCTGGAAATTTCCTTGACAGCGAAGGCAACGTCAAAACCGATACTTGGACCCAAGGCGGCGGAGCCAAAGAACACCTCGTTGCCATCACGGGCATGACCGCTGATGGAAACTTTATCGTCTGCGATCCTGCCCACCCAAGCAGCGCACCCATCATCGCCACCCCCGAACAAGTCGACGCCTTCATGTCTGGAAATGCCGGAGCCATAGGCATCGACGGCCCCTAATCCTCCCCGCTCTTCACAAATTCTTCTTCCTATTCTTCCTATTCTTCCGTGGACTCTTTTGTTTTTTCTGTAGTATGATGCCAACGGATTCTTGTAGAAGTGACGCCGTTGCCAAAAAAAGCCGTGATCGCGACCGTTCAAGCGACAGAGTCGTCTGGTTGAAAAACCTGTGCTCTCTTCGCCAAACACGGGGTCAAGGGAGCCGCGCTAAGGAAGTGGGGCGTGGGGTGAAACCCCACAAGCACCCTCCGACTGCGTAAGTCCTCTCTTATTTTTCGGCGGCGATCACATAATCACTACTCAGGCGGATACCTTGTGGACTTTGTGCCGCAGAAAGCAGCCTCGCTTCGAGGGATTCGAGGTGTGCCATGAGGGCGGTGCGTAGCTCTAGCGAGGGGAGTGTTGCGAGGACTTGGCGACAAGCGCGGGCTTGGCTTTGTAAGTAAGATGCGCGAAACACGTTCCCGAAATGCTTGGTCGAAAGCACACGAAGCCCCGCTTCATTGAGGCGACGTTCCACCCATGCCGCAGGATACTCGCGATAAGGCCGCAACCCTGCATGAAGGCGACAAGCATCTTGGAAACGCGCTAAGTCGATCAGTCCTTGGGTCGCAGGATCGGGGGAGTTCGAAGGAAAAGGTTCGAGTCCCACAACATACAAGCGGTCTTTTACATGCCGAGCAAGACGTTGGAGGATGCGATCTTGGAAAAAAGGTGTAAAGGCATCGATCGCTCCGATCAGATAATCGAGCAAAACTACATCGAATTTCTCTTCACCAAGCAAAGATTCATCTTGCCAATCTCCCAAAACAAGCCGATCTTGCGAGCGAAGTCGTTCGGAAAAACGCGGCTGCATCCCGCTCATGCGTTGTGTATCGACTGTCACGGCGGTGATCTCTTCCGCAGGGATACCAAGCAACCAACGCAGCGAATGATCGCCGGTTCCTGCGTCCAACACCCGCCCCCAACGCAGGGGGCTGTGTTGTTCTTCGATGTATGAAAAAAGGGCATCTTGGGTCATGTTTGTCTTCGTTCTATTCTTTCGGTGGTTTGGGCAAAGAGCGCCGCGCCAAGGTAGCAAAGCCCCCCTCAATTGTCTATGCTTGCAACGCGATGCGTTGTAGGGTATAGCGCGATAAAAGTCTCACAAAGAAAGATAGGACACGAATTGGATGCGTGATATCGATCAGTTTCAAGAAGCCCTTCAGTCGCGGTTTGCAGCCAAGCAAGACGAGTACTTGGCACTTTTGCGCAAGATGGTGGAGATCAATAGCTTTACGCAAAACCCCGAAGGGATCGAGCGTTTAGGCCGTTGCACAGCGGAGGCATTTGCTGCGTTGGGCTTTACTGCCGAATTCGTACCTTCCAAACAAGCGGCTTGTGGGCCACATCTGATCTTGCATCGCCGAGGCCGTTCGCCCCGTCAGTTGGCGATGATCTCGCATCTTGATACGGTGTATCCTGCCGAAGAAGAGCGACGCAACCAATTTGTTTGGCGCGAGGCAGGCGACAAGATCTACGGCCCGGGCGTGATCGATATCAAAGGCGGAACCGTGATGATGTACATGATCCTTGACGCCCTGCACGCCTTGTCTCCCGAGATGTTCGAGTCCGTCTCTTGGACTTTGTTGTTGGATTCGAGCGAAGAGGACGACGCGCAAGAGTTTGGCGATCTGTGCTTAGAGCGCCTTGGTGACGACGCGATCGCAGCGTTGGTTTTTGAATACGGCACGATGGACGTGTCCACCTTCCGCATCGTCACCGCCCGAAAAGGCCGTGCGATGTTCGAGATCGAAGCTTTTGGACGCGGCGCACACGCAGGAAACGAACACCACGAAGGAGCCAACGCGCTCTTGCAGATGGCCCACGCCATCCAAGAGATCGAACGATGCACAGACTACCAAGCCGATCTCACCTGCAACGTCGGCATCATGGAAGGCGGCCTTGGTGTCAACCGCGTCCCACACCATGCTCGCGCTTTTGCGGAGATGCGCGCTTTTTCCACCGAGGCCTTTGCCTCCGCCCGAGAAAAAATCTTAGCTCTCGATGGAACCTCTAGCGTCAAGAGCTTTCGCGGAGACTTTGCAGCCCATCTGCGCGTTCGACTTGGGCGTGAAACCCCGCCTTGGCCCCCCAACGCAGGAACACAACAACTCTTTGCCTTGTGGCAAGCCGCCGGAGCCCGCCTTGGCCGAAAAGCCATCGCTCAAGAACGCGGTGGTGTCAGCGATGGCAACTTGATCTGTCACAAGATCCCTGTCCTTGATGGCCTCGGCCCTTCGGGCGCAAATGCCCACTGCTCCGAGCAAAGCGAAGATGGCAGCAAAGAGCAAGAATACCTCTCTCTTCCTTCTCTCGTCCCCAAGGCTGTGATCAATACCCTCGCGATCGACGCACTCTTACGACAAACCGCAGGAATTTAGGATGCCCAATTCATTGATTTTTGTACGCCTTTTTCCCTTGTGCGTGATCCTTTGCGCGATGATCGCCTATCCTTCGACAGGATCAACCCAAAGCACACAACCCGCCCACCGCATCACATCCCCATCAAACCCTCCTTCAACCGTCCGCTCGCTCCCCTCTTCAACCGCCCACTCGCTCTCTCCTGCGTCCGTTCGCTCCCTGCCCACGCGAGCTCCAGCCACAACACAATCAACCTCACGCATCTCTCCGAACGACCGATGGTTACGAGACCTTGGTGATGATGATTGGCGCATCCGCAAGCGCGGGATCTTGGAACTCAGCCAACGCGGCCTTGCGGCCGTTCCTGCACTCATCGAATGCCTTGGCGATCGAGACGAATTGCGCCGTCAGTCGGCAACTGCCACACTTTACCGAATCGGAAAACCCGCCATCCCACTCTTACGAAAGGCCCTTGAGTCTCCGAACCAATCCCGACAACACCATGCCGCATTTGCGATGGGCCTGCTCCAAGTCCCCGAATATCGGGTCATCTCTGTGTTGTTCCATGCCTTGCGCTCTCCTGATGAACATATCCGAAAATTCGCCAAAGGTGCGTTGTTTTATCTCAGCCCCAAAGCACGCCTCGCCCTCGAACAAGCTCTCATGGAAAAAGCACCCGCGACTCGTGCCTTGGCCGCTGGAGTCCTCCAACGGTGCGGATCTGCCGCAGTCCCTGCACTGAGACGCGCTCTCCTCGATCCTGCCGAAGAAGTCCGCCTCGCTGCGATCCGCTCGCTCACTCGCCTCGGACCCCAAGCCCACGCCGCGAAACCCGACCTCTTGCAACGCCTCAACGATCCGAGCTTTCGCATCCGCCGTGCAATACGCGCAGCCCTTCGTGCGCTCTCTCGCCGCCCCCCAAAACACCCCTAACCCTACATTCACGGAGCTTTTGATGACTTGGCTTTCTTGGTTTCTCCCCTCGGCGTTTGGGTTGCTTCTGCTCTTGCTTTTCTTGCTATCTCGATTCAGCAATTCGCGCAGTGCTTTGTATCTCTCTGAATTTTCAGACAAACCGCCCTTTGTCTTTCCCAAAGATTTTCTATGGGGAGCCTCCACCGCCGCCCAACAGATCGAAACCCAACAACCCACCGACTGGACCGCCTTTGAAAAGCAGGTCCGCGCCGAAAAAAAGTTCGACCAGATCGACGTCGGAAAAGCCAAGCCCGGCCATATCCATCATTTTGGCGATTTTTCGGACGAAGTGATCGAGAAAAAAACCGATCATGATGTGCGATTTGCCGAAGACATCGAAGCTGCCGCCGCAATGAAACACAACGCCTACCGCTTTTCGATCTGTTGGGCGCGTTTGTTCCCGACCGCCACGCAAAAAGAAGCCAGCGAAGAAGGCTTACGCTATTATGACGCAATATTCGACAAGCTGGCTTCCCTGCACATCGAACCTTCTGTCACGCTGTTCCACTTTTCAAGCCCCGCGTGGTTGTGGGAAGAAAAGGACGGAAAACGCGGTTGGGAACGCCACGACGCACTCGATCACTTTGGCCGTTTTGTACAAGCCGTCGCTGCGCGCTTTGGCGATCGCGTTCAACACTGGTGTACCCTCAACGAACCGATGGTCTACCTCTATAACGGCTATCTCGAAGGGCTTTTCCCTCCCAACGAGCGCCGCGAAGGCGGCCCCCGCTCCATCGCCCACCTTGCGGTGCGGCTTTTGGAAGCCCACACCCTCGCTTACGATATCCTCAAAGCCGACGCCGCCCAACGCAACAAGACCATCGCCGTCGGTATCGCCAAACACACCCGCGCCTTTGAACCTTATCGCAACCATGCCCCTCTCGATCGCCTCACCGCCCGTTTTGCCGAACAGGCCTTTGTCTGGGACTTTCTTGACGCTATCCACACTGGCACTTACAAGATGACCTCAACTTCTTTTCAAGAGAAAATCCCCGGCCTCGCTAGTAAAATGGATTATGTTGGCATCAATTATTATGGGCGATTCTATCTTGAAAGCTCGATCACTGCTCCGACATCCTTCAAAGTTCACTCTCACGATCCGCGTGATTCAAACGAGCTAAAGTCTGAGCTTGGATGGGCGCTTTATCCGCATGGCTTTTTCTATATCCTCCAAACAGCCCACCAACGCTACCAACGCCCGATCTACATCCTCGAAAACGGGATCGACTGCCGCGCCCTTGACGACACGCTCCGCCAACACTTCCTCGTCACCCACCTACGCGAAGTCTGGAACGCCATCCAACACGCCAAAGCCGATGTCCGAGGCTATTTCCACTGGTCTCTGCTCGACAACTTCGAGTGGGCCGAAGGCTTTGGCCCTCGTTTCGGCCTCCTTCACGTCGATTACAAAAACCACTTCCAACGCACTCCCCGCCAAAGCGCCGCTCTCTACACCCAAATCATCCAAAACAACGCCATCCCCCCCGAAGCATGGGACACATACCACTCCCCACCAAACCGCCCATAACCCTTTGCTTTCCGAAACTCCGTCGCACAAGTCCTTTCATAAGAACGCTTTCTTGCATGGTCTTTTGTGGGGTTCCACCCCATACGCGCTAGGTTAAGCCATGGTTGGCCCCCACCCCTAACACTCGGACACTTCGTCTGTAAAGCCCATCCAGCGGAGGGTCTCTGGCATGGGCAGATTTGGTATCACCCCACAGGCATCGGGTGAAGAAAAGAGACTGAACTGTCATACCGATACGAAAAAGGCCGTTGCTCAGGCGCGGGCGGTTCCCGAACCGCCCCTACAACGGCTTGATTCTTCACGCTTTCCCTTTTCCACTGCCTCATACGACATCCG
>CAUJFU010000111.1 GCA_963169055.1 Myxococcota bacterium
CTTAGAGGGTGTCTAAAACAGCGAGATCTTTTGGAAGTGTACGCATACGGGAGCCATCTGCGGGCAAAAAAAGCCGTGTTCGCAAGCGTTCGAGCGGCAGATCTGTTGGCTTTGAAAAACGTTGCTCGCCCCGTCCATACGGGGTCAAGGGAGCCGTGCTCCCTTGCGGGGCATGGGGCAGCGCCCCATCCATCAAAACCCAGATATGTCGCGACTCTCCAGAATAAACCTTTTCCTAGACACCCTCTTAGTTCGATACAAAGTCAAAGCGCATGAGCAAAAAAGTTCGTAGATGGGAGGAGAGGGTGGTGAGCGGGGCGTGGATTTCAAGAGAAGACAGCGGATCGAAAAGCAGGGGTGGATCTTCGGTGAGGATGCGGATCGGGAGGGGGGAATCTTCTTCGGTGGTGGTGAGGTCGGGTGGTTGGGGTGTTTCGGAGAGGATGATATCGACGGATGCGTTGTCTTCGATCTGTAGGCGATGGATGCCGATCTCAGAGCGCAAGAGGGCGGCGAGTGGGCCTTGAAAGGACAGCGCGATGCGTTGAGGTTCTTCGATGATCTGGAGGGTGAGGTCGAGTTCTTGGGCGAATTGTTTGTAGGCATCGGCCATGCGCAGCATCAGGCGGATGCTTTGGGGGTGGAGCGTGGGACTGTGGAGAAAGAGCGAACACGCGGTGGGATGGGAGGATGGGAGCCACCGAGCGACAGAGAGATCCCATTCGAGTTGGAGGCGCTGTGCGTCGAGTACGATGGCGCGGGCGTGGAGATCGGCTTGGATATCGGGGGGAAGCGTGGAGGGAGTGCGTTTGGAGAGCCACTCGATATCGTGGAGATCTTGGAGGAAGCGTGTAAAGCGCCCGAACAGCGGATGTTCTTGTTGTCGGAGTTGGAGCAGGAAGGGGGTTTCTTCCCAAGATTGGAGTCTGCGTCGGAGATCGCCGAGATAACGCTCCCAAAGGTTGTCGTGTTGGAGTTGGACGGTGCGCAAGGGCAGCGGGATGGGGGTGGCGGGGGTGCGGTTGGAGAGGATGGCGAGGTGTTCTTGGTCGATGTAAAGCTCGAAGGTTTCGGCTTGAGCGTCTTTTCTGCGGATCAGTCTCCGAGAGAGCGGGACAAGGACGGTTTGTTCGATGGCGCGCTTCATGGGGCGCGCTCCGTAACGGGGTTGATAGCCGATAGAGACCAGATGATCGAGCAGTTCGTCGTTGTATTGGACTTTGATCTCGCGGCGTTGGAAGCCTTCGCGTTGGATGGCTTGATCGAGCATCATCTTTGCGATGCGTCGGAGAGAATCGCGATCAAGCGGATGGAAGGGAACCAAGAAGTCGATGCGGTTGATGAATTCGGGCCGAAAGAAACGCTCTGCAGCATCGCGGTAATGGGCTTCGAGACCTTTGAGAGTGCGGCCTGCAAAGCCGACGGGGTTCTTTTGTTCGGCCCCGAGGTTGGAGGTCATGATCACGATGGCGTGGGTAAAGTGGACGGTGGAGCCTGTGGTGTCGGTGAGACGGCCTTCACCGAGGACTTGGAGTAGGATATCAAAGACACTTGGGTCGGCTTTTTCGATCTCATCGAGGAGGACAACAGAGAAGGGTTGTTCGCGGATCTTGCGGGTGAGGTCGCCTTCGCCGTCGACGCCTCCGACAAGGCGCATGGCCGAACCGTGAGCTGCGTATTCGGACATATCGAGTCGGATCAGGCGTTTGCGGTCACGGAAAAGATATTCGGTGAGGGCCAAGACGGACTCGGTTTTTCCGACTCCTGTGGGGCCCATAAAGAGGAAGGAGCCAAGGGGTTTTTGGGGATCGTTGAGGCTGGCTTTGATCAGCATGATCAGATTCGAGAGCAAACGGACGGGGTTGTCTTGGCCGACGATGCGATCCAAAAAGAACTGTCGAACAGCATCCATATCAAGGTTTTGATCGGGATCGATCAGAGCCTCAGGAAAGCCGCTAGAGCGGGAAAAAGCTTGGATGGCGTCTTGTGGATGGAGCTTGCGTTTTTGTGAGCCGGGGGGATAGAGGTGGGCCATCTGCTCGATCAATCGGATGCCAGAGCCGGGGAGAGAATTGGCATCGCCGAAGCGAGCGAGGATATCGAGCGCTCGTTGAAGGGCTTCGCGGGTGAACAGGATCTGGTTCTCTTTGCCGAGCTTTTGGGCGGAACGTTCGAGGATGGAAAAGGATTCTTGAGCGGAAAAGGCGGGAACAGGGAAGCGTCGGAAGGTTTGGACAAAAGGAGCGTTGAGTTGTTCAGCCATCGCGAGTGCATCGGGCGTAGCTTCGGCGATCACCACCAAGTCATCTTTTTGCAAAAACGGCAACAGCATCTGTGCAACGTTGAGTCCGCTGCGCAGCGAACCCGACATCATCACTTCGAGGATGCCGTCGATATAAAGGATGCCTTGTTCTGCGCGAACTTCCTCGATGATCCGCATACATCGCTCTTGCCACTCCCCGAGATACTTCATCCCTGCGATGATGCGGCCTCCTGTGACGTACCAGATATTGGTGTTGTGAAGGCGCTCAGGGACTTGTTTGAGTGCGATGCGATGGGCGAGTTCGTGGACAAGTGCGCTCTTGCCTACACCCGACGGGCCGATCAACAAAAGGCTGCGTTGCTGGTGGCCGCTGAGAACGGAGAGCAGTTGTTGAAGGGGCTTTTCTCGAAAATGAGCGCGTTGTAGGCGTCCTTCCGAGGCTTCGAGTGTAAGATTGACGCCCACCTCTTTGAGCGGATTGCTCTCTTGGAACGCAAAGATATCATCGTCGGGCTTTTCGTCTTCTTTTTTGACCTTGTAGCGGCCTGCTCCGTGGTACACCACCTCCAATGCCTCGAGGCGTTCGTTACGTTCGTATTGGTATCGCAGCAGGGACTCGACTTGGCGCAAGTGAAAGAAGCCGCGTACGATCTCTTCGGACCAAGGGATAATGTTGTCTTTGTCGAAGATTCGAAATGTCTTTTCGATGCGAGGGATCCAGATCTCGAAGAGATCTTTTTCCTTGAGCGGGCGCTCGAACAAAGTAAAACGCATGGGGACGCGCACAAGGCGCTCGTTTTGGACCGCGTTGAGTTCGAGCCGTAGGGCGTGTTGGTTCAGCGGCTCGAAAAAGGTGTCGGTCTCAGGGGTGGTGATGCGTTTGAGCGCGAGTTCGCGAGCGAGGACTTCGTGAAGTTCCTCGCGGGCTTGTTTGAGGGTGGCGGCGTAAGTGGTGTAGTTGGGATGGGTGAGGACTTGCGCGGTGTACCATCCGTTAAAGTGGTGCTTGGTGAAGACATGAAAACGCTGTTGCATACGGCGATCCGTGAGCTATGTGCTATTGGAGGTATTTGGCAAGGACGCGATACATGGCGATACGGTGCATGGTTTGGGCAAGTTGATCGAGCTGATCGGTTTCGTTTTGGGCGGAATGAACAGGCAAATAGAGTTCTTCGCCCGTCA
>CAUJFU010000112.1 GCA_963169055.1 Myxococcota bacterium
CGCTCCTACGAACATAGTAACTACCCGATGAATGTTTTTGTGGGGGGCTGCCCCACACCCCGCAAGGGAGCGCAGCTCCCTTGACCCCATGTTGGCGGAATGATCTGATCTTTTTCAAACCAACGACTCTGCCGCTTGAAGCACCACGAACACGGCTTTTTTTGGCAAATGCGTCGCCCATCAACACGTTCAAAAACCAGCGGCAAGAAAACGCGCTTGGATCATCAGCGCATCGCAATCGACGGGCTTGTTCATGATCAAGGCCGCCCCTGCACGCATCATCGCATCTTCTAGTTCGTCTGAGATCTCGTCCGAAAAAACGAAGATGGTCACACCCCGAGCTTTTGCCCAACGCAAAAGCTCGATCGAATGTTCTTGAGCACCATCCAACACAAGCAACATCGGGGGTTTGTGAGCGATATCTCCAATCGCGCTATCCATACTGTCCCACGCACGAACTTGGCATCCCTGCGCCACCAGCGAAACCCGTAAGCGATTGCGATGGATGACGTCAGCGTCCACCACAACCACATCCAGCCCCGCACGTCCCATCCGCACCATCATCGCTTCTTCTTTGATACGCTCCAAGTCAGGGGGCTTGGAAAAAAACTGGTCGGCTCCCGCAGACAAACAAGCCTCTTGCCACACCGCAGCATCTAATTCAGACACCACAAAGATCGGAAGATGCGGGCTTTGCGCTTTGATCGTCCGAACAAGATCTGCCCCTTGAAAGTCCGGCACTTGCACCTCACAGATCAACAGATCCAAATCGATCATCATCGATTTCATCATCGCTTCGGAACCAGTCGAGCAAGTGTGGATGTTGTACCCTTCTCCAGACAAGACGAGTTTCATCAACGAAAGGAACTGAACATCCGGATCAACGAGTAAGATCTGCACAGTGCATCCGCTTTTGTTGACGTCTTCTTCTCGGTGCTTTCTCCCAAAAAACCACCGTATGCCACACAAGAGGGGGCCTTTTTTTGACGGCGTTGGTTTCTTCTTCGCAGACCACCATTGCCCCTGTTGCAAGCATCCCCTTCTCTAACAGAAGCCATCCACCGCGTCAAGAATAGCGAACGCCCCGCCTTTCCCCCTCAAGTCCCTTCCCCCCCAAGCCACAACCATGTTGCGAACCGCGCCACTCGGATTCGGGATTAAGCGCTTTCCGCCAACACAGGCCGACGATTGGCTTCGAGGACCACCTTGCGCAAGCGGATCTCTTTGGGGGTGACTTCGACCATCTCATCATCGCGGATCCATTCGAGATAATCTTCGAGAGACATCCGAGGCGGCGGCGTCAAGATGATGGCTTCGTCTTTTCCAGCAGCGCGGATGTTCGTGAGTTTCTTTTCGCGGCCCACGTTGACGTTGAGGTCGTTGGGACGGCTGTGTTCGCCGACGATCATCCCTTCGTAGATGGGAACACCCGGAGGAATAAATAGCTGTCCACGCGGTTGCAGCTTAAACAACGCATACGCTGTCGACTCATCCGAACGATCGGCGACCATCGCTCCGTTGGAGCGGCGTGCGATCGGCCCTGCCCAAGGAGCCCAACGCTCGAACACGCTGGTCATAATCGCGGTTCCTCGCGTTTGTGTGAGCATCTGCGAACGCAAACCAAACAAGCCTCGTGTGGGGATCAAGTATTCGACCCGAACACGCGCACCTTCTTGTTTTTGTTGAGAGAGCTGTGCCTTACGGGTTCCCAACAATTGTGTGACGGCCCCAAGGTGTTCTGTGGGAACGTCGATCACCAAACGCTCGATCGGTTCTTCTTTTCCGCCCTCTCCTTGACGGACGACGACTTGGGGGTTGCGCACGCAAAACTCGTACTTTTCACGACGCATATTCTCGATCAAAACAGCCAATTGGAGTTCACCACGCGCAAGAACACGAAACTGTTCGGGTGTATCGCCTTCTTCCACGCGGATGCTGACGTTGGCGTAGGCTTCGCGCATCAGCCGTTCGCGCAGTTGGCGGCTGGTCACAAACTCGCCCCCGCTGCGGCCTGCAAGCGGGCCGTTGTTGACCTGAAACGTCATCGCAACGGTGGGTTCTTCGACGCGGATCGCATCGAGCGTTTGAGGATGTGTCGGATCGCAGAGCGTGTCGCCGATGTTGACTTCTTCGATACCCGATACTGCGACAAGATCACCACTTCGGGCTTCTTCGAGAGGCACTCGCTTGATGCCGTGGAAGGTGAACAACCCCGTCACGCGATAGCGTTTGGGCTTGGTGTCTTCGCCTTGCACGAGGGTCATCTCGCTGGTGCGGATCAAACCTGACAACACGCGACCAATCACCAAACGCCCGACGTACGGGTCATAGCTCAGTTGGTTGACCTGCATACAAAAGGGTTCGTGCGAAAGATCTTCGGGAGCGGGTAGGCGTTCTGCGATGGCTTCGACAAGAGGGCGCAGATCCACGCCGGGCTTGCTTAGATCGCGGGTCGCTGTGCCAACACGGGCATTGGTATACACCACGGGAAAGTCGATATCTTCGGAACCCAGTTCCAAGAAAAGCTCGTATATTTCATTCAGAACTTCTTTGGGTCGTGCATCATCGCGGTCGATCTTGTTGATGGCGACCAAGGCAGGCAGTTTGAGTTCAAAAGCTTTGCGCAAGACAAAGCGAGTTTGAGGCAGCGGGCCTTCGGCGGCATCGACCAACAACAAGACGCCGTCCACCATCCGAAGGGTGCGTTCCACTTCGCCCCCAAAGTCCGAGTGGCCGGGTGTATCGACCAGTTGCAAGCGCATATCGCCGAATTGGACGGAGGTTGCTTTGGCGAGAATGGTGATCCCGCGCTCACGTTCTTGATCGTTGGAATCCATCACGCGATCTTCGACGTGTTGGTTCTCGCGAAAGATCCCCCCCTGCCGAAACAAGGCATCCACAAGCGTGGTTTTTCCGTGGTCGACGTGTGCGACGATCGCAAGGTTGCGTAAATTCTCTCGTTTGGCCATTTTCTTCGTTCTCTCAATACACAGCGCCCACCGCGTCGATCGCGTGGCTCACTGAAACAAAAACCCTAAGCACATTCTTGACACACAGCAAAGCAACAACATACATCCAAAAGCCCAACGGTTTGCGCGTTTGCACAGGCGAGCACGCCTCACCAACACGCATGATCTTCATAAAACCTTTGAAAAACGGCTTCTTGACCGCGTTCTGGTCGCCTTCTGGCCTTTCGGCGGCGGCAAAGTAGCACCGACCCTTTGCGCTGTCAACTGTGGCGTTGCATTTCAACTTGGCACTGACTTGTTCGTTTGTAGGAGCTTTGATGTCCACCCCCGAAGATCTCCGACGCCACGCCCCCGCCACCCAACGCAATCGCGCTCCCATCCTCGATGTCTTGCGCACCTACTTCCAAACAACCCGTCGCGTCTTGGAGATCGCAAGCGGTACAGGAGAGCATGCCGTCTACTTCGGTTCACACCTCCCTCATCTCGACTGGCAAACCAGCGATCTCGATCCCACCGCCCGCGCAAGCATCCAAGCATGGCTCCAAGACGCGGATATCCCAAATGTCCATCCTCCCCTTGCGTTGGATGTTTGCAAGCTCCCTTGGCCTGTGCGCGATCTAGATGCGATCGTCTGCATCAATATGATCCACATCGCCCCGTGGGCAGCGTGCGAAGCCTTGTTCCAAGGAGCCTCGCAAAGCCTGTCTCCAGACGGTTGGTTGTATCTGTACGGGCCGTTCAAACGCCACGGCGAACACACCGCCCCAAGCAACGAGGCTTTCGACCAATCTCTCCAACAACGCGATTCTGCGTGGGGCGTGCGCGATCTCGATCAACAGATCGCTCCGTTGGCCCAACAATCGGGCTTTTGCGATCCCATCGTGGTCTCCATGCCCGCCAACAATCTCTCTGTGCTTTGGCGCAAAAACAACCCACACGAACACTTCTCTTCGCCCTGAAACCGAACCCATAAACCACCTAGGCCAGACGAAGCGGACCGATCCGAACGCTTCTGTTCGCCACGATATAACTCAAATGCTTCTGTTCGCCCCGATACGATCCGAGCGCTTCTATTCGCAACGATCCGATCCGAGCGATTCTGTTTATCCCGATATAACTCAAACGCCTCGATTCGTCCCGATAAAACGAGAAACACCACGAGCCACTCCACCGATGTACCCAATTTGTTGTTCACCTCCGCATGCCTTCACTCCAAGACGCCCATCCCAACGATGGTTTGCCGTCCTCTGGGGTGGGCTGTTGCTGTTTTTGATGAGCTGCCCTGCTCCGCAGCCTTCTTCCGAATGCACCACCGATGCGGACTGTACGGCCCCACAAACTTGCATCGCGGCGACCTGCCAATGCCCCACAGGAAAAGCCCGTTGTGGCGAGGTTTGCGCCGATCTTCAAACCAACAACCAACACTGCGGAAAATGCGGGATCGCTTGTCCTCCCCAACAAATCTGTGAAGCGGGGCGTTGCTTTTATCCCTGTCCCTCGGAAGCTCCGCTGCGTTGTGGCGAGATATGCGTCGATCCGCAAACCAATCCGCAACACTGCGGAGGATGCGCCTCACCTTGCCCGTCCATCCGTCCGATCTGCGGCCAAAGCAAGTGCTTCGATATCTGTCTCGGCCCCAACCTCCGTATCTGTTCGAGGCGCTGCGTCAACCTGCGCAACGATGTCCTCAACTGCGGATCTTGCGGCAAGATGTGCTTCCCAAGCCAATACTGCTTTGGAGCAAGATGCGTCTGTCTACTCACCCAAACGCTGTGCGCCGAACGCTGCGTCGATCTCAGCACCAACACCAGCCATTGCGGAGCTTGCAACAACGCTTGTGCGATCGGGCAAGTTTGCGCCGCAGGACAGTGCGTCACCGAATGTCCCGCAGCAACGCCATCCGTGTGTTTTGGCGGTTGTGTCGATCTCAACACCAACGCCGCACATTGCGGTTCTTGCGGTCACAACTGCCTGTTCGGGCAAAACTGCAACCAGCTACGTTGCGAATGTCCCGCATCGACGAGCCTTTGCGAAGGTCGGTGCGCAGAGACACAAGCCGATAGCGAGCATTGCGGTGGTTGTGGAAATGCTTGTGAAGACGGGCATGTCTGCGCCGCTGGAAGCTGCGTCCTTCAGTGTCCATCCGTCACGCCCACCGCTTGTCTTGGCGGATGCTTCGACACCAAACAAAACAACACCCATTGTGGCGGATGCAACAAGCCCTGTCTGTCCCATCAAACCTGCAAAAATGGACGATGCTCTTCCCCATAAAGCAACGTCCTCGAAACGTCACCGCACCCGCGCCACAAAGGAAAAACATTCGATGCAACTCAAAGAGATCCACCTCAAGGGTTTCAAATCCATCGACAACCAAAACGGGCAAGACATCTCTTTTGGCAAGATCACTCTTTTGTTGGGGGCCAATGGCTGCGGAAAAACCAATCTAGTCTCTTTCTTTCGGCTCCTTGGTTCCCTTGCTACCGGTGCTTTACAACAACATACCGCCAAACAAGGCGCTCACACCTTGCTTTTTTATGGACCCAAAGTGACGGGCTCTCTGGAGTTTTCCGTTTCAGTAGAAGAGGCAACCCACACCGACCACTACGGTGTAAGTTTGTCTTACGCCGCCTCGGAGCGCTTGTTTGTAAGTTCCGAAACAGTCCGTCGCATCGAACAAAACACCACCAGTCCCCAAGCCGAGGTGCTGAGCGAGGGCAGTTCAGAAGCCGCTTTAAGCCTAGAGACGCACTCAAAAAACAAAGCGCTTCGTGATTTTTTTGCAAGTATTCAAACGTTTCAATTTCACGATACTTCGGATACAGCGCGTATCAAGAGCCGTTGTTATGTAGATGATGCTTCCTTTTTGCGCAGCGATGCAGGAAATCTGGCTGCTTTTTTGAAAGCCCTCAAAGAAAGCGATCCCTACAACCGATACTACAAAAGGATCGTCAGCCACATCCAACGGATCATGCCCCAACTCAATGATTTCGTTCTGGATACGCTAACGACGAATGAACGGTACGTTCGTTTGAATTGGACGGATCGCACTCGCCCTGATTACCTCTTTGGACCCGATCAGTTATCGGACGGTTCGTTGCGGTTTATGGCGCTCAGCACACTCTTGTTACAACCACCCGCCTTTTTCCCGAAAGTGATCGTCTTGGATGAACCTGAATTAGGTCTGCATCCCGCAGCAATCGTTGAATTGGCCGGCCTGATCAAACGTGCTTCGCAACACACGCAGATCATTGCTGCCACCCAATCTCCCCGATTAATCGATGAATTTTCATCGGAAGACATCGTCATCGTCGAGCGAGATCCTCGTTCAGGAACCAGCGCGTTTCGCAGACTTGAAGCAAACCAACTGAACGAATGGCTTCAACAGTACAGTCTTTCCGAACTTTGGGAGAAAAATGTCCTTGGAGGCCAACCATGATCCGTTTGCACGTTACAGTAGAAGGGCAAACGGAAAAAGCGTTCGTTGATATAGTGCTTGCTCCCTATCTGGCGGGCTTTGATGTGTATGCGGATGCTCGATGTGTGCTCACAAGCAAAGACAAACGGGCCGCGAAAACGTATCGTGGCGGACTCATCAGTTATCAAAAAGCGAAGAAAGATATCGAAGCGTGGATGAAAGAAGATCAAGCCGACGAGTGCCGATTTACGACCATGTTCGATCTGTACGCGCTTCCTGACGATTTTCCCAAATACCAAGAAACAAAGATGTTTCCTCCTTATCCGCGTGTGAAAACACTTGAAGAGGCTTTTGCCCTCGACCTCAACGACCAACGGTTTGTGCCTTACATCCAACTGCACGAATTTGAAACGCTGCTCTTGGCTGCACCGGAATATCTGGATTGGGAGTATCTCGAACATGACGATGCCATCGCAAATCTCGCAAGCAGCATCGGCGATCAAAATCCCGAACTAATCAACGACGGGCGTGAAACGGCCCCATCCAAGCGCATCATCAAAGAGATCCCTGAGTATGACAAAGCCACTTCTGGAGTCTCGGTTGTCGCTCGTATTGGTTTGGCAAAGCTCCGCCAACGTTGCCAACACTTCCACGAATGGCTTTGTATCACCGAACAACTGAACACCACGAAAACCTCGGACTTCTGAGCAACAAGAGCCTCCGATCGTTTCATACACTTTTTGCGCACACAGCTCTCGCCTCAGTTGTCCGTTCTGCTCTCCCCCTTCGCCGCCGCGACAGCGGGGAGAAGGGGGCGGGGGGATGAGGGGACAAGAACGAGAGGGCCTCTTCATGGACAAGTTATCGCGCAAAATCTTACACACGAACCGACTTCTACGGTAATTCGATCGGCAGCTTATCGGGCTTGTCGCGTTTGGTGGTGTCGCCGTAGCCGAGTTGGCCGAAGGTATTGTACCCCCAACATTTGATGGTGTGGTTGTCAAGAACCACACAATTGTTGTTGGCAGCGGATGAGACGGAGAGTGCGGTGCGAGAGAGACCGAGATCGAGCGGGTAGCTCGCAGGCTTGTCGCGCTGCATGATGTCGCCATAGCCGAGTTGACCGTCGGCGTTGTTTCCCCAACATTTCACGCTGCCGTTGTCCAAGATCGCGCAGGTATGGCTTGATCCGACAGAAACGGCTTGGGCAGTGCGGCCTGTTCCGAGGTCGATCGCGTTCGCATCTGGTTTGTTGCGATTGGTGGTGTCGCCGTAGCCGAGTCGGCCACCTCCGTTGTTTCCCCAACATTTGAGGGTATCGTTATCGAGAACCGCGCACACATGAGCCGAACCGACGGCGATAGATTTGGCGGTGCGCCCGCTTCCGAGATCGATGCTCGTTGCGGGTGGGGCGTCTCGGTTGGTGGTGGTGGTTCCGTCGCCGAGTTGGCCGTAAGTGTTGTCTCCCCAACACTTGACGCCACCATTGTTTAAGATCACACAAGTGTGATCGCTATTCGCGACGATACTTTTGGCGGAGAGTCCGCTTCCAAGGTTCACAGAGGCTGAGGAGGGCTGATTTCGCGGCATGGTGTCGCCGTAGCCGAGGTAGCCTTTGTCGTTGAGTCCCCAACACTTGACGCTGTTGTCGTCCAAGATCGCACAGGTATGTTTACCGCCCACCGCAACGGACTTGGCAGTGCGTCCTGTCCCGAGATCGATCGCAGTCGTTGGCGGGGCGTTCGAGGAAAAAGGACTTGTGCTGCCGTTGCCGAGTTCGCCTGCGCTATTGTTCCCCCAACATTTGAGGGTATAGTCATCCAAAACCACGCAGGTGTGGGAATTTCCGACAGACATGGACACCGCGATGCGCCCAGTTCCGAAGTGAATGGGGACGCTGTCAGGTTTCTTTCGCACCGTCGTATCACCGTAGCCGAGCTGGCCGACGGCATTGAAGCCCCAGCAAGTGGCGTTTCCACCAAACAAGCAGGTGACTTGAAGCCCCATAACGATCTGTGGAGGGATCCGACAACGGCTTGAAGAACAGACTTCGGACGCAGCACAAGGCTTGCCACATCCGCCACAATGGGCCTCAGAGGCCGTGATATCCGCGCAGACCCCGCTACAAAGAGATAGGCCCGCCGTACAAGACGTTTCGCCACAAGCACCGTTGAAACAGACACCGGGGGGAGAGCAAGCCTTGTTGCATCCGCCACAATGTGCGTTCGTCGTTTTTGTATCGACGCAAACGCCGTTGCACTCGGATTGTCAGTTGGGGCAGGCGCACTGGCTCGCCTGACAGGTCTTTGGCTGACCGCAAGCGTTGCCACACGCACCACAATGCGCAACAGAGGTTTTTGTATCGACGCAAACGCTGCTGCACTCGGTGAGTCCGTTGAGGCAAGCGCACTGACCCGCCTGACAGGTCTTTGGCTCGCCGCAAGCCTTGCTGCATCCGCCACAATGCGCAACAGAAGTTTTTGT
>CAUJFU010000113.1 GCA_963169055.1 Myxococcota bacterium
CCGATCTTGTTTGTCCCCGGGATCGCAGGCGCGCTGTTTCGAGACATGGTGATCACGATCTGCTTTTCGCTGACGGCTTCGTTGCTTGTTGCGATCACCTTGATCCCGCTGATGTCTTCTCGGCTTCTCACGGACAGCAGCCGCCAAGCCCACCAAAAGCCCGGCGTGTTCGGCCGGATGGTCGAGGGGCTGTTGGTGGCGATGGATCGGATGTATGTGGGGGTGCTGCGTTGGTCCTTGGTCTGGCGCAAAAGTACTGTCCTGATCGGCTTTTCCACCTTGATCGTCGTTGTGGTGCTCGCTGGCTTGATGCAAACAGACTTTCTGCCCAAAACAGACGACAGCACGATCTTTCTACAATACGAACGCAGTCCGGGGACTTCTCTGCAAGAGACCTTGCGCACAGGCGACTACATGGAACGCCTGCTTCGGCAAAAATACGGAAGTGCCGTAGAGTCGGTAATTATCGAAGCAGGCGTCGGCGAGGGTTTTGCGGCTCTCTTTGGAAAAGGCTCGTATGCAGGCCAGCTACGCGCACGCCTCTCTTCGTTGAGCAAGCGCAGCGTCGGCAAGTGGGATATCGTCGAAGATATCCAGCGCATGTACGCGCAGATCCCCGATCTCAAGGTCATGGTTCAAGAGATGGGTCCGGGAGCCTTCGGTGGACAGGGCGATATCGATATTCAACTTTACGGGTACGACTTTAACATCGCACGCGAACTGGCCGAACAAGTCAAACGCGTGATGAGTCAACTACCCAACGTCACTTCCGTGTCCTCTTCTCTCGAAGACGGAAAACCCGAGCTTCAGATCCAATTCCACCGCGACCGCATCCACGCCCTCGGTCTCAGCCCGATCGCGATCGGAAACACCATCTCGACAGCCTTCAAAGGCTCGATCGCAACGCTGTTTCGGGACCGAGGCAGCGAATACAACGTTGTCGTGCGCTTTGAAGAACGCTATCGAAACAAACTCGAACACCTCAAGCGCTTGTTGATCACGACGCCCACAGGAAAAAATGTTCCCCTCGATACGATCGCAGACGTCAAAATGGCCCTTAGTCCCGTCAAGATCGAGCGAAAAGATCAACAGCGTGTTGCCATCGTTGGCGTCAACATCACCGCAGGCTCGATGGGTAAGGTCGTTGAAAGTGTGCGCAATGCGATGGACACACAGATCAATATGCCTGCCGATTTTTATTACAAACTGGGCGGAAAAGCCGAAGACTTCATCACCTCGTTCCAATGGTTAGGCATAGCCTTTTTGGTGTCGATCTTTTTGGTCTACATGGTGATGGCAAGTCAGTTTGAGTCGTTGTTTGCGCCGTTTGTGATCCTGTTTTCGATCCCGCTGTCAGGGATCGGGGTGTTGTTGGCACTGATCCTCACCAACACCCCGATGAGTATTATGGCGGTGGTTGGGGTGGTAATGCTCGTTGGGATTGTCGTAAACAACGCGATCGTCTTGATCGACTTCATTATCCAGATCCGTCAAGAGCGCGAGATCACCGTCGTGGATGCGGCATTGGAGGCAGGTCGTGTGCGTTTGCGACCGATCTTGATGACCAGCGCCACCACCATCCTCGGGATGCTGCCGATGTCGCTCGGGATCGGTGAAGGCGCGGAAAACTGGGTGGGTCTTGGCCGCGTGGTGATGGGCGGAATGATCAGCTCGACCATCCTGACCTTGGTGGTCGTACCCGTCTTTTATTGCTCGCTGTTTTTGAGTTTCGAGCGCATCAAACACTTCTTTTCCCGAGGTTCCAAACCCCCGTCCTCAGGCCATCCCCCCACGTCCTCGCAATCACCGCAACAAGCAGACGATGCCTTTTCCGCCCCCTCCGCCTGAACCTTCAAGCGCGTCCCTGCCACTTCCTTACAACCACCGAAACAAACAACGATGCCTTTTCTGCTTTCTCCACGTGATTCCAAAGCGCCCGATGGAGTGAGAAGAATGAGGGATCTTCGTTGACAAGGTTCGCTGCTTTCTGCAACATAAACGCCTTTCGCACAATTCACGTTCTTCAAGGCGTAGATGTTGAGAGATATTCATCAGAAAGCGGAGGACACAGGTATGCAGACAAGCGCAAGGCGAGCGATCGGATGTATGCAAACAAGCGCGAAGCAGGCGGTTGGAGGGTGGCGTTGCTTGCTTGCGATACTGATCGCGCTCGTAGGCGGAAGCGGGATACGCACCGCCCAAGCGGAAACCCCGCCCGATCCAGTCTTTGAGTTAAGCATCCTTTATACAACCGATATCAACGGTCAATTCCGTGACTTTCGATGCCGTCGACGCGATGTCGCAGGTTACCAACACGAAGCCGCCAAACGCGACGTCTCGAACCTGCTCTTCCAAGTTAACCGCCTCCGCAAAGAGATCGTAGGCCGCTACATCGATCCCACCCGCAACCAAGACGCCAAACCTCTGCTCTTCAATACAGGCGATAACTTGGGGATATCCCTCGCTGCCCGCTTTCTTTTGGAGTTCGAAGATCTGTCTGGTGTCGAGTTCATCGCCGAGGTCTTTCGGCGCTTTTCTTATGACCTGATCGGGATCGGAAACCACGAGTTCTCCGTCCCTAGCCGAAAAAAGCTCCAAGGCTTCATCGAGCGCGCTGTCCTCGAAAAAGACCTCCGCTTCTCCGCCGCCAACATGGAAGCCGCCGCTGACCACCCGATCGCCAAGCTGATCAACAAACAAGGCCCCGAAAAAGTCAAAGCCTTCATCTTCGATCAAACCTTCCGTCGCACCTTCAAAGTCAAAGACGCCACAGGCAAAGCAACCGAAAAGACCCTCGAAAAAAAGATCAAAGTCGGTGCGTTTCACCTCCTCCCCAACGAACTTGAAAAAAAACTCTCCCCCGCCATCGCAAAAGATCTCAAATTCACCGATCCCGGCTCCAAAGCCAGCGAGATCGCAACGTGGCTGCGCGATGAAAAAAAAGTCGATGTGGTGATCATGCTTTCCCACCTCGAAGAAAGCAAAAGCAACGGCGCAAAAGTCAAAGAAGTTCTCGGCAGCGCTTCTGGGATCGATCTCGTGATCACCAACGAACTCCGAGACGGAGAAAAAGCCACCTTCACAGGAACCTTTGATCGCGATGGCAAGGGCGTTTACATCGTTGGCGGAGCTGCACACGGTTCGCTGCTCGGTCGTGTCCGCTTGCGCGTCAGCAAACCCAAAGATGACGAAGTCGGAAAAGTCCTCTCCGCCCAAATCGACTCTATCCCCCTCAACGACGCCAACTACGACACCGAACTACGACGCGACTTGATCAAGTGGGAGTCCTCCTATTGCCGTCGTTGGGGAACGCCCCTTGGCAAGGGGCGTATTCGCGACAAATACAAAATGACCCAAGATCAATTCGCGGCCTATATGCTCAACACCATCCGCGAACTCACTCGCGCAGAAGTCGCCATCATCAACAAAGGGGCCATCCGCAAACGCCCCTTTGGAGACAGCGGACTCGCGGGATACGTCACCAAAGACGACCTCTATCGCGCCCTCCCCTTCAACGAAAAGATCGAAGTTCTGCGCGTCAAAGGCTCCGTCCTGAGCGGGCTTAGCAGCGCCAGCGAAAAATTCTATTTTTCGGGCTTCGATGGCTCCCAAGTCAACGGGCGAGCCATCGAAGACACCCAAACCTACGCTGTCGCCACCATCAGCTTCGTTGCCAACAACGGAGAAGGCGGATTTGAAAAAGACAACCTCGCAGAACGCCGACTCTTTGCCTACAGCGACGGCAGCAACGAAAAGATCCGCGATCTGATGATCCATCACTTTGCGACGGACGGCTTCCGACAGCTTCCCAAAGGCCCTGCCCCCGCGCCTCCCGATTCGATGGACGAAAAAGACAAAAAAGTTTTCAAGCGCAAAGAATTTACGAGCGAAGAGATCCCCTTCACAGGGGACTTTGTGAACCTTGCTGATCGCGCTGCCTTCAAATGGACAGGCCGCGTTGAACTCAACTTCCGTTCGATCTTCCTTGGCCCCGTCAACATCGGGACATTCTACCAACAAAAAGACACCCTCAGCGGGGGCTTTTTTGAAAAATACGCAGGAACCTTCGCTGCCGAAACCAAGTTCCAAGTCGACACCCGCGCCCACCTGTGGGTCACCACCATCAGCCTCAATTATGGGATCGACGTCAGCCGCCAATGGTCCCCCGGACCACCCGCCCAACCTTCCCGCGATCTGATCTTCCAAGAAAGCGATGACCGCGTCTCCTTCCGCACCGAGTACTCCTTCCGTTATTTTGAAGCCCTCTTCCCCGGAAAGCAGCGCTGGTTCTACACCAACCCCTTCGTGGAAGCGCAGTTTGACATCGAGATCACACGCGGTAGCCGCCCTGACCTCGAACCCGATCGCGCCTTCAAAGTCTTGGGCGTCACCGAGATCTTCCAAAACAGCGAAGCCAAGGCCAAGTTGGGACTTAGCTTTCAGCCTTTCCGAGACCACCTGTTCAATCAAGCCCGCGAACAGGATGTCCAAAAACTCCAAGAAAAATTTCCCAAAGAAAAAATCCCCTCTTGGCAACCCGTCGACCTTCAACTCAAGTTCGCTTTTGCGGTTCGCCGCCAATTGGCCTTGTTCTTGGTTCGCCAACCCAACTCCGCCCCCGTCGTCAACACCGACTTTAACATCGGTTTTTCCGTCGAATACAAACTCAACACCTTTCGCCTCGGGCAAATCGGGAAAACGCCGATCACATGGGACTCTAGCGCAGAATATCTGTTTACGGTCGTCGTCGCCCCCGACAAACCCGAACTCTCAGCCCTCTATATCCACGACCTCGCATGGGACAACAAGATCAGCTTCCAGATCGTCGGTGGACTCAAGCTATCCTTGGGACTGCGTTTCCTCGTATACTCCGGCTTTTTCCGCCGCGACCCCACCAAAGAATCCAGCACCCTCGAACAAGGCCCCGTCGCCTTCCGCCTCGACCCCAACATCAGCCTCAGCTTCGACTGGGGCGCACGCGGACAAGCCTATTAAAATCAACACAACCCTTCCACCCCCGCTAAAATCAACACAACCCTTCCACCCCCGCCTTCCCGCTCCAAGCAAGACGCCCCGCTCATGGCACAAATTGTTGTTTGCCTGTGACGAGCAGATCCGAGGCGGGCGGAGGGATCGTTTCTTCGATGGATTGGCCGTTTGTGGCCGTCAAGCGAAGGCGCAACGGCTGCGTTCCCGCTCCCTTGGCATCGAGAAAATAATTGTAGCGTTCTCGTGGGAGGATCTGCCATTGGTTGTTTTTGAAAAGCTCGACCTGTTTGAGCGGTAGGCGATGATCGCGCACTTGGATCGCCGTCCACCACTGCGAAGACCCGTCCTTGTAATGGTATTGGATCGGCCCGATCTCTGGGCAAGAAACCACCTGCCATGAGATCGGGATCACCCCCTGCACAGGATCGCCGATCTTCGCGAATGCTTCGCGGCTTAGATCCAAATGCCCTTTGGGACACTCAGGACAACGATCCGTGATCCGCACCAACACGCTCCCCTTCGGACCCTCCACCTTGACGCATGCACCGCAATAATCGGCCATCCCATACTCTTGCTCATTCATCGCAGCCACCAACGGCGCAGAGACCGCCGGAAAGCTGCAATTGCCCGAACCATCGGCATCATAATACGTCGCCTTGCCTTGGTGAACCACAGCGTCTTTCCACGTTCCAGAAGGCCCATCTGACGGCTGTTCCGATACCATCTCAGCCGTTTTTTCGGGCTGTTCTGGCGTCCTCTCAGGCGTGCCTTCTACCATCACTTCCTTGGTTGCTTCGCCCGTCTCTGGCACCGCTTCCACCACCGCACGCTCTTCTGTCCCTGCATCCATAACCCCATCTCGTGCATATTCTTCCCGTTGTTCGGTGCTTTGCAACTCCGTTGTTGCCTTTTCTTCGGTTGTCGGAGAAATCCCGTCACACCCCCACACCGAACCCACAAACAAAACACATCCGATCCATCCAATCACCCATGCCATCGGCCTCATCGCATCATCCCTCCATCACGATCCGCTCCCCGCAAACACACAGGCAGCACACAACACGATAACGCGGATCACAAAAAAAATGAAAGGCATCCACAACACCCCTCCGATCCACAGCGCCCCTCCGATCCACAACGCGATCTTCCCCCTCACAACACTCCCCAAAAGATCGTGATCCGATCTCGATCTCTCGATCAAAAAAGCAAAAAGCATAAGCCCTTGTATTCCCAAAAGAAAAAAATTTTACATCTTCGATTGAATATGCTTGCGACGATCCAGTCTTATAGCAACGAATCGACACGATGTGGTTCGCTGGTTGTGAGGTCACAATCAGTCTGTTTCACGGTCCCCCTTGGAGGTGGCAGCATCGCCACCCCGCAACCCCTTCGAGGAGTTTCTGTCATGAAAAAATTGCTCGTCGCAATGTTCGCTGGCGCTCTCGTCGCTGCTTTCTCCCTCACCGCACAAGCTGAAGTTCTCGGCTTCCGCAACTACTACAAGCCACCCAAATCCAACTGCAAAGGCCATTGCCACACCTCTTGCCGCAACTTCCGCACCACCAAGTGCAAAAACTTCCTCCAATGGCGAACCAAGTGCAGCACCCATTTCCGCACTTGGGGCCAAAAGTGTCAAACCTACGCTCAAAAGCGCACCATCTGTTCGCCTTTGAAAAACTGTCACCAAAGCTGTATCCGTTTCGTCAATGACAAAGGCGCTTACATCAAGTGCTACGGCAAAATGAAGTGCAAGTATATCCCCAACTGCCGCACCGGTTACTTCGGTACCCGCACCGTGTGCAGCCCCATCCGCACCCAACACACCCATTGCACCAAAACCCCCGTGTGGACCCGTCGTTGCACCACCGCCACCAAGCCCGGCTGGTGCGTGACCAAGTGCTCCAGCATCTGCGTCACCCGCCGCTAATCACTTCCGCCTCGTGCGGTGTGTAAGGCTCGGCTGAATACAGCCCTCAAAAAGCCCTTCTCCCACAAAGAGAAGGGCTTTTTGCATTTCCGAAACATGCCACCATTAGCCCCCGCTCAACGGCGGAACGGCAGAGTAGGCGAAGAAGTCGGCGGTGTAGAGACACCGCAGGCGGCTCCGCTAGAGGGGGTGGCGTCTGTACTGCAAGCCTGCCCTTCATTTCGAGGGGCCGCGTTGCTGGAGTGGAGGCTGGTGGGGCGAGAGGACGCAGGAGACAGCGGAGTCGAAGGCATCGGCAAAACACCCAAGCCACGGCACTGTTCGCCTGTGAGCAACGCAAGCGCCTGATGCAACGAAGCCCTTCGCTGATAACCAATCAATCGTGCGACTTCGTGCCCTTGGGGGTTGAAAAAGACAAAGGTTGGAACACCACGGATCTGATAACGTTGGGCAAGATGTTGATGCTCAGGGCGGCTGATATCGATCTTGATCACTTCGACGCCTTTTTGGGGATCGTTGCACTCTTGCTCGACGCTCGCCACGATCGGGATCATTTGGCGGCAGATCGGACAATTCGACGAGACGAATTCGACCATCCGAGGGCGTGTTTGTGCATTGGCGATCTGCGTGTTTGCGGTGTTTTGGATAGCTTGGCTGAGCGGGTTGGGACGAGACAGATCACGCGAAGCGGAAGGCGCGGATGCTGTAGGGGCTTGGAGCACACTAAACATGACGTAGATCCCGACTCCCGCAAGCAAAGCGCCTGTGCCTCGCTCGATCCGAGGTAGCCATTGCATAAATCGCCGTAGATACGGCAGCAACGTACCCGCCCCCAAAGAAGCCAACCACAACGGCGTCGCAAACCCCAACCCGTACAACAACAAAAACCACGCCCCCATCCAAGGATCGCTGGTTTTTGCAGCCGTGTACGTCAACACCGCCCCAAGGATCGGCCCCACACAAGGCGTCCATCCCAACGCAAACACAAAGCCCATCACAAAACTATTCAAAACTCCCGTTGATAGGCCCAAGCTGCGATCATCGATCCGTTTTTCGCGATTCAACAGATCAAGATGCAAGACCCCCAAAAACTTTAAACCAAACAAAAAGATCAGTAGCCCTCCCCCCAACGTCATCGCCTCGCGATGCGTCCCCAAAAAACGCCCCAACGCCGTAGCGCTCAACCCCAACATCACGAAAACAATCAAGAATCCTAGCGAAAACAAAAACGTATGCCCAAATAACCGCCATCGCAATGAAGGCGCAGCATCCGCTCGATGCAACGGCCCCCCCAACAACATCGAAAAATACACCGGTATCAACGGCAACACACACGGCGTCAAAAAAGTTAACAACCCCGCACCGTAGATCCCAAGTCCTTGTACTTCCATTGCTTTTCCCTTCCGAACGCTTGAGAACAGGATTGGCAGCCTGCGATCACAAGCCTGTGATCTCGCTGCCCCGTCTCTTTTGTTGCGCTGTAAAGAGTCCACAACGCCCCAAAGAGTCACGCGACGATCTTCGCTATCGATCAACGTCACTTGTTCTTGAGGTCGGATAGCTCGAAGGGAAAGGAAGATTCAGGGTTTTTGAAGTATTTGACGGTAGTCATTGCCGCGAACAAAAAAGATGCGGCACATCTCATGGAGGCGGGAATAGATGCGATCACCGACGCGATCACGAAGTGTATCGCGGCTGAGGAATTCTTCGCTGTCGATGTGTCCACGCCCTCGGCTGCGTTCACGCAGGGTGGTTTCAGGATCGAGCGTGTAGTTGGTGGTGATCAGCGTGGTGCGACCAGCGTTGTAGCGGCAAGAGATCAAAGTGTCGATGATGCCGAGTTCCCACTTGCTATTGCGGCCTTTGCCGAGATCATCGAGCAAAAGGACATCGATATCGATCAGCGGTTGAAGGATGTGCTGTTCGGGGATATCGCGGGTGTAGCCGTCGCGCATATCCGAAAGCAAAAGTCCAAAGTCTTGGAAACGACAAGCGATCCCGCGTTCGAGGATCAAGTTGCGCAAAAAGCCGACCATCAGGTGCGTTTTGCCAACACCGGGCGACCCCATCAACAAAACGCCCGCATCACCCGGCTTGAAAGAGCGATTGGTGGTCGGATCGTAATAAAGTTTGTAAAAGTGAGCGCGGGCTTTGGCTTGGCTGTCGTCGTTTGGGGCGAAGGCATCGAGCGTTTTGTCTGCAAAACGCGACGGGATATGCGCCGCACGATAAAGCTCCATCCGTCGGGCGAGTTTGCGACAATCACAGGTCTTCCACGCACGGTTGCCGCTTTCAAGTGAGATCATGCTGCCCCCCTCTCCGTTGCATTGGGGGCAGATCTCCGTTTGGCAGCTACAGAGCTTGACATCTGCTTGGGATTCGGCAGCAAACGTCAAGTAGCCTTTCCATTCGCAACGTGGGCAGTTTCCAAAGAATTTGTTTTCTTCGACGGGCTTTTGTGCGGGACTGGCTTTGACGCTGACGCGGTAAAAGCTCGTGGGTTGTCCTTGAACACGTGCGCGAGGAAGCTCACGCGAAGCTTCCGCGATCTGAGGCTCATCAGAGGCCGATGGTTCGGCGTTTTTTGGATCGTGCGACGGATCTTCTTTGGTTTCGGGAAACACGATCTGTTGGGGAACGATCTTTTGGTTTGTGCGTGTGCGGTAGGGGCTACGTGCAGGAAGTTCGTAGCGATTCAAGGGATTGTTGGACATCGTGGTCGGTCTCCATACGCGACCCCCAAAGTATCGCCGCCGATCAGGGGTGTCAAAGGGAGGCGGGAGAGAAATGTGACAATCCGAAGACAAGACGGGGAGTTGAGCGAAAAGGCCGAATTATGCGGGAGAATGGCGTCGGAAGGCGGCGAAGAGGAAAACCGCCCCGATGGCTGCGAGAAGCAAAGAAAGCGTGATAGGGATCACTTGGGAAGGCGGAGGCGGGAGTTCTTCGCCCACGCGCAGGATCATGCTGTGTTCGGGGAAACGCACGCCTAGTTTTTGAAGGGCAGGGATCTTGTTGACGTTGATATTTTCGCCGGGTAATTCGAGTTCAAGCGGCCCTGATGGACGCAAACGCAAGGTCTTGAGAAGACCTGTGTAGGTGCGCGCTGCGGGGGCGTGATTCGGATCTTGGAGGTCGTCTTGCCAAACGGGTAAGCGCGTTGTGCGGTCGGGTTCTTCGGGGTTTGTGACCACATCCTTCCATTCTTTTAAGATCTGCGATGCTTGTACAGGCGCAAGGATCAAAAGCTGGCGATGTTCGCGATCCGCAAATAACGCATAGGGTTCGACTTTTTGGGTCTTTGGATCTTGGACGGAGATGATCGCAAAAGTCATCCGATCAGGTCGCACGGCGATCTGTGCGATCCGAGGCGATGTGATGATCTTGTTCGAGACTTCGGCGGCTTGCGTGATCTGAGGAGAGGATGGTGCTGGAGTTCCGCCTGAAAAAAACAGCGCATAACCGAGCCACAAAAGACCGAACAAGAGGAGCGATCCACCCGACGCCACCATCCCAAGATGCGGACCCGTTGCAAGCGGAGCCGCCACTTCCTCCTCGATATCGTCTTCCCACGCTTCGGGCGCAGGGATCGATGGCGGAGTGGTTCGTACAGAAGAAGAGGCCGACACTTTTTTCCCGACAGGCTGCGCAGTTCGAGCAGAAGAATCCGACAACAACCCCGAATCATCGGTCTTTGTAGTCGAAGACGCCAACGAGTCAGGGGCTGCTTTGGTGGGTGGCTCTGCTTTGGTGGGTGGCTCTGCTTTGGTGGGTGGCTCTGCTTTGATTGGAGGGACTACTTTGGGGGATGGCTCCGATTTGCTAGATGGGGCTGCTTTGGCTGATGGCTCTGCTTTGCTAGATGGGGCTGATTTGGTGGGTTTGTTGCTGCGTTGTTGTGCAAACAAGGTGAGGATGCGAGATTCCTCACAAGGTCGGATCTGCATAAACCCCAGATCGACGAGAAGATCGCGAAGATCGGCGGGAGGTGCAAACATGACTTCGAGGACAAAAGAAGGCTGTTTTTTGGGATAACGCTTACGAAAGGCGGAAGACGTGGTGTAGGCGATGGCGGTCTGGACGCGCTCACGGAGTTGGCGCATCAAAAAAGGGTCGGCCTCCCAATCCAAGGGTTGGATCAAGATGATCTCTGCGAGCGTACCGCTTTCTTGGACGCGATCGATGGCGGCGGGAGGGCCTTCTTCTTCGGGATCAAAGGGTCGAAGTTCGATGCCCTCGGTGACCAACCAACGGCGGATCTCAGGGGGAGGAGCGAACATGGTTTCGAGGATGATCTGTGCGGAGTGTGCGCGATGTTGGATGCGAAACTGCGGATCGGCGAGCTGTTCTTGCTGCTTTGAGACCCGCTCTCGCAGAGATTTGACAAGCCTAGGATCCGTCTCCCACTCTTTGGGTTGGAGAAAGACAAGCTCAATTCCACCGTCTTGTGCGCGCTGAATACGATCGGCTTGGGCATTGGAGGCCATCACAAACTCCGAATAATAGGGGGGTTCTACTGACGCAACTCTTCTTGAAGAACGTGCATTCCTTCGCGCACTTCGCGAAACAACCAAGCGGCTTTGGAAAAAAACTCGGAAAAGACCTTGTGTTGGCGCTTATGAAGTTCAAGCATCTGCGTGCTTGCGCGTCGAAATGACCTTGAGATCTCGTCATCCCCACGCAGTGGGCATTGTTTTAACAACACATCCATCCGATGCTGCCAATCACGCGACCAGTCTTGCCAAGCCGCCAGATAATAACGATTCCCCCGACGCACCCGAAACCACAAGTTTTTCGATTCTTGTTCCATCTCTTGATCAAGTCTTCGCAGGCGCGCCACACAGGTGCGCAATCGATGAGGAGGCATCACATAGCCCTTGCGTGCGGTGTTTTCGATGGGGATCCAAACTTGTGGTGGTGCATGAACAGACCGATAGATCGAGACAAAGATCGAGATCACCACCACTCCTGCAAACAGTCCAAAACAGATCAACGCCACCAAACGCCCGAACCGTTGTGCTTCTTTCAAAGCGATCTGCTCGGGATCTAGGGATTCTTCGACCTTTTTTTCTTGCCCCGCTTGCCAAGGGAAATACACCTCTTTGATCGGAGAGGCTGCGCTGTTTTTCGTGGAGGCTGCTTCTTGTGCTGCCTCGGGCGTCGCTTCGGCCCTTTCTTCGAGGGCTGCTTCGCTGCTTTTTTGGAAAGATGCTTCGCTGCTCTCTTCACGAGCAACAGATCCGCTGTGAAGCGTTAGGGCCGTATTTTCCGCGCCTTCAGCGGTAGGCCGCTCGGAGGCGTGTGGCGTGGATGGTGTAGACGGCTTTTGTTGCGGCATCGCGTTCGATCTCCTGCATAGAAAACACTTCACCAGAACGAAAAGGTGGATGGCCCCTGCCTTGCGAAAAAACGCACACAAGCTAACGCAGATCCGAGCCGTTGGGAAGAGCCATCGCAGCCCTCCACGCCACAGAGGATCGGCATCGGTCATTGTCGTCGTGTGGTGGACGGCGAAGCGGTCGATGGGAACGCCCCCACACCAGAGAGGATCGGCGTCGGCCATTGTTGTGGGGTGGCCCTCTCAAAGCCACTCCGCAGCACACGCCCGATTAGCGAGGCGCTGCGTTTGGTAGGGATAGAAGTCCTACAGGGATATCGACGTGATCACGGACGCACAAGATACACCCGATTAGCGAAGAGGGCGCATCATCGGGAGTTTCAAGTGAGTTCGGCGATCCGAAGGTTGGCCGTGTAGAAAAGCGATCAGCGCGTTGGGATCGTTGGGTTTGTCAGGCGGATACCAAAAGGCATCTTGGCGGGCAGCTTGCGCGATCTGCGCGATCAAGACAGGCCAAGGCAGCCCGAGCGAATAGATCTGCAAGAGGTGGCCGCTCGCATCAAGATCGAGGATGCGGATCTGCGAAGGGTAGCTACACGCGCCCGAAGTGACGATCTCCGTCACCGGCCACGAGGGATGCTTTTGAACACGTTGGATATGGTGATGCCCCGTCAGAACCAAAGGAACTTGATAATCCACCATCAACTGGAGGATGGCGTCTGCGTTGTCCGTATGAAAGTTTCGCCACAGATGCCCTGAATCCTCGCGATTTGCGGGGTGATGGGGGATCAGCGTGTGGTGGATCATCAAAAAGATCTGCTTCTTGCCTGCGTGGCGTTGTAGCGTCTGCTTGAGCCACGCAACTTGCGCATCATCCACACGGCCATTCCATGTACTACGCAACGCGCCATCTGGCGTGTCCGAGCTATTCAGGCCGATCACCATCAGACCGTTCGTCACTTCGTGCGCATAATACGGCAAAGCGCTGTCGTATCCGCCGATCCTGCCGCGATACGCCGCAACCACCTCTGGGACGCCCCAATTTTCTTTGGGCATCCACACTTTCTGCACGTCGTGATTGCCGGGAACGACGAGCGTTGGAAACGGCAGAGCCTTCAACATCCGCAACATCGCAGCATGGTTCCAAGGCTCCGAATCTCGTGTCATATCCCCCGGCAACAACAACAAATCAACCTTTCGCCCCGTCAATCGGCCCATTTGATGCAGCGTTCGTAGGTGATGCCCCACGATCCAAGGCGCAAACCGCAGCGCTTTAAAATCCAAACTCTGATCGCGCAACGCAAAGTGTGGATCGGTCATCACCCCGATCCGATAACGCACTTTTTTGGGATCGACCTGCATCAACGCTTGAAGATCATCTGCCAAAGCCAACCCCTCCGTCGATGGAAGACCCCGTCCTGCCGGGCGAGTCGTCTGTCCCCAGACTTCTCCACCCATCCCCCCAACCGCCCCTGTCACCGCTCCCCACAAAACGTTCCGCAAAAACTCCCGACGTTCCATCACTTCCGACGCTCCTTGTGGATTCACCACCCAAGCCAAGCCCACGGATCACCCCGTAGCAACGCCTCGATCGTTTGGGTATACACACGATGCTCACGATACAACACACAACGCGAAAAAGTCGGAGATTGTGCCGATCTCTGCGCCCCCGCAGCCTCCGAAGAAGCATCCACCGCCTCACCCGAAACACCGACACAAGCCTCGATCAAGACCAATTCTGCGGGGGCCTCTTCAAAGGGATGCACCGAACGGATATGCGAAACGTTCCATCCAAGGCAATCAAAAACGCGCAGCAGCCGAGCCGATTGCTTTGCAGGAAACACCCACAACGACACCCCCCCTACACACAACATCGACTTTGCGGTCGCAACGATATCTGCAAGCTCTCCGTGAATCTCGTGGCGCGCCGCAGCACGCTCAGGATGACGGCTGACATCCCCCGCTGCCACGGGCTGATACGGTGGATTGCAGGTGAGCAGATCGACCGATCGTGCAGGCCGCCATGCGCGCAGATCTGTATGCACGAGGGAGATCACTCCGTCACGCTGATTGGCCCGTAGATTCGCCCGCGCCAAAGAGATCATCGACGCCTGCACCTCTACCGCCGACCACCCTTCAAAGATCCCCAACATCTGCAAGGGACGGGCTTCTGCAACACGATCTGCGAGATGCAACGCTGCCAACGGCACCACACCGCTCCCCGCACAAAGATCGACCGCACAAATCGACCGATGGATGCGGTTTTGCAACAACAACGCTCGTTCCACAGCAAATGCCGCCAACAACACCGCATCGATCGAAAAGCGATACCCTTTTTGATGCTGAAAGATCGTCACAGCGCGGCCAAAGATCCCATCCTCCGAGATCGGCCAATCTTCATACAACGGCACAACCAAACCATCACCTCTATGACTTCGGATAAGTCTTCCGCCAAGAACGGCCTGAACCCTCTTGGCGAAGAGCGAAAGATATCCTATAGTCGGCGCGTTCGCAAGCCACAAGTGGCGGATGGAAGCGACGCAGCCAACAAGAAAAGACGTGTCACGACACCGACGATAGATACGAGAGGATCAAAAGAAAGATGTTCCAGCGCTTTGTTTGTCTAACGGCCCTATTCCTCGGCCTGCTCGCATCCCTCTCTCAAACACACGCCAACGAACCCTACACCAAAGAAGAACGCAACCTCTCGAAACCACCGCCTGCACGCATTCAAGACAAACGCCTGAAACGCGTCTACCAAACGCTCGCCAAACAATACAAGCATATCTACGGATATGCCGCACAAGACGGCTACTTGATGCCCAACGAGATCCAAGAACTCGGCTTCCAGCGCCGCTTGATCCGCCGCATCATCGATATCGACGAAAACTACGCACAGATCCGCAAAGAACTTCAAAGCCTCCATCAAAAAGCGCGGACACTTCGCCGTCGCCGAAAAGCACTTGACGAGGCCGATCAAAAGCGACAAACCGAACTGCTCTCCAAACAAGAACACGTCGAACAAATGATCCGCCGCTTTGCTTGCCGACACGACGCGCAGTACAAACAACGCAACCCCAAACATTGCCCCAAGATCACCATCTAACACGGCACGCACAAAGCCCGACACAACAAAGATTCGCAAGTTGCCCGAGTGGCAGAAACATAGAGCGCACCCAACACCTCTCAACACGGCGCGGTGCGCCTCAACAACGCACAGGATCGCATGGCTCACTCTCCTCCCAAGACCCCGCCACCGCCATCAACCCCCAGCGCCCACCCTGCTCAAAGCGCTCCGCTCCCTTCTGCACCTTCCATCTTTCCTGTTCCGCCTTCCACCTTTCCCGCTCCGCCTTCCACCTTTCCTGTTCTACCTTCAGCCCCTCCACCTCCTCCCCTCGTTTCTCCCCCGCCCTCCAACCGTTCCGTTTCGCCTCAATCGCCCGATCCGCGCCTTTCGGCTCGGCTTGGTTTTGGTGCGGTCGCTGATCCACACAGCGACTTTTACCAGATGCTCGGCATCGAAACACGCGCATCCATCGCCGAGATCGACGAAGCCCTCCGCTCTGGCGTTCGTTGGTGGAATGGACAACAAGCCAACCCCAAATACCGACACCTTGCCCCCGAAGCTCTCGCAAGACTGCGTGAAGCTCGTGAAACCTTGCTCGATCCGATGCGCCGTCAAAATTATGACCGCTCGATCCAAGCCTTTCGCCATGCGCACCGCGAAGCCCGCTGGCAGCCGATCCGCGATCTGATGGATGTCCTGTTCCTCAAACCCCCCGCCACCGCCGCCCAAGAAGACCTGCTGATCCGCTACGCACACAAACGCGGGCTAGACGACGAAGAGATCGAACGGCTTATCCAAGAAGAATTTCTGCGCCGTAGCCTCACCCGCCCCCTCCGCGTCGTTCCGAACGCCCTCCCCCAACACCCTCCACACGTCCGTTTCGGTTATCGCCTATCCATCGCAATGATCGGACTTTCAGCTTTCGGGTTGTTCGCCATGTCACTCTTTGATCTTTCCCGACCTGCCGTGCTTTTGATGCTTCCTCTGCTCAACAACCTCCGCCTGCTCGTGCGCGGATTGCACCTGCCCGAACGCACCGAAAAAGACCAGCCCAACGCATGGGATTGGATGGTCGGGATCACCGTCCTTGGAGGCTCGACGCTCGCCGCTCTCTTCGATGCGTGGCGCTCCACTCTATTTCCTTTGGGCGCAAGCCTCTCTGTGCTGATCTGGTTGACTTGGCTGCAAGTTGTGTTGTTATGGCGCAAAACGCCGTTGCGCCCTGAAGATCCCCTCGCCCCCTCTCTCGACGAATAAGTGACGTGTTGTGACCACAAGCCGCGCTACAACCAAGCCGTTCACGGGCGGAGGTATCCGCGCAACAGACCTCTCCTCTTTTCCACCATCGCCGCCTTGCCCCAAAACAAGCCGGCACAACCACTCAACCCAACGAGAGGTGCGATGGAACGCATCGGAATCCACTGTCAAACCTACGGCCATTGGAAAGACATTCTTGTTTGCGCGATGTCATGCCCTCACAATCTGCGCTGCAAACAATTTTCCGCATGGCGCGAAGACCACGAAGAAGTCTTGTGGAAGCGCGTACTTTCCTATCTACGCGCCCATCCCGAACACCCCTATCGGCTTGATTTTCACCCCATACCCTCAACCCTCTGGGAGGATCACATGAAACGCTACGCATGTATTATCGGCGAAACCATTCAAATCAAAACCGAAGAAGAGATCACCGAACACCTTCTCTCTGGCGGTGAGATGTTCGAGCAGATCATCGAACTAGGCCGTGAGATGGAGATCCAAATCAAGCTCGTCCCAAGCAGCGGCCCCAAACCCGCCAAAGAAGCCGAAGACAACGGCATCTCCGCCAAACCCAAAAAGAAGAAACCTTCCGACAAAACCGCCGAAGCTGCCGCCTAACTCCCTCCCCTTACGACCGAAGGATCGAGCAGATCCGCTGCAAGCAGGACAGGCAATCGCAGCGATAGGTGCGATTGTAGCCGCGTTTGCAAGGCAAAAAGATCACTTTGCAGGCCGCGCTCGCGCAAGTTGGTTGTAAAGTCCCGATGTTCGCGCCCTTCCCGATAATCAGGCTCACGGGGCGGATGTTGGAGATAACGCCCAAACAGATCGCGTGCAGCGTCGACCAACAAGACGGCTTGATAAACAAGCAGATGGCGTTGGCGACGCAACGACGAGCCGAGGATCTTGCGCCCGTCGATCGCAAGATCCGACATACCGCGCTGTACGACATCTCCGATGCCATCGGATACAAGGGCTTCTTGGAGCGGCGTTTGGATCAAATGAAAGTAGCGTTTGTTTCCAAAAGGATCGCTCAGGTACGCTGCAACCGCAACAATCAACATCCCGGGAGCCAAAACGACCGTCCCTCCGCCGCCTTGGCGACGATACAGCGGGATCTGTTCTCGTTGTACAACGTCAAGATGCAGATCGCGTTTTGCATCGCAGCCTTTCCCCAAAACGATACACAATTGCTCTTGGGCAAAGACCTTGCAGCACCACGCATCGCCGCTGTGTTCAAGTTGATCGACGATCTGCTGATCTCCCGGATAATCGGGGATCCACAAGCCTGCATCGCGATCAGGCACAAAAGAAGAAGGGGGTGGATAAATCAAGTGGTTTGTAGGTTCCTGAGAAATAAGGGAATCGATCCAGTGAGACGATATCCGAGAGAAGTGTGCTCAAAGGGCAGGTGCGATCCGCTGTAGACGCCCTGTGTTTGGGCAGCCACAGGGGGCTGCCCCTACATCTTGACGATCACACGATGGGCGATTTCGTATCATTGGCAGGTTCCTTTGCCAAGGACGCACTGCTTGTTTCCGCCGATGCTCAGGCAATTGTATTCTTGCCCGGCCTTGGGGGTAGGACAATCTCCGTCTGCGTTGCAAGCTTTCCCGCAAAACTTGGTTCCGTTGTAATCGACGCAAAGGTTGGCAGTCGACACTCCGATGTTGCAGTCTTTGTCGGCGGTACAAGGATCACAAGTTTGTGGGATCTTTTTGCACTTGCCTTCGACGCAGATCTCTTCGCCTGCCTTGCAAGAAACACCGACACAAGGATCCGCGCAAAAGTCCGTTTGCGGATAGCAGACTTTGAAGCCCGCGACTTTGTCTGATGAACAAAAGAAACCTTGCGGGCAATCGTTGGTGCCTTCACAAGCCGTCAAACAACGGGGGCCATCCTTGAGTCCCTTGTCTTTTTGAACACAAAAGTCCTTGCTGATGCCGCAATCGCTATCGTTGGTGCAGGTCGCACATAGGCCCTTTTTGCAAACACCGCGTTGATCGTTGGCGGTGGGGTCACAGCGCGTCAAATCCGAGCCGGGGTTGCGCTTCACACAATCCGCGTCGGTCTTGCAGATGATGGGGGGCTTACAGAAATAACTTTCGCACACGGGCTTTTGGCTATCGGTGCAGTCCTTGTCTTCGCGGCATTGGACTTGTCGGCACTGCTTGTCGCGGCACGCCTGACGCGCAGGACAATCGCCGTCCGCAAGGCAGGCCACGCACTTTGCTGTTTCTGCATCGCATTTGGGTTTTGTCGCTTCTTTGCAGTTGTTATCGGACTGACAAGCCGCGACGCGACAGCATTGTTCTTCGCAGACCGTGCCTGTCGAACAATCCGAGTTGCTCTTACAAGAAAGCGCGCACAAGTTGCATTTAAATCCCGCCCCGTCAGGGATACACTCACCACCCAAACCGCAATCTGTATCCTTCTTGCAATCTTTTCCGCTGTTGGCGTACGCCCCACAACATCCGCTGTTGCAGATCTCATTGGTCTTGCAATCTTTGCGATCCACACAAAGGCTTGCGCCACCCGTACAAGTATTGCACTTGATTTTTTCTACACAGGTGGGGTTGCTTTGGTACTGGGCCGTTTTGCAACAGACTTGTTGATCCATGCAGTCTGTGTCTGCCGTGCAAGTGGCAGGACCACTCGGACAACCTGAAGACATCAAAAGAACAAAAAAAACAATACAATACAAAAGGATACGCATCTTCTTCTCCGGCATCGGTGCGGTCAGGGCAAGGAGCCACCATCGAAAGGGCAGATGTAGCGAGCAGAAGGCTTTTCTGTCAAGAGGGTTCCCCATCCTGCTGACTTCTCCCCGCGCACGACAAGCCCGTACTTCCTTTTGCGTTGTTTTTTCTCGACAAGCAAAATCTTTTGCGCTGTTTTTTCTCGACAAGCTCAAATCACTCCCCAAGTCCAAACGCGCATCGCGTTCTTCTCGGGTGCTTCGTTTTCATGCCCCGCCAAAGCCGTCGCCCTAAATCGGTGTCTTGTGTTCTTTTGGCGATCCCCTACAGTTGTTTGCACTTGTACTGCCACAAAGGAGCCTCGTTTGAGATGATCGCGCACAAACAAGATCCCGCTGCTCGATGGGGATGGTATACCGCTGCTGTGGCTCGCCTTTTCCGCCTTCAACGACAAGAAGTCGAGCGCGTTTCGTGGATGTTTGTCTACAGCTTGCTTGCTGTAGGTGCTTTCATCCTTGGACGAATTGTCCGTGATACGCTGTTGCTCTCTCTTCCTCGAAATCAAGGACTTGATGCGCTACCGTGGTTGATCGCTCTCTCCGCAGTGGCCGTCAGTGCGGCGTCTTATACCCTGTCGCGAACCACCAGCGAGCGCCGCCGCGATCAAACCATCCAGATCGTGAACCTTGCCCTCGTTGGATGCCTTTTTGTGCTGTGTCTTGGACTCTTGTTGTTGCCATCGAACGTGGGCTTTGTGATCGTCCAAGCCACCTACGTTTATGTCGAAGTCATGGGCGCTTTGCAAGTCATCCTGTTTTGGACCTTTGCTTCGGAACTCTTTGACCCAAGAGCGGCGCGCCGCAGCTTCGCTATCATCGGGGGCGGCGCGGTTCTCGCCAATCTGTTGGCTTTTGGCATCCGCCCCTTGCTCTCGGTGCTTCCCGGCCCCCATCACTTGCTGTGGGTATTGTGCTTGATGATGCTTGGTTGCGTGTGGGTGGTTCGCCGTATTGGACAACAAAACCTCGCAACACTCGAAGAGACCGCACGAAAGAAAAAACCTTCCACGCGCCTGCCCACTCCAAAACAGCGCCAAGAGAGAGGATGGCTCAGTCATCCCCATCTCGCTGTTCTGGCCATGATCGTTGGCGTCACCTTTGTGGCCTCGACCCTGATCGACTATCAATTCAAAGCCATCGTCGCCCAAACGTACCGAACTCCCGAACAGATCGGGAACTACTTGGGTTCTTTTTATGGAATCACGGGAATCTTTGCTTGTGTTGTCCAGTTTGGCCTTGCAAACCCGATACTACGGCGCTTTGGGATACGCTTCTCCTTGTTGCTATTGCCGCTTGCTTTGCTTGGAGGTTCTGTTTCGCTCGGGTTGTCTCTGTGGCCTGCCCTGCTGTCTGTGGCCTTCACCAAGGGCAGCGAGAATGTCCTGCGTTATACGTTGTACGATGTTTCGCAGAATCTGTTATATGTACCGATAGTCGGGCCTTTGCGGGCGCGTGCCAAAGGATGGATCGATGGGATCCTCAAACCTGCGGCAATCGGGCTTAGCGCGATCGGGATCGCCCTCTTCGGATACTTGGGGATCTCCTCGCATCGGCTTTCTTGGCTGGTGGTTGGGTTGATTTGCGTATGGATCGTTCTGATCTTTCGCGTTCACCGAGAGTACGTCGCCACACTTGTGCGCTCCATGCAACGCAGTCAACTCGGTCTGGAAGGTTCCGCCCTCCAACTCGACTCCGAAGCCTCGGCCCTCGCTTTGCGCAGCGTCCTCTCCCAAGGCACACCACAGCAAATCCTCCATGCCATCGAACTTTTGCCTCATATCGCAGAACATTCTTGGTCTTCCGAACTGGCCCGTCTATTGAAAAGCCCCCACACAGAAGTTTGCATCGCAGCCCTTGCCGTCCTCCCGCGCCTCCATGACACCGAGCACGACGCACTGATCCGCCCCCTACTGAAACACCCAGACGAGCGCGTTCGCGCTCAAGCCATCGGGATCTTGTGTACCCTACGCAAAGAAGACGCAACGTACGAAGTCCTCTCTCTCCTCGAAGACCCCGCTCTCTCCGTCCGTCAATCCGCCATCATCGGCCTGATCCGAGATGGCGGCCTCGACGGCGTGTTGCATGCCGCCGAACCCTTCAAACGGATGCTTGATTCCCCCGATCCTACGCAACGTCAGTGTGGAGCAGAGATCATCGCCCATCTTGGTGTGCGCACTTTCTATCAACCGATCCTGCGTATGCTCCAAGACCCCGTTCTCTCGGTTCGCATCAAAGCCATCCAAGCAGCTGGCTCCCTTCGCTCTGCCCACTTCACCGACACGCTCTTTTCGATGCTTCACGAGCGCTATGTATCCTCTCATGCAGCCCGTAGCCTCGGGCTTTACGGCCCAGACCTTATCCCTCAAATCCAAAAAAAGCTCGCCGATCCCACACAAACACAGATATCTCCCCTTCTCTTTCGCATCCTCGGCGCAATCCCCCAACCCGAAACCCTTGCTCTGCTCGAGCAGCTTCTTCTCAAACAATGCGCCTCTCAGCGCCCGATTGTCCTACGCGCTATCTCACGCCTTCGCCAACAGCAACCCAACCTTCTCCCCAATGTCGCCCTGCTCCGCTCTTGCCTTCGCACCGCCCTCCACGACGCCTACTTCTGGCGACTCGCCCAACAAACCCTTCACGCCTCTTTCGCCCAATCCACCGCCCTCCACGACGCTCTCCACGAACGCACCCACCTCGCACAACAAGAGATCTTTCTTCTGCTTGACCTGCTTTTTCCCCACCGACAAATCGCCTTGATCCACCAAAAACTCCTTCAAGCCGACACACGCTTACGAGCCAATGCCCTCGAACTCCTCGACAACCTCCTCCAATCCGAACCCCGTACACGCCGAATCCTGCTTGCTCTTCTCGAAGGCTCCCAATCCATCGAGCGCATCGCTCTTGAATCCTTTCAACTCAAGCCCCTGCCGCTGTCTGCCCTGATCCCCTCCTTCCAAGAAGAGCCTTGCCTTTATGCCTTCCTTCTTTGGACGCTCGCGACCGACCAAGACACCCCACCCACCGATCTTTTTCTTCAAGCCCGCAGTTCTCCCGCTCCCTTGTTGCGCGAACTCGCAGCCCTCCTGCTTTCTCGCACACTCCCAACCCACGAGCGCGATGCGCACCTCGCCCCTCTCTTGCAGGACACTTCTTCAGCCGTGGCGCGATACGTCAACGGCCTGCTTTCCCGCACACCACAACACGAGGCTCCCATGCTTTCGACCTTTGAAAAGATCCTTTTCCTCAAAGAAGTCGACTTGTTTCAACGCCTTTCCACCGAAGATCTCGCGCAGATCGCACAGATCGCCGAAGAGATCCACGTCGAAAAGGACGAGGACGTGATCGTCGAAGGCGAACTCGGCGATGCCCTCTACATTTTGATCGAAGGCTCCGTTTCCGTGTTCAAAGAAGGCACCGCCTTGACCACGCTGCGCGAAAAAGAACCCTTCGGAGAGATGGGAGTGCTTGATCATGCCCCACGCTCCGCGACAGTCCGCGCCCTCGAAGACCTTCGACTCCTCAAAATCGAACAACAAGCCTTTCGCGATCTCATGGATGATCGCATGGAGATCGCACATAGCGTGATCCAAGTCCTACTCAACCGACTCCGCAAAGCCAACCAATCCTCCATACAATCTCCCGAAAAATCTACGTTCTAATCAACCACCCTTGCCGCTCAAATCCTTGCGTCTTTCCTTCTGTGCGAAGATAATGCGAGTGTTTGCTTCAAAAGAACGCACAGCAAACAGATCCTTGTTCCCTACACCAAGCGGGCCATCGCTGCGCAAAGTACCCCCACCATGCAAGAGGACGCCCCATTGAGCCATTTAGAACAGCGCATCATCGCAGAAGGCCGTTACAAACTCCTACGCCCATTCGCACGCGGCGCACACGCAGAGATCTGGGAAGCCCAACAATCAGGCTTTGAAGGCTTCCAACGCACCGTCGCCATGAAGATCGTTCGTATCACTCCCGAGATACCCGATATCTCGCGAGAAAGCCTTTTGCGCGAAGGACGCCTCGCCGCCATCCTCAACCACCCCAATATCGTTCAAATCTACGATGTCGGTGAAGAAAACGACCTTGTCTACATCGCCATGGAATACGTTCGCGGCCTTGATCTGCGACGCTGTTTGCTCCGACACACCCAACGCTACAACGCCCCCCTCCCTTGGCCGATCGTTGCGGGCCTTGGCGCGTTGATCGCCCGTGGGCTTTACCACGCCCACGAACAAAAAGACGAACGCGGAACCCCCCTTCGCATCGTCCACCGAGATATCAAACCAAGCAACGTGTTGCTTTCGCGGGATGGTCTCGTCAAGCTGATCGACTTTGGGATCGCCAAAAGCTTTACCCTCTCAAGCAACCGTTCGCTCGACTTCAAAGGGACTGTTGCTTACGTTTCTCCCGAACAACTCCTTGCAAAAGAAGTCGATCACCGCAGCGATTTATTCTCGCTTGGCGTCCTCTTTTATGAAATCCTTACGGGTACACGCCCATTTGGACCCAAAGGCGCGGCTTTCGGAGAGATTATGCACGCCATCCTCCAGTCCGAAGTGACCCCTCTACGCGCACACAACTCAGATATCCCTGCGATACTCGATGACTTGGTCTTGTCGCTTCTCGACAAAGAACCCGCATCGCGCCCTGATTCCGCACGAGAAGTGTTTCGGTGTCTCGAAAACCTCCTACGCGACGAGCAACACTACATCCATCAAGAAGATTACGCCGACTTCTGCGACAGCCTCCTCCAAGAGCACAGCCCCACTGTTGTTTCCAAGCCTCCGACGGCTCCGCCCGATACAGACCACGACGATCACAACGAACAACAGGTCGACTCATCTTCACACTCCCCTCTCTCTCCTTCGGCTGCCGTTTCGGTGGACTACTATCAAGCCACCACCCACCTACCCGGACTTCGGATCGAAGACTTTCTCCCTCCCCCCGAGGCCATCTCTCCCGCAGATCCCGACCTCACCACCGACCCAAACACACTCCAACGCCCAATCCCCCCGCCCCAACGCCCTTCCGCTCACACTCTCACCATCTCTCCCCATGAATCCGCACAAACCACACTCCAACCTGCCGTCTCTCCCCATGAATCCGCACAAACCACACTCCAACGAGCGATATCCTCAGACGAACAAGATGAACTCACGAATCTAGCCGACTCTTCTTATCTGACCTCTTCCGACACCACGAATCTCACCTACCTCAAAGAAGACGACGAAGGCGAAAACACCAACGCCAATCCATCCGAAACATCCGACGTATCCGAAGATGCAGGTGATGAAACCAGCCTGTCTCATCCCTCTGCACCCAACGAACTCCCGACCTTTGTGTCTTCTCACTCTCAAGGGGCCTTGCCCGCTCTTGCCGCAGCACTCTCTGACGGTGCTGTCCACTCTCACAAACGCCCGTCCTCGGTTTCTTATGCACAACTTCCCGTCACGCCGCCCCACTCACACCACGTCGCCCACCTCAACGAAACAACCCAACCCACCCACACCACAAACCAAGAACAGACCGATCCGTCAGCCGTTCTGATCGGAAAACTCGATCCAAGCGAGCAAACCAGCCGATTCTTTATCCCCCCTGCCGAAAAAGCTCTACCCCAAATCGACCAAGTCCCTGTCCTCGTTGGAACGATTTCTCCCGATTCATCGCCTCTTTTAAACCCACCTTCTCCCACACCATCCAGAGCAGCCCCCTACAACAAACCCTCGACAAACCGCCCCATGTCTCTGCCCGCCTCTTCGCCCTTTGCGCGTATGCCGTCGATGACTCCCCGCCCGATGCAGCCCCCTCCTTCCGTCGCATCCGACCCCACCGTGATCGCCAACGTTCCTTCGCTGCTTCAAAAGCCCGGCTTCTGGATGTTTGTGATCACGCTTTCTTTGCTTGCGGGGGGTCTTGTCGCTTGGTTTTTGCGCAAAGGCTAGAGCGATATCCAATCCATCTACGGGCGCGGGCGACGGGTCAGAGCAGAAAAACAAAGAAAAAAGAACGGCCCCCCTCAGCCAGACCTGAGGTCTATGGGTGTAGACGACGGGTAGGAGCCGAAAAAGGCGCGGGCGCGGAAGAAGGAAGGCCGACAGGCCGAGTCGAGGGTTGCGCGAGAGGAGAAGAAGAATCGCCTGATCTTGCGGATGAACGGGAAGAATCGCTTGGTTTGGGTTGAAAGCTTTCGCGGATACGTCGGGCTTCTTGTTCGCTCGGCCCTTGGAGGTGTTCTTTTAAGATCAGGCTGCGCAAAGACAGCAACTGCTGTTGCGTTTTCTTGATGATCTCGTCGTCTTGTACGCCATAATTTTCTGCGGCTTGCAGATTTTTCTCGAAAGCCACGATCGCTTTGTCTAGCAAGACACGGATTTTTTTCTTGAGCATATCGGCGTAGATCTGCTTTTCTTCTTGGCTCAGGTGTTTGGGGATCGGAGCGCGCATCATATCGTCGTACATCTGCCGATACATCTCGCCGATCTGAAACAGCGAAGAAACCACCCAACGCGGATTGCGGATACGGATCGCCCGAAGGTAATGGGCTTGGGCAGTCAACAGCTCGTTGGCTTTGTAGTTCAAGTCTTTTTTCATCGAATCCTTGTCGGCCTGAAACGCCCGCGCACGGAAGCGATCGTCGTGCAAGCGACCTAAATAAAACTGAGCCATCGCCGCAAAATAATCGTTGCCAAGATACTGTTTCGATTTCGCTGCATGAAAAAGGCGCAAAGTGCGGCGAAAGGCATCTTCCGCCATCATCTCATTTTTGAGATGGTAATACGCAAGCCCCAAGCTCCCCAACACTTCAAGCTGATCCGATATCTCCACATCCTTTCGCTCCGCGAGTTCGCTGTATATCTTGGCAGCGTCCTGAAAACGCTTGGTGATCAAATAGGCCGCACCAAGGCGAAATTGAGCATCCCGTGACTCTTCTGTATCGGGGCGCTCCTTCAAGATGCGGTGGTACAACGTGATCGCGTGGGGGTGTTGTTGGAGGCGCTCGTACGTCAACGCAAGATTGTAGATCGCAAGATGGCGATAACTGCTTTGCGGAAAGGCCGTCAATAGGCGCGTATAGTAGAGGCGGGCTTTGTTGTAGTCTTTGGACTGAAAAGATTCCCCTGCGTGTTCAAACAAAGATTTGGGGTGCATCTGTTCGACATGTACGACCTTTCCATCCTTTGCGTAAAAGACCATCGGATCGGCTTGTACGGTCTTCTTGGCCGAAACACGCACTTGCGAGACGGTTGTGCATCCGCTCAAAAAGCCCGATACAAGGGCCATCAGCAAGGATATGCGTACGACGTCTACTCTCAAAGCGCGTTGTATGTGGCGGCTCGGTCGAATCGAAAGCATGGCGGCGCTCCTTTTTGTTGGTTCCGAAGATTTCACTTGCAGGACACAACAAAAGTCGTGCCCGTTATGTGCTGTGTTCGCTATCGGGAAAGCTTGTTGAGGCAACGCCCCCTTGCAGAAGCGTTTGGCTTAAACGTGCAAGTCCGACAAGATCGTGGATCTCTTCGTTGACCAAAGGCAATCGCCCCACAAAAGGCTTGCCGATCGCACGTTCTCGCAAAAAGACAATCTCACGATGCGCAAGTTCCGCAGCCGCATACACAAAGCGATGATACGCCCGAAGCTCGCGGGCGATCGTCCCCAAAGCCCCCTGCTCGCCTTGCATCGAAGGAAGCCCCCGCAAGGCCACTTCGATCGCTTGTTCGGATGGCAGATCCTTTTCGTTCACGAGCGCCAACCATCCCTCCCCATGACGCAGATAGCCCGGCACACGATTGACCCAAAACCCCGCAAAAGGCATCCGCGCTTCCAACAACCGTTTTTGAAAGAACAAGGCCTCGAGGATCGAGGTGCGCTGTGGAGCCGTGACCATAAAAAATTGGCTGTGCGGTGCGCGCAGCAGCTTTTCGGTTTCTTGCGCATGCAGCCGAAAACCATCGTACAACCCGCCCAATTCTTGGAGCAATTGACTGACATCGTCGATCACTTCTCGGCCTGTCACACGCCCCAAAGCCCGCAGCAGAGATGCCCCGCCCCAACGCAACAAACGACCTGCTTGGCTTCCTTCGCCCGAAACATGCTTCTGAAACCATTGGAGCGGCTGGAAGTTGAGTACCCCCATCAGTCGCTCAGGCGCTTCCAAAAAGTCGATGGCATTGGCCGTTGGTGGCGTGTCCAGCACGATCAGATCGTAGGCTCCCGTTTCCACAAGTTCGTGCAAGCGCGACACCGCCATATAATCTTGCGCCCCCGCGAGCGCCGTACTCATCTGCTGATACCAAGGATTCTCTTTGAGGCTTTCGGCGCTGTCCGCGTTTGGTGCGTACCGATCCACCAGCCGATCAAACGTCTCTTTGTGGTTGAGCATCATCGCAAAAAAGCGGCCCTCACAAGCCACACCTGCCTCCGCAAACCGCGCAGCATCGACCTCAAATGGATGATCACTACCAAAAGCAGCGCTCTCGATCCCAAGCGCGTTGGCCAAACGCCGAGCGGGATCGATCGTCATCACCAAACTTTTGCGCCCTGCGATCGCCGCCCCCAACGCCATCGCCGCACTGACCGTCGTTTTGCCCACACCACCCGAACCCACATTGACGATCACCCGACTGTCTCGAAGTATCTGCGCGATCATCCACGCCTCCCAACCTGTTCCATCGACGCCAGATCCGACACCGTAAACGGTGTGCTGTGTTGGCAAACCTCCATCAAGGTCTTCATCATCCCCCGAAGATCGTGGTCTTCGGGCTGCGGCAAACGCGGCAGCGTATACGTCGGCAGTTTGACTTCGCGCACAAGCTCCAACAAATACTCTCTCGCTTTATTCAGGCGATGCAAACCGCCTTCTGCCGCCAACGCCAACGCCACAAGCTGAGACTCTTGCTGTGCGTCCTGATTCAACCGATGAAACAGCCGCTCCGCCTTCGTCTCAAGCATCGGATGTTCGGATGATTCGGGGTCTAACGGATGGCGCGGCCATTGATTCAAAAACAGCGCACCCAACGGCATCTTCAGTTCCTCTCGGATCTTTTGGCACAACTCGATGGTTTCGTTGGTGGGCATCTCTTCGGGCAAAGAAACCAAGTTGATGCACGTCATCCGTGGATCGAGCAACATCCGCTGGATCTTTTCAGCAGCTTGACGCATCGGCCCCGCAGGTACGGTGTCCAACACCACTTTGGCGATCCGCAACAACGCCAGTCCATGCCCCGTCGAAGGCGCGTCCAAGATCACCAGATCAAAGCGCGGTGCGCCTTTGACTTTGTCTTCTTCGACATGAAACCACACTTTGCCGATAAAGATCAGCTCTTGTAAGCCCGGAACCGCCCGCAAAAAGTAGCGGATCAAACGATTTTCAAACACAAGGTTGTACAGCAAGCGCATTCCAAGAACTTGAACCACATACTCCTTCATTGCAGGGGCGGGACGGATATTGACCACCGAGATCCGCTCATGGGCCGACCAGATCTGATCGAGCGAGTCCTCTTCTTCGGGCGGCGTTCCCCCTAAATACTGGCTCATGCGCTCCTTGGCGTTGATCTCGCACACCAACACGCGCTTTCCACGCGCTGCCGCCGCACGCGCCAACATCGCCGATACTGCGCTCTTTCCAACACCGCCCTTGCCCATATTGATGATCAATTGTTTCGACAACAGATGCTCAAGCAAAACCATCTCCTTCCACCCAAACGACACCCCCCTCACACAGCGCACGCCTCTTTGGTGCGACGATAGCGCCTGAACTTGGGTGGTGTGCTTTTCGTGCGCTGTGTCTCAACGAGGCCTTTCGACGAACCAACCACAACGCGCACACGCAAAAAGCAAAGCATCTATGCACAAAGACGCTCTCCCGCGCAATGCTTTTCTACACGCCCCTGCGTTCGCTTTGCACAGGTATGAACCCAAGCCGATGAACTCAAGAAGACTTGCTTTGTGGAACGTCACCCCATGCCCCGCCATAGAGTGTTGCCCCATCGACCCCGTATCGGCGGGGAGGACACAGCTTTTCAAACGAACAACTGCCCCGCTTGGCATGAGACGAACACGGCGATGAGCTAACGCGCCTCGATGTATTCGAGCATGAGCAGCAGCGAAGATCCTCGCTGCTATTTCAAGATCCAATCCTGCCTTTGTTCTGTAAGAGCCATCGCACGAATCGTCGCCCAAACCATCTGTTTGACTTCTTCGTCTGTTTTTTGCTCCACCCAAATTCGATATTTCTGCAAACGGGCAAAAAAAGTTTTGGGGATATGCGGATTGTTTAGCGTCGAGCCACGTGTGCTTAGGTACAGAGATCTTTCCCGCAAGATATCCAACATTCTTTGTGGGCTATAGCCATCAGGAAGATCCATTTGCGTTTTGTATTGCTTTTTTGCCCATTGCTTTTTATGAAGTTTTTGCGCGTCTTCTTGAGAATAAGTTAATTTCTCATCGCAAATAGCATACAAATCTTCAAGAATTAATCTTCGTGAAGCTCGTTCGCCGAGCGCGAAATCAGGAGTAATAGACAATTCCACTTGCGCAATCCAAGGCTCCATCTCTCGCGGCCCCAAAATGAGTAGGCTTTCCAATGTTTTACCTCGACGATCGTAAAAACCAAACACCCAAACATAACGACGCCACTTTTCGATATGCGCTGGCCCCACATCTCTCGCAGTCGACACAGAGCCGGTTGTCGTCGATTTTAATTCAACAGGAACCGAATAAACGCAATGCGATTCTTCAAAATCGCAATAAGCATCCACTTCAGAACGCCCAACACCTTTGCGCAACCCCAACAAAGAACACATCTCGTTTTCGCGGCGATCATCTTGAACGGCGGCCATTTAGCCTCCCAACAACTCTAAAACCACTTTTGCGATGGCGTAACTGACGGGCGGACAAACAGAATTGCCAATTTGCCCTAAAACTTGGTACACAGCCCCATCAAAATGCCAATCTTCTGGAAACCCTTGCAAGATCGCGCAGTCTTGCACAGACAACCGAAAATGCTCATTTTCGGGTGGAAATTGCCCAGCTATCGTCCGATTTTTTTGCACGCCATTCGGCCAGATCTGCAAACGGTCCCACACTCGTTGGCTTGCTTTGCTATTCAGGATGCTCGTTGATTTTCTGGGTCCTGTAAAACCTGATCGCAACGTAGGTGCAAGAGCATCCCATCCAAGATCCTCCAACCCTAACGCTTCTCGCACTCCCATCGTGCGAGGTAGAAAACAAAGCAAGTCCCGTTCAAAAGAATGGGTAGGTTGTGGTAAACGAAAACGGCGGAATATTTTTTCGGAGCGGCAACCAATAAAAAAAAGCCGTTTTCTTGCCTGAGGGACGCCAAAATCGGAAGCACACAACAAAAATCTTGTCATGTGGTAATCTTTTGAGAGCGGTTCGGATATCATTTTTTCAACATAATCAGCAAATTTAGGTTCACCAAGGCCCGGAACGTTTTCCGCAACGAAAACAGACGGCAACAATGCCTTTACCGCTTTTGTAAAAGAGGGCCACATATCGCGGCTGTCTTGTGCTCCCTGTTGCTTCCCGGCGACAGAAAAAGGCTGACACGGTGGGCCTCCATGAACGACGTCGATAGAATCTCGATACGAAGACCAATCCTGCCGTGAAACATCTCCCTCCACCCCACCAAAAACTTTCCATGCAGGACGGTTTCGTTGTAAAGTTCGCTGGCAAACGTCCAAAACATCGTAGCTTGCGACGTGTTCAAAACCTGCCCGTTCAAATCCCAGATCAAGCCCGCCTCCTCCCGAAAACAGCGAGAGAGCACGAAAACCATTCTTTGGCAGCAGGGGCATCAGCGCCTCAGGGTACAGCTTCGGCTTATTTTCAGGACGAACCACACAGGCGAGTTCACCGTTGATCGCAGCCACCTTGCGCATCCGCGATTTTTCTGCCACATGACGATACCACTCTCGTTTTTTGTCTGATATCTCGTAAGGCATACAGTTCCACCCCAAAGCACGTTAAAAACCACCCAAAACACGCATAAAAAAAACGACCGCCCAACGACACCGTTGGCTTTGCCTTCGGCGAAACGAAAACAAGAGAGGCTTCTAATACCAAGCGGAACAAATGTCAAGCAAGACAACGGGCGTGCTTGACATCTTGTGCGTCCCCGCCTACTTTGCGGGCCGTTTGATGAAACCGCAGCACCTTTGGAGACACACGATGACCGCCCTTATCCACAACATCTCTTATGATCGCCCTGTCCCAAAAGATCGCCCACTACGTATTGTTTTTATGGGAACTCCCGAGTTTGCCGTCCCCACCCTGCAAGCCCTCTTGGATGGGCCTCACCAGATCGTCGCCGTCTACACACAGCCTGACCGCCCCCAAGGGCGCGGAAAAAAGCTGACTCCTCCTCCCGTCAAAGTTCTCGCAGAACAAGCAGGCATCCCGATATTTCAGCCCGAAAAGTTTGCGACCCAAGACGCTTACGAACGCTTTTGCAGCGATGCGCCTGATCTTGCGGTGGTTGTTGCTTACGGTAAGATCCTGCGCGCTCGTTTTCTTGCGGTACCGCCCCTTGGCTGTATCAATTGCCACGCCTCGCTGTTGCCCTATTATCGGGGGGCAGCACCGATCCAATGGGCCGTTGCACATGGAGCCACTCAAACGGGCATCACCACGATGCTGCTTGATGAGGGTATGGATACAGGGCCGATGCTTCGCTGGAATACCCTTGCCATCGCCCCCGAAGAAACGGGCGGAAGTGTCCATGATCGACTATCACAGCTCAGCGCAACGACACTTACACAAACACTCGAGGATCTCGTCGAAGGCCGCTTGACGTTGACGCCCCAAGATCACAGCCGCGCCACCCACGCCCCGATGATCCACAAAGACGACCTCTGGATCAACTTTGCCCAATCCGCGCCCTGCGTTTCGAATTGGGTTCGAGCGCTGGATCCTGCCCCGGGCGCACGCTGCCTCGATCCCGCAGGCGAAGCGTGGAAGCTGTTTGCGTCCGCCGCAGTCGAGATCGAACACAGCGCAGAACCCGGTACTTTGTTGCGTATCGAAAAAGAGGGGCTGTGGATCGCCTGTTCTCAAGGAGCGATCCGTGTTCAAGAAATCCAAAAGCCCGCAAAACGCCGAATGACCGTCCAAGAACTGCTGTCAGGAACCCATCTTCCCGAAGGATGGCGCTTTTCTAATCCCGTATCCCCGACAACCCTCTAGCCCTCGCACGAGTCCAACGCATGTCATCCAATGATTCGCTCAATCCGCGCTCCGTCGCTGCGCAGATCCTTCATCGCGTTCTTCACGAAGACGCTTATGCTGCCCGCCTTGTCGATCACGCCTTGTCAAAACCCGGATGGGACAGTCGTGATCAAGCACTCTTGACCGAGATCGTCTATGGCGTCTTGCGAAGGCTGCTCTTGCTCGACCGAGATCTCGGGCGTTTTGCGTCGCGTGGCTTGGATTCGATCGATCCCATGACCCTCCAACACTTGCGCATCGCTGTCTATCAAATGCTTTATCTTGACCGCATCCCTCACCACGCCATCCTCCACGAAGCTGTCGATGCCATCCAAGCCCTGCGCGGCCCCAAGATCGCGGGCTTTGCCAACGCGGTCCTTCGCAAGATCCAATCTCACCTCCACGATCTTCATCCCCCTGATCCCCTGCTCGATCTGCCCGGTTATCTCTCGATCTCACAAAGCCACCCCGCTTGGTTGATCGAGCGATACCTCCGACAAATCGGACCCGAACGCACCGAAGCTCGCCTCCAAGCCCACAACCAACCCCCCGCCCTCGTCCTTCGCGTCCACGCCCCTTGGGGTTCACGCGAAGATCTGCTTCGCATCCTTCAAGAACATGCCGTCCAAGCCACCCCAACAACCTTTTCTCCTGACGGCCTCCGAGTCGAGTCCTCTTCTGGTCTTATTATTCAGAAATTATTCAAAGAATTTCCCCAGTCTTTCGTCATCCAAGACGAAGCAGCCCAATGTATCGCCCACCTGCTCGAACCCCAACCCGACGAGCGCATCCTTGATGCTTGCGCCGCCCCCGGCGGAAAAACCACCCACCTCGCTTCGCTTGCCCCACAAGCCCAGATCACCGCCGTCGATCGACACGCCAACAAGCTGCACTTGGTCCAAGAAGTCTGTGAACGCCTCCACATCGAAAACGTCCGCATCCGCCAAGCCGATCTGACCCAACCCCTCCCCGAAGACGGCTTTGACCGCATTCTCTGTGATGCCCCCTGTTCCGGCCTTGGAACGCTTCGGAAAAACCCTGAGGTCCGCTACCGCCGCACACTCCAAGATATCCAGCAACTCTCGCAAACACAACGAAAGCTGCTTCACCAGCTCGCTCTCGCCCTCAAACCCGACGGGCGCTTGATCTATGCTGTTTGCACCGATACACCCGAAGAATGCGAAGAAACCATCCAACATTTTCTTCAAGAGCACCCCGACTTTTCGATCGAAACCGATCCTCCCGCCAACCTCCCCTCCATCGCTCCATTGCTCGATGCTTCGGGCTTTTTCCGCACATCCCCCGAACAACATCAGATGGACGCCTTTTTTGCAACACGGCTGCGCAAAAACGCCTAACGCTACTCCCTCTCACAAGATCAAAACCCGCCCCCCACAGAAGATTCGGATGGAATGGGGTTCCACCCCAAACCCCGCAAGGGAGCGCGGCTCCCTTGACCCCGTATCGGCGAAGAGATCACGGTTTTTCAAAACAACGACTCTGTCGCTCGGGCGTTCGCGAACACGGCTTTTTTTGGCAACCGCGTAAGTCCTACAAGATCAAAACCCAACCCCCACAGGATCTTCAGGTTTGTCCGTTGTGGTGGGGAGCTCGGGCGTTTTGGGAAGCCCTTTCTTTTTGCAGTACGAGGTATCGCCGCCGTGGGCTTGGTTGTATTTGCAAACGAGTTGGCGCGTGTAATCGATTTCTTGTCGCGCCACAAGGATCTGCGCATGGCAGCGGTCCACGATCATATCCAGACCATGCTTTGCGCGGATCTTTTCGAGGATCGGCAACATCTTCTTGACGATCTTGTTGGTTTCGGAGGCTTCAACGTGCATCAATTGTTTGGTCAGACCCGCATAAGCCTGTTGGAGTTGAAGAAACATCCGCTGCATATCGGTTTGCAGTTTCTGAATTTCTTCTTTTTTTAACGTACTTCGGTGCATATCATAGTACGCCTTTTTCTCTTTCAATCGCTGCTGCAAGCCATTGAGTTGTTCTTGATAACGGGCTTTCATCTGCGCAAGGCGCTTCTTGGCCTCAAGGCCGTCTTTGGTGAGTAAGAGTGCTTTTTTCACATCCACATAGCCGATTTTGCCCGCGTATGCCGAAGGCAAAGCCATCGAAAAAACAAAGGCACACATCACCAAAGGTACAGCAACACGCATAAGTCGGAATAAGAGGCGATCAAACATCGGTTTCTCCGTGAGATTTCGAGGGTTCAAGAGCGTAGAGATCCTCGGTAGCAAGGAGGGGTTGGAGGCTGATTTCAAAGACAGCGAGGGGTTGGACGAGGCGGAGCTTTTCGAGGACAACAGGGTGGATCTCCCCCGCGATGCCGACAGGTTCGTCACGGTAAAACAACTGGGCTGCGCGGCCTTCGAGAAACGCAGGGTGTTGGATCGGCTGATACGTCAAAGGCATACCGAGTTCGTGGGCGATGGCTTCGGTGATCGCTTTGATGTCGGAGAATCCGACTTGTGTATCCAAGATCCCACCCGAGAGATGCAATCGCTCGGAAGGATGGGGGGTTCCTTGTTCAAAGATCACCACATCGTCTGCCTCAAACAAACGTTGCGGAAGTCCTTGGCCGCGATTGAGCGCAAACAACCGAAGCAACTGGGGCAAGATCATCGTGCGCATCATGGATTGTTCGACCGATGCGGGGTTGTCAAGCAACACGGCATCTCCGGGATCATCGACATTCATCAATGCGTATTGTTCTTCGGGATTGGAGAGCAAAAGGCTCATCACCTCAAAGAATCCAAGGCCGATCAAAGCGCCGCGAGCGCGATTGGCAAGGATCCGTTCGGGTCGCTCTTGAGCCACCGTCATATTCGGAACCAATACAGGGACGATGCGATGATAACCATAAGCGATCGCAAGATCCTCGATCAGATCGACTTCGTGCATAATATCGTTTCGGTATGGGGCAACCGTCACACGGATATGATGCGCAGAGCCTTCGGTGGCTTCGGCATGATGGCGCATTCTTCGCAACAATTCGATCGCCTGTTCACGGGTGAGATCGATCCCGATGCGGCGGCAAGCATGATGCACGTCGATCTCGAAAGACTCAGTCGCCATCGTAGGCAAAGCAACGGATGTTGCAGGGAGATTGTGCATCGCAGGAAAGTGCATCTGTACACGTTCGGCCCTTGAACCCGGAAACAACTCAAGCATCGAAGTCACCAGCGTGTGCAGACACTTGGTGACGACACGATCAGAGATCCCCGTCACATCGACAAAAACGTCTTTGGTTTCGGTCGTCACGCGAGTTTCGTGGGAATTAATGATCGGTGGCATCGAGAGAACTTGCTCGACTTTGTCGATCAACAAAGGGACACGAGGATGCCCTTCGAGCAGATGAGCGTAAGCGGTGCCTTTGGGATGGTGTGAGAGGATCGCTTGGGGTGTGACAGCCTGTCCATCGCTTTGGAGCGGAACAAAGCGGATATCCTCGCGCCCAACGGTGCTGTATGTGATCGGTCCTTTGATCGCAGAAAGTTCATACACCCCGATAGAGGCTAGTTTGCGATCTCGCGCAAGCGCCCAGTGCAAGTTTTCTTGCAGCTTCATCAGCATACGCAAACCGACGTCATCGATCTGCAAGTTGCGGATCACCGCACACCCGATCTGCGGGCGCACCGACTCAACCGAGGCATGCACAAACACCTCAAGGCTCGGAGGATCGAGCGGATACGCAGCAAGCCCCGTTTCCACGGCCATCAGCCCTTTGATGGCACGCGTTAACCCGCCCGCATCGAAGATATCGGGGCGAACGGGCAACAAATCCATCTTGACCACATCGACATCCCCGAGATATTCCCAAAGCTCGTCGGGCTTGCCCTCGACCAAAGTTTCGGGACAACGGGGAGGAAGCTCTTCGTTGGGATTAAGTTCGATCAACGCGCCACTCGGGCGGCAACGATAACGCCGTAGCTTGCTGAAGCCGTCGAGATCCACGCCTAGCTGATCGAGATGCGCTTCCATCTCGCCAGAGGTCAGATCGCGGCCAAGACGCCGATTAAGTTCTTCGATAGGAATAGCGATGACAGGCATAACGCGCTCCGTTACCTTGAAAGGGCGCTTTCCTTGAGCCAGTCCAGTTGGCTCAAGTAAAGCTGTCGGATATCTTCGAGCTGATAGCGCACCATAGCGAGACGTTCGAGGCCAAGCCCCCACGCCAACACAGGAACCTCCACCCCCGCAGGCTGGACCACTTCGGGACGAAACACGCCTGCACCGCCCAATTCAAACCAGTCCTTGGCCCCCGGCAAACGCACAAATACCCCCACCGAAGGCTCGGTGTAGGGGAAAAAGTCTGGGCGGAACTTGACTTCGTCGAAGCCCATCTGTTTGTAAAAGGCGGTAAGCGTCCCAAGCAACGAGGCAAAACTGGCGTCTTTGTCGATGATCACGCCATCCACTTGATGGAATTCAGGAAGGTGTTTCCAGTCGATGGTTTCACGCCGAAACACCCGCCCGACACAAAAGATCTTTTGTGGAGGTTGGGGGTTTTTGTGGCACGCAGCGACCGTCACGGCGGTGGTGTGGGTACGCAACACCACTTGGCGGGCTTTTTGGGCGCTCCACTTGTAGCGCCACCCTGTAGACCCCGTCTCTCCGCCATCTTCGTGTGTACGGCGGATCGTTTCCACAAGCGCCTCGTCAGGCAGTTCAAATTGATTCGGTCGGGCGCAATAAAAGGTATCTTGCATCTCGCGTGCGGGATGATCTTGAGGTTGAAACAGCGCATCAAAGTCCCAAAAAGCGCTTTCCACATACGGGCCTCGGATCTCCGCAAAACCAAGATTCAGAAATGCCCGCCGTGTCTCTTCAAGCACCCGACGTAAGGGGTGCATTTTCCCCGGTCGGACGGGGGCCGTCGCCAGCGTGACGTCATAACTGCGGAAACTGGCTTTGCGCCACGCCCCAGAAAGCAACATCGCTTCGGTCAGTTGGTTGATCTCGACCCGTTCTTCGATCCCGTCGGAGAGGACATCCTTTCCGATCTGCGTCAAACGGATCTCTCGAAACTTCCGCTCTTTGCTGCGAAGATAACCTCGGCTACGCAAGCCTTTGATGATCTCTTGGAGAGCTTCGTCGTTGCTCTCGGATGCGTCGAGCAATAAACAAGACTCCGAAGACCGTGTAAGGCGCTCAAGCAAGATCTCATCGGGTTGACGGATATCAAGATCTGCGGCAGATGACCACACCAGCGATTTTCCTGCACGCTCGGCGTATCCTTTGGCCGTCAGATAGCGCATGATCTTTCCGATGGCTTGGGCGTCTGAACCCGTGGCTTCCGCAAGCTCCACAGGCGTCATCGGCTGCGCCTTTTGACGCAAGGCCTCGGCGGCTCGGCGCTCCAACAAAGAAGCCCCGCTTTTTACAAACGCCGCCCCCTCCTCATCCAGCGAAAGCTCCAAACGAATCTCTTCGGTGATCTCGATCCAACCGTCTTGTGCAAACGCCGTGGCGACCGCCATCGCTTGCGATTGATCGATCCCCGTCTGCGCCACCACAGCCTCCATACCGAGGCGGCCCCCTTGGGCTTCAAGCTGCTTGAGTACTTTGTATGCGTTCGTTGTGAGTTGGCGTACCATCCTCCAAACACTCCTCTACATCGGGCTGTTTCACAGATCACCGCTGCCTTTGCTTGCGTCGCCCTTCGCAAGAAGACAAGCCTCTTAGCACATCAAGCACCGAAGATCAACGCTTCTGCCACTTCCGTTTGCACGACCCTCTTCTTGACTTTTTGCGCCCTCTCGCCACGATCTCACCGCGTCTTGCATCCCAACACTCGACCTCTTACCGCCTTGAGGCTTTTCGATGAAACCCATCAAAACCATTTTTCTGATCGTTGCTTCCATGTCCTTTGTCGTCGCGGCCTTGATCTTTGTCCCGATGATGCTTCACCCAAGCGCCTCTCCGACGGTCTATTGGGTCGCAGCTTTTGTTTTTTCCCTACTGATCGGCCTTTTCTCTTTTGTCTGGCGGCTGCTCACCAGCGTTCTCGCGGCCATCGACTCTTCTAGCTCACTCCATCACCGAGGTACACGCATCCGCACCTCGGATGCGCACGAAGCCGATCCTTGGATCGTCGAATCCTCCGACTCCAGCGACGCAAACGATGATCAACCACGTTATGGCGACGATGCCGCAAACAGCTACGATACAGCCGATAGCAGCTCTTTCAGCGATTCGTCTTCTTCTAGCAGCGACTCGTCTTCTTCTTCTAGCAGCGATTGGTGAACTCGTTTTATCCTATCCCTCTCACGCAACCGATCCTCCCCGACAACAGAGACCCCCCACCACACAAAGAGTAAGCCATGACCCATCCGAAACCACCGACCGCACCGATGCCTCAAACGGATTCACGCACCACACCGTCCCCTGCGATAGAAGACGATTTGTGGCAAGAAGAGGCCTCGCTTCAAGCCCCCGTCTCGATGTTTTCGGCACCTGATATCGCCATCCGTCGGCCCATTGCACGCGCTGCTCTGTTGGCGACTCACGAATACCGCCGCCTCGAAGAAGACGAGCGCGACGAGATCCCTTGGCGGCGTTGGGGTCCGTATCTCAGTGAGCGACAATGGGGAACTGTGCGCGAAGATTACAGCAAAGACGGTGACGCTTGGAATTATTTCCCTCACGACCACGCAAGAAGCCGCGCCTACCGTTGGGGCGAAGATGGTTTGGCCGGATACTCCGACAACAAACAATACCTGTGTTTTTCGATCGCTTTGTGGAACGAACAAGACTCGTTTCTCAAAGAGCGGTTGTTCGGCCTCACCAACCCCGAAGGCAACCACGGCGAAGATGTCAAAGAGTTGTATTATTACCTCGACGCAACGCCCACTCACAGCTACCTCAAGATGCTCTACAAATACCCGCAACAGGCATTTCCTTATGAACAGCTTCGGCAGGAGAGCCGCAAAAGAGGCCGAACAGATCGAGAGTTTGAGTTGCTCGATACAGGGATCTTTGAGGAGGATCGCTACTTCGATATCTTTGTCGAATACGCCAAAGCCGCCCCTGACGACACGTTGATCCAGATCACCGCCCACAATCGCGGCCCCCAAGATGCTCCGTTGCACCTGCTGCCGCAGATCTGTTTTCGCAATATCTGGTCATGGAAAGGCATCCCGCAGATGCCCGAAGCCTCGATGGCCAACGAAGAAGCCCTGTCCCTCCACCACCCAGAACTCGGGCAATACTTCCTCTACAGCGAAGAATCCTCTGCCCGTTTCTTGTTTTGCGAAAACAACACCAACACCCGCCGTTTGTATGGCGCACGAGACGCACAAGGCCCGTTCAAAGATGCCTTTCACGATCGGGTGGTGATGGGAAAACAAGACGCAACAAACCCCGCAGATCGGGGAACAAAAGCGGCGATCTGGTCGCGTCATACGATCTCTGCTCACGGATCGATCACGTTACGCCTGCGCCTCACCAACCTCCATGATCCCCATCCCTTCGCCTCTTTCGACACGATCTTTGCGCGCCGCCAACAAGAAGCCGACGAATACTACAACGCCCTCGAAGAAGATATCCCCCACGAAGACGACCGCCGCATCCAACGCCAAGCCTTCGCAGGCATGATCTGGAACAAGCAATACTACCGCTACAACGTACACGACTGGCAACGAGGTGATCCGCTCCAACCTCCCCCACCCAAGGGGCGTATCGCACGCAACGCTGAATGGGGCCATCTCAAAAACAACAACGTGATCTCCATGCCCGATACATGGGAATATCCGTGGTATGCCGCTTGGGATCTCGCCTTCCATGCCCTTCCCTTCGCCCTGATCGATGCGCCCTTCGCCAAGCGACAACTGCTCTTGATGACCCGCGAATGGTATATGCACCCCAACGGTCAACTCCCCGCTTACGAATGGAATTTTAGCGACGTAAATCCTCCCGTCCATGCGTGGGCTGCGTGGCGGGTCTTTCAAATCGACCGCAGCGCCCGAGGCGATCAAGGCGACCTGTTTTTCTTAGAACGGATCTTTCACAAACTCTTGCTCAACTTTACTTGGTGGGTCAACCGAAAAGACGCCCAAGGTCGGAACGTCTTTCAAGGCGGCTTCTTGGGACTCGACAACATCGGCGTGTTTGACCGCAGCAAACCCCTCCCCACAGGCGGACATCTCGATCAAGCCGACGGGACAAGCTGGATGGGCATGTATTGCCTCAATATGTTGCAGATATCCCTCGAACTTGCCCGTCACAACGCCGTGTACGAAGATATCGCCACCAAGTTTTTCGAACACTTTTTGTACATCGCCCAAGCCATGACCAACATGGGTGGCGAAGGCGTCGGGCTTTGGGACGATCAAGACAAGTTTTTCTACGATGTGCTGCACTTCCCTGATGGCCGCAATCTCCCGCTCAAAGTCCGATCGATGGTCGGCCTGATCCCCTTGTTTGCGGTCGAAACCATCGAACCTGAAACCCTCAAGCGACTGCCGAACTTTTCCAAGCGTATGCACTGGTTTTTGGAGAAACGCCCCGACTTGGCGGATCTGGTGTCTCATTGGAATGAACCCGGACGCGGCGAGGTGCGCTTGCTCTCGCTGTTGCGGGGCCATCGGATGAAACGCTTGCTACAGCGTGCGCTCGATCCAAACGAATTTCTCTCCGACTATGGCATCCGCTCGCTTTCTCGCTACCACAAACAACACCCCTACACCTTCACTTACCGCGATCAATCGTTCACAGTGGCCTATGTTTCGGGCGAATCAGACTCAGGACTCTTTGGCGGAAACTCCAACTGGCGCGGCCCGATCTGGTTCCCCGTCAACTATCTGCTGATCGAGTCGTTGCAAAAATTCCATCACTACTACAGCGACGACTTTTTGGTCGAATACCCCACAGGATCGGGGCAATCGCTGTCTTTGTTGCAGATCGCAGAACACCTCGGTCAACGCCTTGCCGGATTGTTTCGTCGTGGAGAAGATGGAAGACGCCCGATATTTGGCGACAACCGCAAGATGCAAGAAGACCCCCACTTCCGCGATCATCTGCTGTTTCACGAATACTTTGACGGCGATACAGGCCGAGGATTGGGTGCCTCCCATCAAACAGGATGGACAGGTCTGATCGCCAAGCTACTCCAGCCTCGACGCAAACCTTCCTAAGACGATATCCGAGTGCTCTGTGATCGTAGAAGGGTGCGCAGACACCCTGTGCTTGGGCAGCAACAGAGGCACAAATCGTGTGACGCCCACCCCGTCGCTGCGCGGCACCCCTCTCCCTGCTTCGCAGAGGCGAGGGGCGAGCCGAGGGGAATCCGAGCGAAGCCGCAAACAAGCTTTTGTTTCCATCTCCTCACTGCTCCAACTCTTCCATCAACGCTTTCTTGTCCACCCCTTCCTCCGTCTCTGTTTCTTCGGGTGTGCGTTCCTGCATATCATCGTTTTTTAGGCGCGGAGACCCCCTTCTTTAGAGGGGGGAGGAAGCGCCGCCCTTTCTTTGGATAAGGGTGGTGGTTCGTGCGGCCAGCCGAGTGGTGGCCTTCTTGACGTTGACGGAAGTGGTCAGCGTTTGGCCGTCGATGGTTTCG
>CAUJFU010000114.1 GCA_963169055.1 Myxococcota bacterium
GGGAGGCTGGTTTCAGCGGTGGGTTCGGGCTTGGGTTCGATGCTGGTTTCAACCGCAGGTTCGGGCTTGGGTTCGATGCTGGTTTCGACCGTAGGTTCGGACTTTGGCTCGATGGTGGTTTCAACCGCAGGTTCGGAGAGCGACTCTTGCGAGGCTTCGATGCGGGCTTCTTGGGCGGATTCTTGGGGGGGGGAAGGGCTGCAATACAGAAAAGGAAAGCAGAGAGCGAAAAACAAGACAAAAAGAAAGGGTTGGATCTTGCGGTGCATTGGGGGGCCTCGTGGTTGTTTGGACAAGCAACGTACACCGCGCAGAAAAGGCCGATGATGGGATGCAACCGTTGGTGTGATGCGCTGCATCGTGCGGGTGTGCGCCGCTTTGTCGGTAGGTTCGGGGATATCGCCTTTGGATGGGTCTGTTTGGGGAGTTATTCTTGGATGCCGCCTTTGGTGAGGGCGAGAGGATCGAGGAGGCGGTCGAGGTCGTGGCTGGTGAGGTTGGTCATCTCAAGGGCGACTTCTTTGATGGAGCGGCCTTGGGCGTAGGCGGCTTTGGCGATCTTGGCTCCTTGTTCGTAGCCGATCACGGCGTTGAGGGCGGTGACAAGGATGGGATTGCGGGAGAGTTGGCTTTTGAGGTTGGCTTCGTTGACGGTAAAGCCAGAGATGGCTTGATCGGCAAGGACGCGGGAGGTATTGGCCAAGAGTTCGATGCTTTGGAGGAGATTGTGGGCGGCGACGGGGAGCATGACGTTGAGTTGGAAGTTGCCGGATTGTCCTGCGATAGCGATGGCTGCGTCGTTTCCGATGACTTGGGCGCACACCATCATGGCGGCTTCGGGGATGACGGGGTTGATCTTTCCGGGCATGATGCTTGAGCCGGGTTGAAGGGAAGGCAGGATGATCTCGGCAAGGCCCGTGAGAGGGCCGCTATTCATCCAGCGCAGATCGTTGGATATCTTCATGATGCTGACGGCGAGGGTGCGAAGTTGTCCGCTCAGTTCGACCGCAGCGTCTTGGGTGCTGAGGCTTTCAAAGAAGTTGGGGCTTGGAACAAAGGCAACTCCCGTATGTTCGGCCAGTTTGTCTGCGAAGCGTTTGCTAAATTCGGGGTGTGCGTTGATGCCCGTCCCTACGGCGGTTCCACCTTGGGCGAGTTCAAAGACGCGGGGCAAGGTGGAGGACAGGCGTGCGATGCCATGACGGATCTGTGAGGCCCATCCGCCGAGTTCTTGTGCGAGGGTGACGGGCATCGCATCCATCAGGTGGGTGCGGCCTGTTTTGACGACTCCCGTCAAGGATGCAGCTTTGTCTTCGAGGGATTGGAGTAGATAGTGCAGGGCGGGTAAGAGTTTTTCGGTGGTTTCGAGGGCTGCACTGACGTGGATGGAGGTGGGGATCACGTCGTTGCTGCTTTGCCCCATATTCACATGGTCGTTGGGGTGGACTTTTTGGCCGCTTTTGCGGCTGGCGAGGTGGGCGATCACCTCGTTGGCGTTCATATTGCTGCTGGTGCCGGAGCCTGTTTGAAAGACATCGATCGGGAAGTGTTCGTCGTATTGGCCGTCTGCGACTTCGGTGGCGGCTTCGACGATGGCAGCGGCGAGATCAGAGGAGAGCAAGCCAAGGTCGAGATTGACGCGAGCCGCAGTGGCTTTGATCAGGCCGAGGGCGCGGATCATGGCGCGGGGGATGCGCAAGCCGCTGATCGGGAAGTTGTCTACGGCGCGTTGCGTTTGAGCGCCATAGAGGGCGTGGGCAGGGACTTTTAGTTCGCCCATGCTGTCGCGTTCGATACGAAAGGCAGAGAGATCGGTCATGTGCGCACTCCTTCGCAGTATAGGGCCACTTCGTTGAGAAAGAAGGGCTGAGGGTGGAACTTCGGCCTCTCTTCCTAAGCGAGCGTGGGACTTGCGTCAAGCCCCCTTTTTTTTCGCCGACGCAACCAGAGCAAAAGCAAGAGGCCGAGTCCTCCAAGCGGAGGCATCGAAGGAGATGTGTGCGAACAAGCGCATCCCGATCCCACAGGGCGCAACTCGTGTGCGGGTACGCAAAAGCCTTGGTCACAAGCTTGACCGTTGGTGCAATCGCTGTCGGTTTTGCAGGTTTGTTCGCCGCTATCTAGTTTCAAGACGCCATCGCGAGGCCAACAGGCTTTTCCGTCTTTGCACTCCATCTCGCCCGTACATTCGAGGGCGCTGCTGCATGGCTTCGAGCAACGTGAAGTGCCTTCTAAAGTCAGACAAAGGTTGCTTTCGCAGTCGGACATATCTTTGCAGCTTTCTCCCAAAGCCAACTTCTTTTCTTCGGAGATCGGTTCAAGGCAAAGTCGCCCTTCGACGCAAGCGCTTTCTTCGGGTGGACTGGCGTCTTCTGGAGAGGACGATTCATTCGATGGTTCGGGGAGCTTTTCGATGGGGGGCGTTTCTTCGGTGCCTGCTTGGCAAAGCATCTGTCCCTTAAAACACACCAAACGCCCCTTGCCAGCGCCTCCACCGAGATCACACTCTTCGCCACCGAGAGGGCCGTCGTCGATCTGGCCGTTGCAATCGTTGTCTTTGCCATCGCAGATCTCGACAACTGCCTCGATGCCTGTACACGTTCCCCATTTTCCGCCCTCACAAGCCTGAGTGCCTTCTTTGCAGGTGCCGACATTCTTTCCGCAAGGTCGGGAGGTTCCGCTTTGGCATTGGCAGCCTTCGTCGATCTGGCCGTTGCAATCGTTGTCTTTGCCGTCGCAGATCTCGGTTTGTGGTTTGGGGGCGGTGCAGCCTTCCCACTTTCCAGCGCGGCAGGTCTCTTTGCCGCTTCCACAAGCAGTCTTACAATCACGCGAGATATCTTCGTCGATCTTGCCATCGCAATCGTTGTCTTTGTTGTCGCAGATCTCGGTGCTTGGGGTGCAACAGGCGCACTTCATGTCCTTGCAAGTACAGCCTTGGTTTTTGCAATCTGTTTGGAGCTTGGCGGTGCATCCATCGCCGTTGCACGAACCCCCCGAACACTTGTGATCGACGCATCCGCAGCCTTTTTGCTTGCACTCGGTTTCTTCTTTGAGAGTGCAGCCCGAACCTGCGCAAAATCCGCCCGAACACTTGTGATCGGCGCAATTGCACCCGAATCCTCCGCAGTCTTTTTCTTCTTTGGCGGTACAGCCCGAGCCTGCACAAGCGCCCCCTGCGCATTTGTGATCGACACACCCACAACCAAACTTTGCACAATCGCCGGTCTCTTGGGATGTACAACCGTTGCCCGGGCAAAAGCCGCCAGCACAATTTCCGCTCACGCACTGGCATCCGAAGTTTGCGCAATTTTGATTTTGGGTGGCAGAGCAGATCTCGGTGGCTCCGCCTGTCCAAAAGCTGGTCTTTTTGTTGGCCCCATCCCAGCCAAAGCTAAAGTGGACGTGATCGGTGTGTGGGTTGGAACCTGTGTAAGCAGACCACGTGTCGGGGCTGCGATAAGAACGCCAGATCTGTTTGTTCCAGACCATGTACATGATGCCCAAACGACGGGCCATGGCGTGTTTGTTGCCTTGGGCGTCGGTGGCAAGCAACCATTGGATCAAAGAATCCGCGACGTGCTTTTGTGTAAAGGCTGAAACGCCCCAATCAAAGGCCCGTCCCTCCTTGTGTTCGCTGGTTCCACCGACGTTGCAAGCGCGGACAATCCCGTAGCTTGCGGTACATGGATACGTCGCCAAGAGTAGATCTTTGAAGGCCGTCACACCGCTTTTGGCGCTTGGGTCACAGGTGCTTTGTCCGACGTAGGAAGTGTATCCCTCTACGCCACGCGAAAAACCTCCCATCGACGGAGGTTTCATGCCTGATCCACAGGTTTGGGCTGCGACGTGAACGCCCAAGGGGCCTTCCGAGAAATGCTCGGAACCTTGGGGGGAACGATACAGCGGCGCACCGCAACGTTCGGGATCGTGGTGTTCTTGTTCTTGGTGTTCGTGTGCATCTTCTTCTTCGCGGTTGATGCTACAAGACACCAAGGAAAACAAGGCGAATAAGCCCAACACCCGCAACCATCTCCCAGCAGGAGGGTTCCAAAAATGGCGCGGTTGATCGGTCAAACAGGAGCGACGGGGTTTGGAAGATGGTGTGAGCATGATGTTGGCTTTCTTTTGGAGGCGAAGAGGTTCACACACAAACGAAGCCCATCATAGTACAAAGGGCGCTGATCTTTCTAGCTTTTTGTTCCAGAGTTTCCAAAAGGGCAGGCGATCGAGCTTTCAGGCTGGGGCGTAGCGCTTGGCTTTTTCAAAGCAATCCTCGGCTTCTGCGTGTTTTCCTGCTTTGGTGAGGACGTTGCCAAGGTCGCGAAGCGCGGTCGGATCATTCGGAAATTTTTCAAGATAACGGCGCAGACAATCTTCTGCTTTCTCGTATTGATGAAGCCGAAGATTAGAGGCAGCGCAGTGTTGATAGGCGGCTTTTTCTTCGGGGGAGCGTTGGAGGATCTCTTCGTAGGCTGCGATGGCTTGTGGGTAATCTTCGAGTGCAAAAAAGCAAGCAGCTTTGCCGTACAAGGCTCGGATCTCACGAGAAAAAATCTCGTCGCGGCGTTGTTGGTAGAATGTGGAAGAGCTTGTGCTTTTGGCTTCTCTTTGGGCGAGATCGGCTTCGTAGATGCGGTGTTTTGGGAAGACAGCTTCGTAGTACAACAAAGCCTCTTGGTAGGTTGCGCGTTGGTAGAGTTTGTTTCCTGCAAGATTGCAAGAAAAACTATTGTAGTAAGGGATGTGTTCGATATCCAAGAGATAAGCTGTTTTGGCTTCGATGTTCCGGCCTAAAGCGGAGAGCGCCATGCCACGGTATAGCTGGAGTTCGTTATAGTGGGGTTTTTCCGCAGCGGCTCGATCAAAAGAGGCGATGGCTTCGGCGTAGTCTTCGGCATCAAAGTGAAGTTTTCCGAGGGCGTAGTGGGCGTGAAAGTGGCGGGCGTCGTAGCGGATACAAGTTTGGAGGGCTTCAAGAGCAGAGGAAGTCTGTTTTTGGTAAAGGGCGATTTGCGCTTTTTGATAGAAGACTTCGGGGTTTTGAGAATCAAACAAAAGGGATTGATCGAGTGCGAATTCGGCTTTTTGTTGATAGGTTTGATCGCCTTGCACAAAAAAGCGCACAAAAACAGACGCATCCCTTCCCCATTCGTGGGACAGCGCGTTGCGAAGCAGGGCATACTCGGGTGTTTGGCGAAGCAAGGTCTCAAGGAAGAGCAATTGTTCTTCGCTGTCGTAGCCGACGGACGGATGGCGTCGAAAAAAGAATTGTTGATCGAGGATCCAACATTCATCGAAGAAGTCTTCGCTTGAGGTGGACATGAAGAAGTGAGCGTCTAGGACAAATGGAGCGATCTCGCGGATGGTCTGATGCAGCAGGCCATAAAAGCAATAGGTGCGATCTGCGTTGCTTTCGAGGGTGATGCGCGAACCTTCGACGAGAAAGCCAAGCCGATCCATTTGAGGGCGAACCCATCGATCCACGCCTTCGGGAAGAGCGTAATAAAAACGGTCGATGGCATCGAGATCGTCGTTTTTCCATTGAAGCTCGACTTCGGAAGGGCCATAGGATGGGGCGATTTGAAGAAAGGAGACGACGTTCCATTTGCGGCTGAGAGCGTTTTGCTTTAAGTCGTCCCATACTTGCGCGAATGCTTCGTCCGAAAGGGAACCTTTCAGTAAGGGATTTTCTGAAAGTTGCGCGCTTTTCGATGGATTCATATCGTAGCAGATCGAAAGGTGATATGCGAAAGCTTCTTGGTTTCCCAACTGGGCGTAAAGGCGGGCTAGTTCGTGATGCAGTGTTGTGTCGTAGGGGGCATGACAAAGAAGTGCCTCAAGAGAAGGCAGGGCATCGCTTGGAGTGGCACCGATGGTGCGTGCTTTGGCAAGGGCTTGTTCAAGGCGCTCCGCCAGATCCCCCGAAGAAAGAAACCGCGAACGATGAGCTGCAAAGATCGCAGGAAAAGACATCTTTTTTCCTCTTCTCATAGGACTTACGCCGTTGGGTTTGTTTGGTGGGGTTCCACCCCACGCCCCGCAAGGGACTGTCGCCCCTTGACCCCGCATCGGCGAAGAGATCACGTCTTTCCAGACGGACGACTCCGTCGCTTCAAGCGGCGCGAACACGGCTTTTTTTCGCTAACCGCGTAACTCCTCTTCTTAATCAAACAGGATAACAAGCTGTTCTGTCCATCCAACAAGGTTTCCCTGCGGGTCATGCAAACGCCCAACGGCTGTATGAAAACCTCCTTCTCCTGCGACCGTTTCATAGGAAAAAGCAAACCACCCGTCGAAATCTGTTGGGATAGCAAGGAGATGGGCTGTCCATGTGACAGTGCTGGCCATGATGGGGCGATTCACGATGGACAAGCTCGGACAAGGCCAAGCATCGAGCAGTCCAAGCAAGGCTTCGGCATCACCCGCAGCTTTGCGATAGCGACAATAGCCCGAAAAATGGGCTTCTTGAGCACTTGAAAACGGGGGGGATCCTTGCGCCCAACGCATCGCAAAGTGTTGTGTAAATTCAGGAAAGATCTCAGGCAGATAAGGCAGGTCGTCCAATTGTTCTGGGGGCGGTTCGGTGATGGGACTCCAACGCGGCGAAGGAAGTACGGGTTTGGAAGTCTCACGCGGCTTGGCAAAGATCAGGCTTGCGGTGGCTGTGGTCTGGCCGTTTTGAGAGAGTTGTGCTTGCACAAAGGTGGTATTTTTTCCTTCGCGCAGGATGGTGATCTGGCCTTGTGCTTCGCCCGGGACGGTGGGGTGGGTCAGTTGGATGTTCATGGTGCGTAAGACACGATCTGTATCGACGTGTCGATAGCCGAGCGCAGCAAGGGCCGCAGCCGTCAACCCACCAAAAATCGAGCGCCCTTGCATCCATCCTTCTGGCACCACAAAACGCCATCCTTCAGGGGTTTGGTGCCATTGCTCGCGTAGATGCGCATCGAGTTTCACGAGAGGTTCCTTTCTTGCGCTTCTTGCGCAATGTGATCAGGTTTCTCTGTAAGGATAGGACTTACGCAGTTGAACAGTATTGTGGGGCGCGGCCCCACGCCCCCCAAGGGAGCACGGCACCCGAGACCCCCAGAGGGGCGAAGAGAGCACAGGCTTTTCAACACAACGACTCTGTCGCTTGAAGTGCCGAGAACACGGGGGGTTTTGTCCACAAGGCGCTCCTGTCTCCATCAAAGCTCCGAGAGCTTGGTGCTTTGCGCTCACAGCGTCAAGAGGGCTTGCGTCGAAGGGTCGGTTTGGTTTGAAGGGGTGCGCGAGCGTTGTTTTTTCTTGCCATTGTTTTGGGGCCGCTTAGCTTTGTGGCTTGCAGGATGGGTACCTTTTCTTGATTTTGTGAACGGAGAAAAGATAAAATGCAGCCGATTCCCGGAAGATTTCGTCAATGGCTGAGTCGTCTTCGCGAAGAACCCATCGTGTATGACACCAGAGCATACGCACCGTTGTTAGAGAAGATTCGTGCGCTTGAAGGCGGGTTGAAGCAAGAGCAGGATGCTTTGTTGAAACAACGTGCTGCGCGTTTGCGTCAGGCTGCATCAGCGGGGAAGGCATCGGATGATCTGTTGGTCGAGGCGTTTGCGTTGGTGCGCGAAGTGGCGGATCGGTGCGTGGGTTTGCGTCCGTTTGATACGCAGATGATGGCGGGGATCGTGATGCACCAAGGCAAGATCGTGGAGATGCAAACGGGGGAAGGCAAAACACTTGCGGCTGTGATGCCTGCTTTTTTGCGATCCATGCAGGGGAAGGGAGTGCATATCCTGACGTTTAATGACTACCTCGCACAACGTGATGCCCGATGGATGGGAGCGGTCTTCGATTTTTTGGGCGTTTCTGTGGGCTGTATCCAAAAAGACATGAAGCCCATCGAGCGAAAAGCTGCGTGGGCTGCGGATATCACGTACGCAACAGCCAAAGAAGCGGGATTTGATTTTTTGCGCGATCAGCTTGCTCTATTTTCGGATGCCCTCGTGCATCGGCCTTTTTCGTTTGCGATCGTGGACGAAGCTGATTCGATCTTGATCGACGAGGCGCGCATCCCGCTGGTGATCGCGGGAGGAAAGCGGGATACACGCGCAGAACCCCATCGATTGGCCGCATTGGTAAAAGATCTGGTGTTAGAGCGTCATATTCGGACAGATGAATTCCAGCGTTTGGTATATCTGACAGAAGAAGGTCTTGCGCATCTCGAAGAATGCTTGGGGTGTGGTTCCTTGCATGCGTCTGAAAATCAGGCGCTACTGTCTGGAATTCATGTAGCGCTGCATGCGTTGATCTTGTTGCACAAGGACGTGGATTACATCGTACGCGACGGAAAAATCGAGCTTGTCGATGAGTGGACGGGGCGGGTGGTCGAAGATCGCCAATGGCCTGACGGGATCCAAGCAGCACTCGAAGCGAAAGAAGGCTTGGCCTTGCAACCAGAAGGGCAGATCCTTGGTTCGATCGCGCTGCAACATTTGATGCGGCAATACGAGCAGATCGCGGGCATGACAGGAACTGCACGGCCCGCCCAAGCGGAGTTTGCTTTGTTTTACGGTTCGTCCGTTGTCGTCCTTCCCACGTATCGCCCTTGTGTCCGCGTGGATGAACCTGATCGCCTGTACGCAACAAAGCAAGCCAAGCACGACGCCATCTTACTCGCCGTCCAAGCTTGCCAGAAACAAGGCCGCCCTGTTCTTGTCGGAACATGTAGTGTTGAAGAATCAGAAGTTATTTCTAAGCGATTACATACTTTAGAGATCTCTCATCAAGTCTTAAACGCACGAACCGATGATCGAGAAGCGGAGATCATCGCACAAGCAGGGCGTTTGGCTGCGGTGACGATCTCCACAAATATGGCCGGGCGTGGCGTGGATATCAAATTGGGGGGAGCCGACGAAGCAGAGAGAGCAGCGGTGGTCAAGGCAGGAGGGCTGTATGTGATCGGCACAAATCGCCATGAGAGCGTGCGAATCGACGATCAGCTACGCGGTCGGTCAGGAAGACAAGGCGATCCGGGTTCGTCTTGTTTTTTTATCAGCCTTGAAGACGATCTGATGCAGCGTTTTCGTGTGATCGACTCCATACCCAAGCGCTTTTTGCCCACAGAACAAGGCGAACCGCTCGATAATCCTGCTCTGTTGCGAGCGGTGGAGCGCACACAACGCATCGTCGAAGGGCAGAATTATACGATCCGCCAGACGCTGTTTCAGTATTCTTCTTTTGTCGAAGGGCAGCGTTTGGCGTTGTCTGAGATGCGAAGAGAACTATTGCTTGGAGAAAAAGACTGGAATGAAGTGTTAAAAGAGGCGGAACCTGAATGGGTGGGTCGCCTGCTTGAAGAAGTAGGAGAAGCGGCGTTTCGGTCGATGGTTCGGGAAGTTGCGTTGTTTCATCTGGATGCGTGTTGGGCAGAACACCTTGCGCGGTTGGCAGATATCCGAGAAGGAATTCATTTACAAAGCGCCGCAGGGCATAACCCCTTTGTGGCGTTTTGCCAACAAGCGCTCTCTGCGTACGAAGCGATGGAAGAAGAGATCCCGCAGCGTGTATTGCGCACCTTTCGCTCTTCTCGTTGGGAAGCTCAGGGGTTTGTGCTGGATCGTTCGGGCATGGAGCGGCCCTCTTCCACATGGACGTATCTGATCCACGACGAAGTCTTTGAACAGGGGTTGGCCGGGATGTTTCGGGCGGCAGGTGCTGCGTTTTCAGCGGGTGGATTTTTCTTGCTGATCCCGCTGGCGATCGGGTGGGCGATCTGGCGAAGATTCTCATCACGAAAACGTTAGTCATTTCTACCGCGATCAGGAGTTACGCAGTTGGCCCAAAAAAAGCCGCGTTCGCACCCGTTCAAGCGAGAGCGTTGTTGGTTTGAAAAACGGTGATCTTTTCGCCGATATGGGGTCAAGGGGCGATAGTCCCTTGCGGGGCGTGGGGCAGCGCCCCACAAAACAGAGCAACGGCGCAAGTTCCATGCGATCAGGAAGAATGCGGCGGTGCGTCAGGGGTTTCTTTGCGCCCATCGGCGTGGATGGCAAACCGCTTTGCTTCTCGTGGGTGAGCAGGCCCATCGTCGCTCCAAGGCCAGCCTCCAAAACCCGTGCGTTGATACGCCGCGATCACGGGTCGGATATCTTCGGGTTGGTTGACCACAAAAGGCCCGTGATGCGAGACGGGTTCGCCAATAGGCCGCCCTTGAAGCAAGAGGATCTCCGCAGGTTCTTCGCCATTTTGGAGAAAAAGACTTGCGTCTGAACGGACTTGAATCGAGTGCTTGTTTTCGATATTTTTTTGTTCGACTTGGATACTTTTTCCCTTGAAAAAAGAAAGGACGCGATGGGCTTCTTTGGAGGTTGGTGGAAGTGTCCATTGAGCGTGGGGGGCGAGTTGGATCGTCCAGATCGCGATATCGGAAGAAGCCCTTGCAGCCCAAGAGCTTGGCGGCGGGGCGAGGGGTTGTGTTTCTCCGAGCGCACCCGCGATTACGCGGATGGTTGTTTGTCGGCCCATCTCATCGGTGTGATGGACGATGGGGATCTGGTGTTTCCAAAACATCGTGAAATAGGGATCTTTGCTTTTGTCTTCGCGTGGAAGATTGAGCCAGATCTGGAAAAGCTCCGTTGGATTGGGCCGCTCGCGATGCACCAAAGGGAACATCTCCGAATGTACGACGCCTTTTCCTGCGGTCATCCATTGCACGTCGCCTTCACCAAAGCGGGCGGTTGCGCCCAAAGAGTCGGAATGATCGATGTATCCTGCCCGTCCGATGGTGATCGTCTCAAATCCATAATGCGGATGTTGAGGAAAGCCCGGGATGGTCGAGCCGTGGTACATACTCCATCCATCTTTTCCACCAAAGTCTGCGCCGATAGATCGGCCTTTGAGGCTTGCGTTCGGTCCCATCTGTTCGTTCCCTTCGGGATAATCGTCTTTGTGATAAACGCAGAACAAAAAGGGATCGAGCGTTTGCCAAGGAAAGCCAAGTGGTGAGATGCGTAGGATTTTGTTATTATTCATGTTTTCTCCTTTTGGCATGAGCCTTTTTGACAGGACAGGGCGTGGAGCTTGTTTAGGTGTTTGTCGAGCGCAAACGATTCGCAAAGGGGACAGGCGCAACGTTGTGTGGGTGGTCGACCTGCGTGGTCGCGCAAACGATCCGTGCAGGGGACAGGCAGTGGGGAGCCTCAGATTTTTGAGGGGGATTTGGATATCTGCTGCTTTCGATCGAGTTCAAACAGGTGGTAAAAAGCATAGAAGTGGTTGATTGGAAAAGAGATGTGTGGACAGTCTCAGGATATGGGAACGAATATTGATGCCTGTTGCGGCGTTTGCGTCTGCCTCGTTCTGAGGCGCGGATGTTTTTGAGAGGAAGGATAAAACCATGCTTCGTGTCAAAGTGCAGTTTTGGGTGGTGTTTGGTCTGTGGGTGTTTGGGGTTTGGGGGAGCGGTTGTGGTGTGACCCTACCCGACAAGGTGTGCCGATACAACGACAAAGAATACGCGCAGGGGAGCAGCTTTGCTGCATCCGATGGCTGCAACACTTGTACTTGTCAGCAAGGTGCAATCAGTTGTACAGAGAAAGCCTGTCTTCCGAAGACCTGTGCGTATGCAGGAAAAACATACAAAGAAGGCGAGTCTTTTCCTGCAACGGATGGTTGCAATTCGTGTATGTGCAACAACGGCGTGCCGATGTGTACTTTGATGGTGTGCGCCAAAGACTGCCTGTTTCAAGGCAAAACGTACAAAGAAGGCAGCACATTTCCTGCTGCGGATGGTTGCAATACTTGTGTTTGTAGCGGCGGTGGGGTGAGTTGTACAAAGAAAAATTGTACGGAAAAATCTTGCGGTGGACACGTTGCACCGGGCGTCGACAACACTTGTCCAAGCGACCAGTATTGCCACTATGCGTTGGACAAGATGTGCGGTGCTGCCGATCATCCCGGTGTTTGCAAAGTCAAGCCTACAGGATGCCCCGAGTACTATGCGCCTGTTTGTGGATGCGATGGAAAAACGTACGAAAACGAGTGCGTAGCCAACGCAGCAGGAACATCGGCAGCCCAGATCGGCGCTTGTGCAACACCCCAACAATGCGAATTCAACGGCAAGATCTACAAAGACGGAGAATCCTTCTGTGATAAAGGAAGCAAGTGTTCGTGCTTCAAAGGAAAAGTGGCTTGTACGGACGAAGCTTGCGCAGAGTCGTTTTGTGGAGGGGAAGCAGGACTCCGTTGTGCCGATGGCAAATATTGCAAGATCGAGAAAGGCTGCGGATTTGACGATGGTACGGGCGTTTGTGTTGACAAGCCAAAAAGCTGCAACCTGATTCATCAGCCTGTGTGTGGTTGCGATGGAAAGACTTATAGCAATGCTTGTGATGCCGCGATGGCGGGTCTTTCTGTTCAATACGAAGGCGAGTGCAAAAGCCAGCCGGGTGTTTGCGTATACAACGGCCAACGCTATAAAGAAGGCGAATCTTTCCCATCAGGCGACGGTTGTAATACTTGCACCTGCCGAGGCGGAAGCGTTCTTTGCTCGAAGATGCCTTGTACAGGTAAATCCTGTGGCGGCCTTGTTCCTCCCGGCGTCGATAACTCTTGCCCGGACGATCAGTATTGTCAGTACAGCTTGACCGCCATGTGCGGAGCCGCCGATCATCCCGGGGTTTGTATGCCCAAGCCAACAGGTTGTCGTGGAGAATATAAGCCTGTGTGCGGTTGTGACGGTAAAACGTACAGCAACGATTGCGAAGCCGCACGGGTGGGCGTCTCGGTTCAGTCGGTAGGCGCTTGCAAACAACCGTGAGCTACCCAAGCCTAAAAGGCATTGGGCTTTGCGGGTTCTCCCTGTAAATACGGTTTGAGCCTTCAACCTGTCGGGTGTGTCTTGCGGCGGGAGTTCGCGGTGGGAGGGTTGGGGATCAAGGGTTGGGGATCAAGGTTTGGGGGGTTGTTGTTGGAGAGGGCGGCGGACCATCCAAGGGATGCTCTTGATCTGTTGGTTAAGCACTCTGTCAAAGAAAAGTACACCACCATTACAACCGATCGCCACGACACGTCCATCAGGAGAAAAGGCGACGCGTTCAGGATTGTGTTCGGGGCCTCGGGCGCTTCCAAAGCGGAAATACGTTGTCCGAAAAAGGCATTGTTGGATCGTCCAGACCTTTTGAAGTTTGTAGGTTGTTGTGTCGTAGAAAAAGATCTTGGTGTCTTTGTGGTTGGAAGGATTGGCGAAATGGAAGCCGGAGGGTGTGCGTGCGTAGGTCCATGATTGGCCGATACTGGCTTGGCTGATCAGTAGGAATGTCTTCTGATCGGGAGAGTACAGCGGCAAAAGCTCGGGAAATCCCTTTTGAGCGATACCGAACATACGCTTACCACGCTTCAGATCCCAGATCTCCGCGTGCCCGCGTGTTGCGATCGCAGTGTGTCCGTTGTTCGCCAGCGCCAAGCGTTCAAGTGGATATGAAAAAGGCCGTATCGTTGTTGTCAGAATCTCTTTCTTTAAGGTGTCGATCCAGAGTATTTCATCGTGGTATTTTTTGAGATCTTTTGTGGTGTTGCGTTGAGAGATGGCAGCATAACGACCGTTGGAAGAAAGTGTGAGCGCGGTGGTATCGGCACGTTCGGCTTTGTTTGGCAACAGCCCTTGCGCCTTCCCTGAGGCAAAGAACGCGATCTTACTCCAACCACCAACGAGCGCGGTTTGTGGAGCCGAACGAGAAAAAGTTGCAAAAGAAGTTCCATATTCTCCACTAAAAATAGGATTTTTTTGACCGATTTTGTGGATCGTGAATTGATTCCCATTTAGACCCTCGCCCGGCGTATATACGCGCCAAGCCCCAAACAAGCTTTCCTTTTCAAGGAAGCTCACTTGTACAATATCTCCGTAGGGGCCTGCGAACTCTTGCTCAATGCCCGACCACCAAGACCAAGAACGGACTCCGCCATCTTTTCCTGCGGCTCCCACGATGACGCGATCCCCTCGATCGGAGAACGCAACGCTTTGCACATAAGGATAACCGCCGCGTAGTGGGTTGAGGAAAGTGAAACTGGGGGGGGCATGTGGGGCGGCTTGGTTGTGTTGTGTGGGCCTTGATGTCGGAAGGACGGGGCGTGGTGCTGATTTGGGAAGAGTGGGCTTGTTGTGCTGGGTGGTTGTGTTGGGGTGAGTTGTTTGGGCTGTCGTTGGCGATACGGAAAGGAAGAACAGACCAAGCGCGAGCCATGAGAATCTTTGAACAGAGCGAAGATTTCTGCGAGAAGGGCCGAGCTTTTGGGCTAATGTACGCGGCGAAGGCAAACGGAAGGGAAGAGGTTGCATGTGTAAGCTCCTTTTTGTTTTTGTGAGCGTGTTTGAACTCCAGCCCGCAGGACGAGGTCGCAAGGAAAGCGTCGCGCAGGACGGGGGCGAATTTGCTTTGCACCCTCGGGCATTGTACAAGTGGGGAGTCTTGTTTCAAGATGGAAGTGGCGCGGTTGGACTTGTGGTTGTGGGGCTCGGCCTTGTTCGCGTCGAGGGCTTGGCTTGTCAAATGGAGGTTGGGCTTGTGTTTGTGGGGCTTTGCCCCACACCCTGCAAGGGGTCTTGTCCCCTTGACCCCGTGTTGGCGGGGTGATCTTAATTTTTTCAAACAAGCGGCAGCTCCGCTTGAAGTGTCGCGAATACGGGTTTTTTACTGGCCGCGTGATCCCTATGAAGAGAGTGGATCTGCTTTGTTGATGGGTAGCGCATGGTACAGGAGGGGTTGATGAGAGTGATGGTCCGAGGTTTTTGGGTTAGGCTACGGCGCGGTGTGTGGTTGTGGTTTTTTCCGTGGTTATTTGTGACGGGTTGTCAAAACGGTGGGCTTGGGCAACCTTGCAAGCGCGATGCAGATTGTTTGTCGGGCTTAGTTTGTCAAAAAGGACATTGCGTATCAGAAATACTTCGTCGTTTTCAGAACGCAAAAGTCGCACTTATCGAAGGTGATGGTACATCATCTCCTATCGTTTTTTCTTCTGGGCAAGCAAAGCCGTCTTTCGCAAAGATGGCTTCGCGGCGGTTTCGCTCGCGGTGGACAATACATGGCGAATACCTTGATGTGCTGACGGGCGTTTCTCTTGTTTCAGAGCGTGATCCAAAGCATCATTACGGGCGTGAGCAAGGTTTTCAACTTCTTCAAGGAGGAAATGCAGTCAACGACCCACCCCTAAAGGGGCGGGCTTGTGAAAGCAAGCCCGGTTGACCAGACGACAACAGAGGAAGTGGCGCAAGCCAAGTTGTTGTACACGATAGAGAGCATGTAGAGACCCTCGGATGCCGCCTCAGTTCGGGGCCCTCTCGTGGCACTGTAAACATCTGCTTGGGTGAGCGGAAGTCAACCACAATGCGAAGGCTCT
>CAUJFU010000115.1 GCA_963169055.1 Myxococcota bacterium
CTGATCCGATTAGCAACTTTCGGATGGATCGATCCGATCACAGCTACATCTTTTACACCTTGATCCGAGACGGCCTGAAAGCCGACACGATCGTGCTTGATGAAGTGTCGCATGGTCACGGCCAGCATCTTTCACTGCGCGATGAGTTGGCGCGTTTTCCCAACATCTTGCTGTCGATCCACGCTTGTTTGTTGCTGTTGTTGGCGGCTTGGCTGGGATGGGTGCGCTTTGGAGTGCCGTTGCTGCCGCGACCGCACCCGCTACGCGGCCCCAAAGAGATGCTTGCGATCACGTCACGCGTGTTGGCCGACGGCAAACGAAGACCCGCGCTGGTCTCGTCGTATCTGCTGTGTTTGTTAGAAGATATCGCCCAGCTACTCGATCTCAAAAAAGGCTCGCTGCTTCAGCGATGCGAGGCGATCGATCGTTGGTGTGCTTCGCGCAATCTGCCCGAAGAAGCCGTCTCGCTATATCGGACAGCGATGGGCCTTCGTTCCAAAGAGAAGGCCGGTGGGACCGGACTCTTACGCAATGCCCAACGGGCGTGGTCTTTGCGCAAACAGATCCTTGAAAAACGTTTGCGCAGTGTGCGTGCGCGTTGATCCATCGATGGAGAGAGAAGATGTATGTAGAGCAGTTTCCGAGTTATTTGCGCCAATTGCAGGAGTCCGTGGGGCGGGTGGTCTATGGAGTCGAAGAGCAGACACGCTCGGCGATCATCGCTTGGATGGTGCGCGGCCACTTGTTGCTTGAGGGTCCGCCCGGGGTCGCCAAAACGCTGTTTGTGCGGACATTGGCGCAATGTTTGGGCCTCAACACGCGGCGTTTGCAGTGTACGCCCGACCTGATGCCGGGGGATGTGTTGGGGGCCAACATCTTCGATTTTAAGACCCAGTCTTTTCAGCTTACAAAAGGTCCGATCTTTACGGACTTTTTGCTTGCAGACGAGATCAACCGCACTCCACCGAAAACGCAGTCGGCGTTGTTGGAGGCCATGCAAGAGCGATCGGTGACGATCGATGGTGTGACGCATGGCCTTCCTTCGTGCTTTTTGGTCATGGCGACGCAAAACCCCCTTGAACACGAAGGCACCTATCCTTTGCCCGAGGCTCAGCTAGACCGCTTTTTGTTTAAGCTCGAAGTGACCTATCCACCGATCGAATCGGAAGTGCAAGCGGTGTTGGCGCATTGCGACGGTGGGGGGATGCCGAACCCCGCCAAGATGGGCTTGTTGCCGCTGCTTGCGCGTGAGGAGTTGATGAGCTTACACACGCTTCCGTCGCAGGTTCGGGTTGAACCGATGATGGCGCGTTATGCGGTGGATCTTGCGAGAGCGACCCGCCAACACCAAGCCTTGGCTTTTGGGATCTCTCCGCGTGCTGCCACGATGTTGATCGCAGCGGCCCGTGCCAACGCGCTGTGCGAGGGTCGAACATTCATCGTTCCCGACGATGTGAAGACATTGTTTTTGCCCGCAACACGCCATCGCGTCGCGCTCTCCGCCTCGGCTGAGATGGAAGGATTGTTGTTGCCTGATATCTTAAAAGAGATCCTCGAAAGTGTCCCCGTTCCTCGCTAAACCACCTTCGAGGCAGGAGCTTTTTTGATGAGACCTTCTCCTTGGCTGGTTCGGCTTTTTTCGTTTGGACTTGTGTTTTCGCTGTTGCCGATCTTGTTTGCCCATGCGCTGTGGCCTTTGGTGGTGGGGATGTGGGCGCTGCTGTTGGGTGGCGCACTCTTGGATGGGGTTGCGCTCGCCAGCCGCCGCGCAAAGCTCGACGTTCAGCAGCCGGCTCAAGCCTATGTGGGCGAGCCGATCATGTTTCGCTTTACGCTGCACTGGCCGAAGAAACGGCGTTTGCGTGCGCGGTGGTTGGCAGAAACGCAGGCCCCACTGGAGCGAGGCGAGGCTGTGACACGGTGGATCGAGTCAGAAGAAACACAATTTTCGATCGATCTGATCGCACCGCGCCGAGGCGAAGGGCAACTGTTGGCGTTGTGGGCAGAGATTCGAGGCCCGTTAGGGCTGTTTGAACGCGTGCAGCGTTTTGAACTTGATCTTTCCCCGCTGCCGATCTTGCCGAGCCTACCGTATGTTCGGCGACTGGCCTTGCAACACTTTGGGCTGTGGCAATACCGCGAAGGCATTCGGATCGAGCGGCTCCCGGGGGATGGAAGTGAGTTTGATGCGCTTGAGAAATATTCTCCCGGCCATGATCTCCGAAGCATCGACTGGAAAGCATCGGCGCGTCACCAAAGCCTGTTGGTACGGCGCTTTCGGGTCGAACGAAATCAGCGTGTGGTGTTTTGCCTTGATACGGGGCATTTGATGGCTGACGATCTTCAAGGTATGCAACGCCTCGATCATGCCATCCACACGAGCCTTTTGTTGGGGCATTTTGCCCTACGAGCGGGGGATCTTGTGGGCTTACATTCTTATGCCGAAGCGCCCAAGTCTTGGCTGCCGCCCAAAAATGGGATCAAAAACTTTCACCGTATGCACCTTGCTTGCGCTGCGTTGCGCTCGACAGCGATCGAAACCAACCATGTGCGGGGCCTTCATCACTTGCTTGCCCAACTCAACCGCCGAACGTTGATCGTGTTGTTTACCGAATTTACAGGAACCACCACCGCCGAACTGATGCTCGAAACCATCGGTCATCTGGTACAAAAGCATCTTGTGATCTTTGTCGCGCTCGAAGATCCCGCGTTGGATCGGCCCTTAGAGCAAAAGCCCGAAGATGCCGAAGATATGGCTCGCGCCCTTGTATCCGTCGATATGCGCCAAGAACGTCAAGCGGTGTTGTTGCGCCTCCAACGCATGGGCGTTCACGTCGTCCAAGGTTCGGTCGATATCTCGGCAGCCAAACTGGTCCAACGCTACCTTGAGATCAAGCGCCGCCAACTTCTCGGATAAGGCCATTTGATCGCCCGATGGAAACCATCGCTCGCGTTTGGACGCAGACCCACGGAAGAAAAAAAAATGGATACCAACCAATCCCCTACATCCTCCGCCCCTTCGGCACCGCGCTCCGTCCAATTTCGCAAAGAACGCGAAGCCTCTTGGCGAGAACTAGAAGATATCGTTCAACGAGTCCAAAACAAAAGTCTTTCGAGCCTTGATGATCGAGACCTCCAGCGCTTGCCTTTGTTGTACCGCGAAGCGATGAACAGTCTTTCTGTGGCCCGAGCCACCGCGTTGGATCGCTTGTTGGTTCGTTATCTCGAAGCGTTGTGTGCGCAAAGCTACCTTGCGATCTACGGTGCGCGCCGTCCAAGTCGTCGGATGCTGTGGGCTTTGTTTGTCGCAGTCCCATCGGAGATCCGCAAAGCCTCACGCGAGCTGTTGTTGGCGATCTTGTTCTTTGCTGCGGGGATCGCGGTGGCATGGTCGCTTGTGGATCGCGATCCGCAATGGTTTCATGTGTTCGTCTCTCCGCAAATGGCCGCTGGTCGGACGCCTTGGGCGACTACGGAATCCCTTCAAAACACATTGTACGAAAGCCGCCAAAAAAGCGGTGATGCGTTGAGCGTCTTTGCTTCTTTTCTGTTTACAAACAACGCACGTGTCGGCCTGTTGGCCTTTTCGTTGGGCTTCTTGTTGGGGATACCTGCCGCGATCTTGCTCTTCTACAACGGCTTGGTCGTGGGGGGCTTTTTGTCGCTGTTTGCATCAAGAGGGCTACTGATACCGTTTCTTGGGTGGTTGTTGCCGCATGGAGTCCCTGAGATCTTTGCGGTGCTGTTGTGCGGAGGGGCGGGCTTTTTGATGGGGCGAGCGTTGTTGTTGCCCGGTCCGTTGTTGCGCACAGAAGCCCTACGCAACGCAGGTCTGCGTGCATCCTTGATCGTCACAGGGGCGATCTTTTTGTTTGCTTACGCTGCCCTGTTTGAAGGCTTTTTCCGCCAGCTAATCGTGGATGATGTTCTGCGTTTTCTTGTTGCACTCTTACAATGCCTGTTGCTGTTGTGGTGGTTTTATCTGAGCCAAAAACAAGAACAAAAAGATCTTGCGGCTGAGAACTTCGAGCAAGAACCACAGACATGGTCTCTGCAAGCCAGTCCTTTAGGGGGTGGAAAATGAGAAGAAAACCATCGCATCATCAAAGAGGCGGGAAATGAGAAGAAAACCATCGTACCAAAGCGAAGAAAGCAAACAAAGAACCGTCTCGATCCTGCCGCCCGAAGGGGTACCGTTGCAATTTGTCCTTGCCCCCGTGTCTTCGCGTTTTTCAGCGCTTGCGTTCGATCTACTGCTGATCACCATCAGCATGTATCTGATGGTATTTGTGTTGATCGCCATCTTTGTTGCAGGGGGGTTGTTAAAGAGCGGCGGAGGTTATGCGCTGTCTTTTTGGATTATCGGCATTTTTCTGATTAGACAGTGCTATTTTTTCTTTTTCGAGATGATCTGGCAAGGCAGTACGCCCGGGAAAAGGTTGCTCGGTTTGCGCGTGATCGCCCGCGATGGCCGACCGCTCGGCTTACAGGGTTTGATCGCACGCAATTTGATGCGCGATATCGAAGTGTTTATTCCGCTAGGGCTATTTAGCCAAGCCTTTCAGATGGGCAACGAAAGCGCGTGGTTGTCGTGGATGGCGATGGGATGGTGCTTGATCGCGCTGACCTTTCCCTTCTTTCATCCGCAATCCATGCGGATCGGCGATATCGTCGGTGGCACCTTTGTGATCGTGATCCCCAAAGCAGAACTCGAAGTTGACAAAGCCCGCCAAACCACTCTTGCGCGCAAAGCCCAGATCAGCTTTACGCCCGAACAACTCGCCATCTACGGCGAATATGAACTCGAAACCCTCGCGCAGATCTTGCGCAAAGTCGACGAAGACAAAGCGGATGCCGACGACCTGCGCATCATCGCACGCACCATCGCCGACAAGATCCGCTACGAAGGGCACGAACCTCTCTCGACACCTCTGGTCTTCCTACAGATCTTCTATGCTGCACAACGCAAAGCCCTCGAACAAAAGCTGATCTGGGGCCAACGCAAAGCCAACAAACACCAGCGCTCGTAATCCTCAAAACAAACGCAACATCCGAATGGAGCGGCGATCAAGGAAGTCCCCAACGACGACGCAGTCCCCATTCGAGCGCAAACAACGCAAACAACAAGATCAAGACCCACGATCGATCCCAAAGGGAGAGGGTTTTGCTGCGATCGACGCGGACGATGGTGGCGGGGCGCAACGGCAAAGATGTGATCTGTTCGGAAAAACGGATCACCTTTCCAGCGGTTTCGCGTTCTAGGGCCGCAAAAAAAGCATCGTTGGGGCGGATATCTTGGAATTCGTCTAGCAAGCCGAGGACTTGGAAAAGATCTTCGCCTGTGGCGGTTTGGCCTTTTTCGATCTCCGCTTCGACTTGAAGGCGAAAAATGCCACTGTTCGGGGCTTTCCAGCGAAAGAAAAGAGTCCCTTCGTTGGGGATATCACGAACCGTTTGGTGGAGAGGAACCGTCTCTCCGCCACGCAAGACCTTGATGCGAACTTTGCCTTTGCGCAGGGGTCGATATTCCCGATCCAAGACGCGGATACGAAAACGCGCTTCTTCGCCCAAACGGTAGGCCGCACGCAAGGAAGAAACACGCACACGCTCAAGCTCGGGATCGCGGATCAACCAGCGGATGGCATTGTTCCAAAAGCGATAGTAGACCTCTTTTGTGCTGCCTTCTCCGACACGTTGGAAGTTCCATTTCCAAGACCCATCGACGGTTAGGCCCATCACACGGCCCTTTTCGACTTGCCGAAGAGAAAGGATCGGAACAGGCCGTCCAGAGGCCGTTTTGTTTTCGGGGTGTTCGAGGAGGGTGATGCTGTCGGGGTGGGGATCCCCCACTTTGTTGCTGCCCGGCTGTTTGGGGAGTTTGGCCCACAAGGCGTTGTTCTCTTCGAGGCTCCCAAGCAAGCGCGTGATCGGATGATGACGCCCTGAATCGGTCAATACTGGCCGAAAGCGTTGTTCGTCGATTTGTCCAAGGCCCAACCCAAAAGGCAAGATCCCTTCGATCGGCGTGTCCATGTATCCACCCGAAGCAAAGGACAGATCCCCTCCCACCATCACAAAAGCCCCGCCGTTTCGGACAAATTTTGCGATATTGTGGAGATAATACGATTGCATATACGGTGCGTAATTAAAATCTTGGAAGACCACAAGATCAAAGGTGGGCAGCGACTTTGTAAATAGCTCGTGGTAGGGAAATTGGATCAGAGCCATCTCGCGATTTGGAGGATTGTGGTATTGGATATTCTGTTGCGTGCGTAAGATAAAAAAGGAGATCAAGTCAACGCTGGCGTTCTTTTTAAGAAGCCAGCTCAAGAAGCGAACATCCCAAGAGGGGCGACCCGTCACATGGAGGACGCGGATACGGTCGCGGATAATCTTGAGAAGAAAGTCTTTTCGGTTGTTTTCGTGGAGGACTTCGCCCGGGAGAACAGGGGTGCGAACGGAGTAGATGAATTTACCGGCACGGCGGGGTTTAAAGGAGAAGCGGACGGTGTAGTCTTGTTTGTTGGGCTGGAGGGCGAGCAGCGTCGATTGCAAAAGCTGCCCCTCGCGGTAGAGACTGATTGGAAGAGTGCCGGTGGAAAAGCCTTGGACGCGGATCAAAGCCTCGACGGTGGCGGTGTTGTGGAGAAAAGCAAAAGCATCCCCAAAGACTTCGGAGACAGAGATATCCCGAAGCGCCTGTGGATCAGGCGAAGAGGGAGCGATCACATGGACGGGGATTTGGAGCCGCTTGAGTCCGACAAGAAGATTTCGCAAGCGCCGATCGGTGAGAAGTGCGTCTTTTTTCTGCCCGTCTTTTTGAGTGATCCCGCTGACGGTGCGCTCGGCCCTAGCGAGCGTATCGACCCCATCGGTGATCAGCACCACACCCGCAAGCGGTTTGTCTTGGAAGTGATCCTGCAAGTAGCCCAAGATCTGCAACAAATCCGTTTGATCACCGTCGGCTTGAAGGTTCGCAATGCCCGTTGTGATGGGCGTTATATTGCGATCGAAAGAGAACCAATGCACTTTTTGCTCTTTTTCCAAGCGCTCCCACAACGCCGCATGTCGCTTCCAGAAATCCTTGGCGGCATCGAGGCGGGTGCGTTCTTTTTGGAGGCTTTGGATGCGCATACTGGCCGATGTATCGAAAAAGATCGGCAAGTGGTTTTGGATCTTTTGGACGTTTCGCAACTCGACCGCTGGCCCGAGCATTAAGAACCACAGCGCCGCCGCCCCCACCAAGCGCAGCACAAGCAAACCAATCCGTTGCGGGATCGAAGCAAGCCGCTGGCTCGATTGCCATCCCCACCACAACGCGATCAACAAGAAAAAAGCCAAAACCCACAACGTCTCCGCCGACCAAGAACCCGACCAAACCCAGCGCCAGTCGTTGTACTCGCTCGTTTCAGAGGTCAGAAACGGGATAAAGTTGGATGCAAACAGTGGACTCAAGGCGGATTCGCTCCTCGTACAAAAAGGGGGTCAAAGACAAGGGCCGATTATGGGGACAAAGCCCCTCTTTTTCAAGGGAGGACGCACCACCGCAAACGGCGTAATTTGTCGGGGATAGGGTAGGACGGACACACCGTTGGGCATTTGGGGAGAAACGTGGGTGAACACGGCAGAACGGGAGGAGGCAGAGAAGCTCAGGGGCCTGTCGAAGCGCAAGCACCGACAGGAAGGGGGACGTTGCCGTTGGTGAGTCGCAAAGGCGTACAGACTTCGCGAGCGCTACAGCCACCGGAGTTGAGGGGGAGACCTTGTTGGCACCACTGATCGCAGTCGCACATTTTGCGGCAGTTTGGAGAGCCGACAGGACGGCCTTGTTGGTCCACCGTCACGACACACAGAGCGCCACGCTCACAGGTATTATTGCCTGTGCAGATATCGTTGTTGCATCCCGTCTCTCCGAGCTTTTTGTTGCCTTCAGGAACGCAGAAGTTGGCGTCGTCGTCAGCGGGGAAACAGGCTGAACCAGCGGGGCAACAGTTGTTGTAAGGGGGTTGCGCCCCTGCGGGACAGGTCTGTTGGTTGAGCGGATCGCAGTTATGGCCGAGCGCGCAAGCGCCGAGGGTGGGATCGATCTTGGTGATATCGGAGCGCACGCAATATTCGGCGGGTCGGCTGCCTTGTTTGGGTTGGCACTTGTCAGGGCGGAGGTTGGGGTTTCCGAGGTTGCAAGCACTACGGCAACGGAAGGGGGGTTGATCGGTGCAAGGCTCTGGCAAACAACCCATCAATCGGCCATCACCGCCTTTTCCGCAAGGAGTGGTGCAAGGGTCGCAAAGTGCGCCTTCTTGGGCTTGGATGGGGAAGCATTGGCCGGTAAACTTGCCGTCTTTGTTGTTGGGCGAGGCAGCGGTACAACAACGCTCGTTGGCCGCGCAGTCTTTGTCAGTCGAACAACCGAGGCGGATCTTGATGGAGGTTTCGGAGACGTTGTCGAGTTCGTCGCGTGCGAGGACCTTGAATTCGACCTCGCCCGAGCCGAAGCCTTGACCGACATCGGTGGTGGAAAAGTATTGCCCGGGTGCGTTGGCGTCAGGCTGGACTTGTCCGGCTTTGATGTTGTTGATGAAAAAGTCCACTTGCTTGACGCCTGCTTGATCCAAGACCAACGCCCGAAACTCTTGTTGCCCACGCAAACTATCGCCGTTGTTGGGTTTGACGATCTGGATCTGGGGGCCTTTTTTATCGACCAAGACTTCGAGACGAGCTTTGGGAACTGTCACGTTGCTTTTGGCGTCTTTTCCAAACGCATAAAAAACAAGGGTTGCACCGTCTGGAAACTTCGTATCATCCGAAAGATCCGCATCGTGTTCGCAGAGATCCGCTTTGTTTGGGGTGCTGGTTCCTGCGCAAACTTTAAGCGGCAGGTACTCGTCGCGTTGAGTGCCGTATTCCATCGTGATCTCAGCGACACCGTCTTTGTCTTGGCCTTCGGAGATCACCTTGGTTTGTTTGCCCACATAGATCGCTGGATGCTCATTTTTCAGTTTGGAAGGCGAAGTAAAGCGCATAAACGGTGCCGAAGCGTCTTGACGCACACGCATCTTTTCGCTTTGTTTGTCTTGGGCCTTGTCGATTGCCTCGACCTTGATCTCGAATTCTTTGGGCTGGCTATCCAACGCAAATCGCACCTCAAAGGTTCCATCCCGCTGTCCGCCGCCCTCTTTGGCATCGATCTTCTTTTCGTCGATGTAAAAGACCACAGACTCGGTCCCGTCGTTGTCTTGCACCCGCACTCGAATCAAACCATCCGTAATCAACGCCCCCGCCGGTGACAGAAAACTAATCCGCGCTTTGTCGTTGGATTGCCCGGGATCTCCGCCACAATTACAACCTTGCGTGGACAACGCTCCCACACATAGGGCCCATAGCCCCATCCATCGCATCTTTCGCCATACATGCCACATACACTTCCTCCTCTATCCATCGACCACAACGAACACCCAAAAAAGCCTGCCCGTCGCTTCCAGTTCAAACCTTCTTTTTACCGAGATCGCCTTCTCTTTTCAACGATGACGCGCCTTTTTCGCCGATCTCTTCCCACAAAGCAAGCACAATCCACTCCACCGTCTCTTTTTGCTATCTCCTCACAACGCAACAAATCTGCTCGTCCTTTCGAGGAGTTATGATTTAACACAAATGTTCTGAAAAGCAAGCAGAACGACAAAGAAGGCCCGAATCGAAAGGCGTTCTTTTTCTGAACGTGTTTCAAAGGCAAGGAAAAACAAAGGCTTTTATGGAGGGAGAAAAAGTGCGAAGAGAAGGAGGTTTTAGCGTCGTCGTCGAAGGATGGCGGGTGCGTGGACGAGATCTTGTTTGTAGTTGACGCAGAGAGCGTACATCAAGATGTTGATGCCGATGCGGAAGGCATTTTCGCGTTGTGCTTGATCGCCCGGGATTACGGCAAAGGCCCAGTTGCCGAAGCCATCGCGTTCCCATGCACCCGTGTAATCGTTCATGGAGTAGAGGATGGGGCTACGATCGTCGATGGTGATGCCTTCGATATAGGATTCGCGGAGGATGCGTCCGCCAAAGCGGCGGATCAGGTAGAAAGATCGGTAGATGGTGTGTTCGATGGAGAGTTTTTGTAGGGTGGATTGGGGGAAGATCCGCTTGGCGAGGCGGCGGGCGGATTTGTCAAAATCGCCGTCTTTGTCGTCTTCGCTGCGATCGATCCAGAGAAGGCCGCCGTTGGAGAGATAAGCGCGGAGGCGGAGGATATCTTGGGCGGGGAGAGCAGAAAAGCCCTTGTTTCCGGTCAAAACCAACATGGGATAGCGAAACAGTCGGGCATCTTGGGGGGAGAGTTCGGGGATGTCGATTCCGATCTTGATCGAGGTGCGTTCGGTAAGGCGCAATAACATCGTAGAGAGCGCACGAGGTCGATTGTTCGGGAGGTCGGGGAGTTTGAGTCGGGCAAGGTGAACGGCGGTGTGTTTGCCCATCGCATGGGCATTTGCGTGGAAAAGCCAGATCCCGGCAAAAAACCAAGGAGCCGAGGCGCAAAGGGCGCGGAAATTACGATCAAAATGAAACATACCGATACCTCCCAAGGATAGGACGGCGACAAGACATCAAAAAGGCCCGTCGGGGCCATCATCGCAAAACGGGGCCACAACACAACGCAAAACAACCTGCGTTGTTTTGGTATGCCGCGCAAGGGCCGAGGCGAGGGGTAACGGAAAGGGTTAGGAAGCGGCGCGGTTGGATTGTTTGAGGAAGAGGGGAAGGGCTTGTTGAAGTTGTTGGAAGAGACGTTGTGGGAGTGCAGAGGGGAAAGATGAATCGAGGGCAAAGAGCAAGAGAGCGGGGACTTGGTGGCGTTCGAGAGGACGGCAGAGACGGAAAGCAGCTTGGTTGGCGGACTCATCAGCGCGCAAAGTGCGGGCGACAAGGTGAGAGAATTGAACGCGGAAATGATCGTCGAAATGGCGATGGTCAG